>JABMRT010000292.1 GCA_013202295.1 Candidatus Zhuqueibacterota bacterium
GTGAATACATCTGCAGGCTCTCATAAGGTTTGATCCCGCGCAGCTTGGGCATCCGGATATCCATTAGAATCAGATCCGGTTTCTCAGCATAGGCCAGTTTGATGGCTTCATTACAATCCCATGCGGTTACTACATCCAGTTGATGCGCTCTCAGCCGGACTGCCAAAGTTTTCAGAATGTCGGGATCGTCGTCAGCAATTAAAATTTTAGCCATCGTTTCCTCCAAATTAAAAGGGGTAAAAAAAGTGAACTCTTAAATTAAAAAGTAGACCATCTTCTTCAGCATCTCCGCGTCGACCGGTTTACTCACCGTAAGAATGGCCTTTGTATTTACATACTCCAGGAATTGGCCTGTCTCGACCTCATACCCGGACATAATTAAAATCGGAATATCCTTGGTTTCGAACCGTTCCTTGAGTCGTCCAACCACCTCATAACCGCTCATTCCCGGCATTTTCATATCGAGGATGACCAAATCGGGAATCCCTTCATCCAGTCGGTCAAATACTTCATTGCCCCGATTCATGGTATGGACATTCGCATATCCGAAGAATCCAAGCAGGGTCTTGAGCGATTCTGTCATTTCTTTCTCATCATCCACTATAAAAATTCGTCGCCTCAACCGCTCCGTCTTCTCATGAATCACATGATCCCGACTGATCGCTAATAGCGTTTCCGGAGATTTACTTTCTTCAGGATAAACAGATAGACCATATGAGAAATCCAGCTCTTCATTGAGTTTGGATTCAAAGGCGGCTTCTTTTATAATTCTCAAAAACCGCTTTCGGGAAAACAGTCGGGATTCATACCCAGAATCAATCACCAAATGGAACATATTCTGAACCGGTGCGGAAGCGGAAACCATCTTGCCGGGTTTCTCGTAAGCGCTACGAACCTTCTTGGTAATCAGTTCAAACAGGTCGTTTCGAATTGCATCTGTGAGATTCGGCATATCTTGCAGTTGAATAGTAAACAGGGTTGAAATATCTTTCTTACCTGTCAAGTGACTTCGAATGACCTCAAGCACTTCCAGATCATAATTGTATCGTGGCAGGGCAAAGGAAAATGTGCTTCCTTGATCCAGTTTGCTCTCAACACGAATAGTGCCTCCGTGCAGCTCTATTATCTCTCTGGAAATCGCCAGTCCAAGTCCGGTGCCCTTGTTTTCAGGATCCACAACGGATCCAAATTGCTGGAACTTCTCAAAGACATGATTTATGTCCTCTTCATCAATCCCGCGACCCGTGTCTTTGACAATACATTCAACCTGGTCACCCTGACGTTGCATGTGCACATCCACCCATCCTTTTTCGGTGAATTTAAGCGCATTGCCAATCAGATTGTTGATAACCTGGACAATCCGATCCTGATCCACATACACATCCACGTCATCATTTGTCATTTCAAGTTTCAGATCAATATGTTTGGATTTGGCCAGAGGTAAAAAGGAGTCCACAGCTGATTGCAAAACTTCAGATAAGGGGATGCGGGCCTTTTTCAGTTTTACACGACCTGCTTCAATTTTCGAAATATCGAGCAGATCCGAAACAATGCGTCTTAAAAGATCGGTATTACGAAGACACAGTGAGAGAAAATCTTTCTGTTCCTCATTTACATCGCCGAGAATACCATCGTGAAGCACAGAAATGGCCTCACGCATCGAAGTGAGGGGCGTCCGTAATTCATGTGAGACCGTGCTGATAAAATCATCTTTAAGCCTGTCAAAAACAATGCGTTCTGTGATATCGCGAATGGAGATGAGATATGCCGGCTTTCCATTCCTTGAAATATCCACCGTTCGGATTTCTCCGGTTCCAGCTTTTCCGCCCTCTCTGACAATTTCAATTTCTGACGACTGCCCATTGCCAATCGGATGTGCAAATCGCTGCCCCAGCAGTGCAGTGGCATTCTGATTGAGTATTGAAGCAGCTGCCGGATTAAGAAACTGAACGATTCGATCCTGATCCAAAACCACCAGGCCATCAATACTTTTTTCAACGATCGCCTCAAGCATCTGATTTTCAACCTTTACTGTCTGCAATTTCACCTCATTAAATCGTGGAGTTTTTCTCAGGGTCGGCATATTTTTCCAACATTGAGAGAAATTTCATCCGCTTTTGAGAAATTTCAACTAGCCCGACCCTCGTACAGTATAATGTATAGCAGCTATAGTGCCAAAATCGATTCAGATCAAATTAAATCATAAAAGGACCATTTTTAACTAGGGATAGTAAAAGAGAGGTTACATTTTCAACATGACAGATTAGAAATTGACTTGAAGGTATAAGAGGATATATCGATTCTTGAGATGGATCAGCCACTATTAGGTATTGGGAAGGACACCGTGGCTGTTGTGCCTTTACCTAGTTCGCTGGTATATCTTAACTCGCCATCATGCGCCTGAATTACACCATAACACACAGACAATCCCAATCCGGTACCCTCTTCTTTTGTTGTGAAAAATGGATCAAAGATATGTTCCAGATCGGATTCAGAAATTCCGCTGCCTGTATCTGCAATCAATACCTGGACAGACCCTCTGGTTGAAGCGGTTCGTACGATAACTTCACCTCCGCCAGACATGGCCTCATATGAATTGCCAATCAGGTTTAAAAATACATCCTGAATCTGCTTGACATCCATGAGAACTTCGGGTAATTCAGTAGCAAGATCCTTCTTGATTTCCACGCTATTAAGGGAATACTGTTTTTCAACCAGCTTTATCACAGAATCAACTGTCTCGTTCACATCAGCCAGAACAAAATCACCTTTGCTGGGTTTTGAGAACATCAACAAGCGCTTGACAATATCATTAACCCGACCACATTGTCCGCGAATGACAGTCAGATCCGAGACAACTTCAGGATCTTCAGGTTTGCGCATCTCGGCAATTTGCGCCCGTGTATTGATGACCATGAGCTGGTTTTTCACCTCATGTGCCATGTCTGCGGCCATCTTGCCCATCTGGGCCAACCGTTGAGAATTTTCAATTTTTCGACGTTCAGAGATATCGCGAAAGATCCCGCGAATGCCCTTGAATTGACCTTCTGAATTATAATTGCCCACTACTTTCATTTCACCGTAGATCCGGCGGCGATTCTTTGTTTCCCAAATTAATTGGTGAATATCTTCACCTTCTGCGGAAAAACTTTGCCGAATCATCTTGCTCGCTTCTACTGTATCCTTGGCATAGAGATCCTGAATGGACATACCGATCAATTCATCTTTGGCATATCCAAGATGGTTGGCCATGGCAGTATTGACGTAAGCAAAAGTTCCATCGGGTCCCGTGATAAACATCAGATCGCTGGCAGTCTCCATGAATGTTCGAAATTTCTCTTCAGACTCACGCAACGAACTCTCCATCTGCTTCCGGGCCGTGATATTCCCGACAATGCTCTGCATGATACTCTTTTTTAGATCCACCACACTTGAGCTGATTTCAACATCAATGATTGAACCATCCTTGCGCTGAAACACCGATTCAAATCGAACCGACCCCGTCTCGTTATTAAGTTTTGAAGCAGATTTCGATCGAGTGAGCTCTCCTTTGGTTTGAAGATCGAGAAATTGAATTTTAAGGAGTTCATCCTTTGAATACCCCAGCATATCACAGGCTTTTTTATTCACATCAAGTGCGTTGCCTTCAAAATCATAGATAAAAACAGCATCATTGGAATATTCAAAAAGACGGCGGAAATAGTCTTCGTTGGCGTGGAATTCTTCGGCCTGATCCTTCAACTCGGCATTCAACTCTTGAAGGTCAGCAATCGACTGGGTTGCGGTGCTTAACTCTTCTACAAAATCATCCATGGTTTTAGACAGTCTGCCTACTTCATCTTGCCTCTCTGTGCCCACTCGATAATCCAGATTGCCTGCTTTGATGATTTCTGTTCCCTGAAATAGCCGGTCGATGGGAATAATGATGATTCTGGCAACCAGAATACCTATCACACCAGCTAAAATTATTGAAATAGATATAACCCACAGCAATGGAAGATCATATCGGTATAATTTTGAAATCATGCCACTCAGAATTACGCCGGTGATAAGGAAGGATATAATTATTTTTGTAGTAAGCTTCATGGTTATTCAGGTGGCAAAGATTCATTTAATTGTTTCTTAACCGATATCGATTTGACAATCGTACGGCTGAATTTTCCCCGCTTATCTTTTTCTATCAGGTTGACAATCTTGGGCTCTTCGTATTTTTCTCCATCTTTATTGTATAGGATCTCTATCTGAGGTCGTTTCATATCCATAATGTTGCCCTGGATAATCAACGCGGTTTCGCCGGTATCCAGTTCCACCAGCGTGCCTGGTGGAAACACGCCTATTACACTAAAAAAATTCTGCAGCAAATCAGGTTGAAAATGCGTTCCGGACATAGCCAACATCTCATCATAAGCTTTTTCGGGACCACCCTCTTCATAATACTCCGGTTTCTTTCGCAAGATATCATAATAATCAGAAATCGCAATCATCATACTGACCAGATTAAGATGTTTCCCGTAAATTTTCCGTGGTGGACCTTTTAAGTCAAATCGCATATTATGCTCAAATGCCGTGATGGCAGCCAATACGGGAATTCCCTCTGTCTGAAGGAGAATCTTAGCACCTTTTAAATCTTTATCCAGTTGAATCTTTTCCTTGTCTTCCGTGGAATTTGATCCAGAAGTGGGCAACTCGGTTAGTGCACTCTGATCATCAGATTCAGACAACCGCCCAATATCATGTAACAATGAGGCCATACCCACATCCACAAGCAGACGATCATCAAGACCAAGCATCTCCGCCTGAAGCATTGTAAACACTGTCACATTCACACCGTGTTCAAACATGCCTTCATCATGTGTTTTGATCGATGTGAGCATGGGCAACAAATTATTATTCTTCACAATATTATTTAGCAATCCATCAACAATCTGCCTGGCCGATGTCAAGTTCATGGATTCCTTATTCTTTAAATCCTTGTAAGTCTTTGTCAGAAAATCCACACTCTCTTTGTAATCATGTTTGACAAGTTTTTCTAAATTTAAATTTTTCAGTTCGGGCCTCTTCGTTTGCACTTTGCCGCCGATTTGACCAATCGCGACATGCTGGATTCCTGCAGCCCTGAAACGCTTTTGAAGATCTTCTGGCGTTTCGTTAATATCCGGCTTTTTTGAGATAAACTGAATGAATGAGAAGAGCTCCATCTTTTCGATGCCCGATTTAAAATTGATCTTTTTAATTCCCAGAGATTTTAAATATTCAATAAATCCCTCATGGCGTTTTTGTGCAGTAAAAACGGGTCCACCCTCAAATATGACTTCATCTCCCATAATGCCAATCGTGAGTTCCACCTTTTCAGAAAGAACTTGGAGCAACTGCATGAAAAGCTGATCGAGTGCCTCTTTGGTCAGAGTATGTTTGTCTTCATAGATCCGATTCATCTGAACGGCTCTGGCCAGACTCGAAACCAGTAATTTTACTTTATCTCTAAGTTCTTGCTGCGACATAGAATGCCTCAAATAGATAGAGTATTCAATATTTTATTCTGCTAGTTTAACCAGAATTTCGCTCATTTCGCGAACGCGCTTTTTCTTGTCTTTTAATCCGAGATGAACCAGCTCTTTAGCCGCCTCGGTTTGCAATTTAGCCAAACTGTTCAATGCGGTCACCCGCAATTCAACCTGCTTCTTGGTTGTAAAAAATCCACGTTTTAAAAAGATCCGCTGAAGATGTGGAAATGACTCCTTTGACTTCAAGTTACCGCATTGTTCAATTAGCTGTATTAAAATTTTCTTATTAAAAAGACTTCGTTCCATAGACCGAAACATTTTTTCAACCACCTCTTCCTGTTGAGTCTTGAGGAGAACTGCGGCCGCCTGTTTTTTTACAGCTTGATGTTTTTCTTTCTTGAAAAAACCAAACAAGTATACAATCTCTTTTTCAGAATTGGGTTCAAAGCCATTCAGAGCCTCCCATCGAATTTGAGGGTTCTGATGGCGTGTCAACTTGATTGCGACAAGATGGGCTTTATCGGGTGCACACCGCCTAAGAATGAGAAACAGATCTTTCACCTGATGGGCCTCGCATGTATCCAGGCGGGCCATAACTTCTTTTGAGATTTCGCGGGACATGGAGGAAAAAATATAAATGTATTTCGTGCGATGAACAGGATTCTTGTCCTGTATAAATCCATCGATGAGCATGCTGGCAGAATCAGCTTTTGCCCGAGAAAGCACATAGGAAATATCATCAATATCGCTTCGTGCCGCTTCGGGAATAAATGAAATCAACGCCTCGATTGTCGCTGGTTCTGTGACCTTTTGAAATCCCGTTTTAATTGCATTTACGAGATCCTGATCTTTTTTCTGTTCAGGACGGGTTTTTTCTGTAAAAAATTCTACAATTTCCTTGATTCGACTTGTATCTTTCATGTCGATCAGTTCAGGAATGATATCTACAATCTTTTCGGAAAAATTACTGAATTCATCTGCGTCATTCTCAAGCCACAAAATATTTAAAATCAGCCAGAGTTCTTCGCGCTTCAGCTGATCGCCTTCCATGGATTGAACGAACTTGTTAATCAGTGGTGAAAGGCGTGCCACGTAGATCAATGTGTCTATCTTTTTATTGACAACCGCATCTACGGTAATTTTGTAAATTTGATTCATGAAGTTACTATCAGGATGACGCTGGAAAATTTCCCGGATGGACATCTGGAGCTTTGAAAGTGTATCTGGGTTCACAACCCGTCGGCTGAACATTTTATTGGCAACCATTGACACAACATTACCCGACTTTTCTGAGTCTGGCGCCAGTTTATCAAATATTTTAAGCAGATTTTCATTGAATGTGTCTTCATTGCCAATCAAGGACTCGATAAATTCAGCAATTTCACTTTCAGAAAAATCTTTTGTAATGGATTCGACCACATCAAATTCAGTCTCTGATTCCTCAGTCTTCTCAAGTAGAATATTGATTAAATCAGGATGAAGTTGAGAGATGACCTGCATTAACTGTACTTTTATTTCACGAGCATCCTCTGAGGATTTTTGTTCGAAATATTCACAGATTCGAACAATCGCTTCCCGAATATTTTTGACCGCTTCCTCATCTTGAGCTCGCGCTACTGCATCACGATATACCGTGTTCAGAGTTTTTACTGTACGCTGAGTATCTTTAAAAAAATCAATCAGAAAATCGAGTTTGGATTCAGGAAGATCGCCATCTGACATCTCATTTGTGGTTTCGAACAAAAATTGCCACACCTCATGATCTTCCTTCTTTACTGGATCCTCGGTCGCCGCAAGTATGGATCCGTAATCTATTTCTTTAACTCGAATGTGTTTGGCGGAACTGATGTTCTTTTGAATTCCGCCATTTTCCTGAATGGTCTTTCTGTCGTGCCCGATGGCATTCAAGAAATCCTGTAATTCCTGTGTATCAACACCATGAGTGATTGAGAGTGATACCATGCCTCGCATGTGGAGATACTGAGCAGTTTCCTGATGCCACGTATCCCCTCCTTCTTTCACCGGTTTGTTGTCGAGATAGAGATGATCTGGCGAGAATCCAAGTTCGAGTGTGTCATTGTTTTGAAACCAATGATCAAGCGCACTTTTCAGATTATTCACTGCAAACACATAGATTGGATGCTCTGCACTGTAAAACAAGGAATTTTTCAGCGCAATTCTAAGATTTCGAACAATACCATCTAGTCGTTTAATTTGGTCGCCACTAATTTCCAATCAATTTCTCCATGAAAACCAAACAGGGATTAACTCATTACTTTTCAAGTTTTTGCACATTTCATGCCAAAACAACTGATTTATCATATGATATAGCGTTTGTAGTTATATTATGGATTTCCAAAATGGAAATCCATCTCCTTTTTTAAGTAAAATATGGACTAAATTGTTTGAAAATGAAAAAAAAAACTGTATATTTATAACCATAAGGTAACATCAAACTCAATTATTGCGTAAGATTCTGAAAAGAAAACAGTTTTGATTATTGAAAGGGTATCCTGACTTATGAACTCGAATACACGATATATCCCCCACCTCAACAAGAATTTACATATCTTTTTCAAGAATGCACTCCGAATATCCATTCAAACACCCGGACAGGCCATTCAATTTATTAAAACCCTGTTCTGGCACAGCCATGCTGCCCGCATTCGAAAGAAGTGGGCCAAAGAGGGTGTTCATGTCCCACCCATCATTATATTCAGCGTCACGCACCGATGCAATCTGAACTGTGCAGGTTGTTATGCCAAGGCCCTGGACCGTTCAACTGACGATGATCTGAGCACTGCTGATCTTTCACGAATCGTGAAGGAATCTCACGATCTCGGCGTCTCCTTTTTTGTCATTGCGGGTGGAGAACCGTTCGTTCGTGAGGAAATAATCGATATCACGAGCCAGTATCGGGACATGATCTTCATGATATTTACCAACGGTATCCTGATCGACGATACAATGATTAAGCAATTTAAAGCTCAAAAAAACGTAATTCCTGTCATTAGTCTTGAAGGCCACGCGGAGCAAACCGATGGCCGCCGGGGTAAAGGCATTTACAATCAGTTGAAAAATACCATCCAGAAATTGCACGCAGAAAAAATCTTTTTTGCCGTATCCCTGACAGCGACCAGGGAGAATATTCCCGTGATTACGGAGGATAACTTCATTCAGGAATTGGTGGACCTGGGCTGCAAACTCTTCTTCTACCTTGAATATACTGCCGTACGAGAAGGTACTGAGGATTGGATTCCGGCGGAGGATCAGAGAGAAATGCTCACAGAAAGAGTTGAGAATTTCAGAAAACGTTATCCGGCCCTTTTCATTTCTGTACCTGGTGATGAGGAGCAATTCGGCGGTTGCATTTCATCCGGCCGGGGATTTGTACACATCAGCGCGAATGGCGATCTCGAGCCCTGCCCCTTCGCACCCTTCTCGGATGTGAATATCAGGGAAACATCCTTAAAAGAGGCGCTCAAGTCGAAGCTTCTCGCAACCATTCGGGAAAATGTGGACATGCTGGAAGAGGGACCGGGAGGGTGCTCGCTCTGGCAGAAACGAGATTGGGTAGAGTCATTGGTTACCCAATCGAAAGCTGAACCCGTTGTAATTAACAAAATGGATACGTAGGGCCAATCAATTATAAGGTGGATTTCATTTTGGAGTGAGTATGATTCAACATGTACGGCAGCTTGCCGAGAAATTTTCACATACTGAAATCGAAGCATGCATTGATGAGCATATTAAAGAACAGTCCAATGCTTGCTTTGTGGGTGCGGACGATACTGAGACCATGAATGTGCTTTCAAAAGCCTCCTGGGTGAAACATGAAATTGAAACGGGCGCGGTCGAAAATCTGACCGATGCGATGAGAAAACTCGCAGCTAGCATGCGAGCCATTCAACAGACCGGGTAGAAATAATTTAAGAATTCAGCTTCTTTTGTCGGTCAATCCGCATCAAGCCTACAATGTTTAATGGAACGGAAAGGCCAAGAAGCACACCGGACAATCCTAAAAGAAATCCGTTCCAGAACGTCTTTTCAATCTCACCGCTTATCACTCCGCTTGAATATAATCCAACGAGACCGAGCACGAGAAAGATTTGACCGAGCCCTATCAGCATTCGAGCATCCTTAATTTTTCGGATGAGTAACATCCGCATCTCCTTTCAGTTTAGTTAGTACGCCGGAAATAGAACATGGCGCCCAGTTTGACTGCCGCCATAATGATGAGTATCCCAAAAAGATCGTATCGAAATACTCCTTTTACATAGAGTTGGTACAGGCAGGATGCACCCATCAACACAGCCGCCACGATACCTGCCAGACTGGTGGATTTGAGTCGATGTATAAAATAGCGTTCGTCAACCATTTTTCCCCCTATTCATTTAATTGAAATAGAATGTCGGATGGACAGTCGAAAAGACGAGAGAATTTTAACGCCAGAGTTAAACTGGGGATGTACTTTCTCCGTTCAATGGAGATAATACTTTGACGTGAAACACCCACTCTTTCCGCGAGTTCTTCCTGGGTCCAGCCTTTTTGCAACCGAAAATCTCGAACATGATTGATAAGTTCCATGGCCATAAGCTCCCTCTTGCAAAGTAAAGCTTGCTTTACTTTGAATATAATAAATAAATTAAAAAAGTCAAGTGAACTTTACATAATTTTTCATTTTGAACTGAATAAAAATAAAATCATGTATGGATATTTAGAAAAGAATTGGGAAAGACTTGATATCTCTTCAGCCGCAGCTTCTGCCGCCACTTTCTCTTAAACTTCATCCACTTGCCGGTAGAGAGAGCGTGACTGACGATCAGCAACATCCGTTCCCTGGCGTCTGGCTTGGGATACAAACTGATTGAAGCTGCGGCCATGAAGAGGACTTGAATCCGCAAAAACCATATTGTGGATTCCACACTTATGACATGATAATGAATAGAATTGTTTACATTGGATTTATAAAATAGATATGAGTGCAGCTAGTCAAGATTCTGAGGATTAAATCTCTGGTTCAACCTCATTTTCTGTTTGGAAATAAGCAAGGATCTCTTCATACACCTGATTGGCGCTTTTCGTACCGGAAATTATCGATCGAATACCATCGGTGAACGCGTTGGTAACTTCTGATTGTTTATTTCCAAAAACATATTCATAATTGTTATCATGTTGTATGATGCGTTCCCCATACTTTCGGTCTAGAGCATTGTTAAAGCGCTCATACGCATCTCCGCCTAAACCGGCAGATTCAAGATGTCCGATCACTCCGGACGGGCTTTTTGCATACCGTGTCCAGTCGCTGGACGCATCTTTTGAACTCATGAACATTAGGAACTCAATGGCCTTGTCGCTGTTCGGACTGTTCTTCAAAACTGCAAAATCCATGACGTACAATCCCAAATAATAATCACACGCCTTAAATACCGGCAATTCCGCAGGCCTCATATTTATAACTTTCTCTGAATCAATGTCCTCCCAGATATTGTACATCCATGAGCCATTGATATAGAATATACAACGGTCATTCAAGGGGTAACCTGTAGCTTCACCCCAGGGAACCGCATCCTCTGGATATCGACCGAACGCACCCTTTTGATAAAGCGTTTGAATGGCCCGCAGAGTTTTTAAAAAGGCGCGCTGATTCCTTGCTGAAAATGACCTTGGGATACTCTGACTCCCGGAAAACTCGATTTCCGATTTGAATAACTGTTCAAAACAAATAAGAATTGTAAGCCAGTCAGAAGATTCGTAAAGTGGTACAATCTGTGTTCCATGATCCTTATTATATTGTTGAATCTGATCCACATATCGCACCATATCATCCATAGTCATATCAAATTGCTTAATATCCAGATTCATTTTTTTGGCCAGGCTGCTGTTGTAATGTAGCGTATGATAAGAGCCTTCAATAAAAGGGCCCACATAATTGCCCATTGTATTATTACAATGAATGAGATTTTTAAACACAGTGGGTTTCTGAGCCTCTATATATCCGGACACCTTTAAAAAATCAACAAGATGCCTTTTCCCCCAGGCAGGATCTTCCAATTGTACGCCCACCCTACGGTAAATGCTTCCCATCATAGGCACGATATCATATTCAATCCGGTTGCTCCGAATCATACCAGCGATATATCGCATTCGGCCGCTGTGCCTTTCTGAAAGATCTATAAGCGATTGAATTTCTGGCATGTCTTCAGGATAATAGATTTCAACATGAAGATCCTGATTGAGAAAATTGAATTCCTTTACAATTTGTTCCAGAAAGATCTGCCGACCGCCTTCATCCTTCCAATGCCCGATCATTTTAATCGTGTCTTTGCCGGCCGAGCGATGGGAGAACTTAAGCGTGTTTGTATCACTGATTGTAGAGGAGGTCTCGTACTGTCCGCATGAGCTCAGAAATAAAATACTTAGGAAAATAATTACCAGACTACTCACAATCCATTTATAATAGTGGAATTTATATTGCACTGGATCTGATTTCATAAAACTCTCTCCCGAATTGGGATTTCAGGGCTCACTCGGAAGTGATATCCCCTTCTTCTTTTTTGTGAACAATAAATTTCTGAATAACACCGCGAAGTTCGTCCACACCTGCAGTTAAATCATGAATGGTATCCGTCACCTGATTCAAGGCGACTGAATTCTGCTGACTTGAGGAATTAATCAAGCTCACACGTTCAATCATTTCCTCAAAAGCTACAGTCGACTGCTCATAAATTTTGCCAGTCTGTTCAACCAATTCAAGTGTTTTGGTACTGGTTGTGTCGATCACCTCATTCATTTCAGAAGCGCGATCCACATTGTCTGTTAATTGATGCACACGCTTAAGATTCTCATCCATCCCTGAAACGGCCTCATTCACTTGAGAACGAATGGCATCGATTTTGGGCACGATCTGTTGCGCCGATTGCTGCGTGCGCTCAGCCAAATCTCGTATTTCCTCAGCCACCACAGAAAAGCCTTTGCCATGATCACCGGCTTTAACGGCTTCAATCGATGCATTCAACGCAAGGATATTCACCTGTTCCGCTATATCCGAAATCACACTGACGATGGTGCCAATCTCAGTAGAATTGTCTTGAAGTAGAACCAGTTCATCCCGGAATTGTTGTTCGCCATCACGGATTATCGTCATGGTTTCTTTCAAGCCAACATTAATTTGTTTGCCCGCATCAGCGTTCTGGCTGTTTTGTTGAGCCTGCTCAATCATTTGCCCGGAATTACGTGAAGCCTCTTTCACATAAGCGGACAGATCCTGAATTGTTCCTAAAATCTCCTTCATCTGCTCAGATTGATTCTCTGTATTGGTCGTCAATTCGCTTGAACTGACAGAGACCTCTTTAAATGCAGTCGCAAGATTTTCAACAAGCGTCTGTACTTTCGCAATAATCTCTCTCAATTTCTCGGCAAAAAGATTGTAATTCTGCGCAATCTCCCCCATTTCGTCCTTTGATTCTGCTTCGAGCCGGAGAGTGAGGTCACCCTCACCTTCTGAAA
The DNA here is from genome assembly GCA_013202295.1 of Candidatus Zhuqueibacterota bacterium. GTDB lineage: Bacteria > Zhuqueibacterota > QNDG01 > QNDG01 > JABMRT01 > JABMRT01. Next base: position 13,014 of record JABMRT010000292.1, read on the forward strand.
TATTATGAAACAGGGCGATGAGGCGGCCAAACCGTTTTTGAGTTCGTAAGCTGAAAAGAAAACCGATGACAGCGGTAAATAAAACAGCCAGAACAGATCCTAAGAGGAACATGTTTATCACACCCTGCTTTTCCTGATCAAGTTGATCGGTTCCTGCCTTGATGTAGAGTGTACCAAGATATTGACCGCTCTCTGAACGTATGGGAGTCATGCAAATAATAAAAGAATTGCCATCTTGCTTAAGGCGATTGATGTGGGCATTGACGGAGTCTCCCTTTTGCAATTCATAATATCCGGTCACGGACAGTTCACTTATGGATTTATCCCGATATTCTGGGTTCAATGAATAATAGACTTTGCCATCAGCGCCGACAAGGAGGGCATCAGTGATGTCTTTACCCACAAACTGTTTCATAGTTTCAGCATCATTCACAGATCGATACCGAAGCGCAGCTTCCAGCATCAATCGGCCGGGTACCTTAATTTGCTGTACGAATCGCTCTTCGATTTTCTGACTGAAATAGTGCGTATTTGTGTATCCGAGAATGCCAAGAACCATGATTTCAATGAGGATAATAATGGCAACAGTGCGGATAATGAGACTATCCAGAATATGGCGCATGATGAATTTCCTTTACGATACTGTGTTGCTGTCTCTATTAAGTCTGCTTTTTGCAGTCAATATCAAACTCAGGACAACATGCTTGCGCTGTGTTCCCTTCTGGTAAACTTGCGAAAACCAGATATGTTTCATGCTAAAAATAGAGACTGGCAAAATCTCTGCCAACCTTCTCTTTAATACACTCTGATTTTAATCATAAAATGAGAACAGAACAAGGATTAAAACTGCGGAAAACATTGTTTGACAACCCTAGGTTGTTGAATTTATTTATCTTCGCTTAATTTTGTATAAATTCTTCATGCCGCCTGAATAAAATTCCAAACTTATAAACAATAACCAATGAAGGATTATATAAAAGATACAACCATTCACATCTGAAACCATATGAGTTCAAAATTAAACCATAACTGAGTCCAATGAGGAATATTCTACCAGGACTTGCATTATGCAATCATATCAGTCACTTTCCAAATCTTACATCTAATGACTTGATACGAACTACCTGCACCCAAATTAACCCAGATCGGACAGATTTCATTTTCCGATTATGACATTATTTTACTTGATTACTGCCTGCCCATCCCTTATGTTGTACAGTTATGCAGAACACCTGCTTGGATAGAAAATTTATCGGAGGATTCATCATGCACCGTCTGTTACATAGCTTTTTTAAAACCTGCCCGAAAACAGGTCGAATTACAGGAGTACAAACCAATGTATCCCGCTGGTATTTCCCGATTCTCGGCGTAGCCGCTTTTGTGTGGCTCTTAATTCGTGTCATTCCCAAACCCAGCCGGGTTGGCTATCCCTGTATCAAGATTGCAGCACCGATTGCATTCTCCTTCGCCCTCTATATCACAGGCCTATTCACATCCGCGCTATTCTATAGAAAAGCAAGAAAATATTTAACACAATCACGGCATCTAATGGCATCGCTCGCATCATTGACTGCAATTTTCCTGTTCGCATTCTCAATTATGCAGGATTCAAAACCCGCGAATGCCATCCCCAATTTTACTTTGGAACCCCCGAACACGCCCATGGGTGAAGGCGTGGGCATTTATCCCGGCCGCGTAGCATGGGTGCATAATGCGGATGCCACGGATGAGAACTGCCAGAATCGCACAAATGATTACTGGTCCGATGAGGACAATACCGATCAAGCCGTGGTGAATCAGATGGTCTCCGACGGGCTGCAAGCCATGACAGGCGAAGCAACGGATGCAGCTGCATGGGATGCAATTTTCCGCTACCACAATGCCAACCATGGCAAAGGCGATGTTGGTTATACCTCTGGAGAAACATTCGCTATTAAAATCAATTTAAATGGTCTCGGTAACGTATGGGGCACTACACCCCCCCAAAACATAAATACATCACCGCAGCTTTGCCATGCCATATTAGATCAATTGGTCAATGTCGCCGATGTTGCACAAGGAGACATCTACATTGGCGACACAAATTTCGACATGGACAATACAACCTATAACAAATGCAATGGAAGTTTTCCCGATGTGAACTACTATGGTGGTAATACCGGCAGAACAGACGTGGTTCGCTCTTCTTCAAAAGTATTTGTCGCAAGTGACGGCTCTACAGAAGATTATTTACCCCAATCCTATGTGGATGCAGCCTATCTGATCAACATGCCTGTTTTAAAGAAACATCACCGATCCGGAATTACATTGGGCAGTAAAAACCATTTCGGTTCCATCGCAGCATTCACATCTGGCGCCTGGCATCTGCACCCCTCTTTGATCAGCCCGGATGCGACCGGACAGCCCGATAATGGGGAATACGGTGCCTATCGGGGTATGGTGGATATCATGGGTCACGAGCACTTGGGTGGAAAGACCATTCTCCATCTCGTGGACGGTATCTGGGGTTCTCCCAATTGGGGCCACCCGCCTGTAAAATACCGCATGACGCCCTTTAATGATGACTGGCCGAATTCACTCTTTTTTTCCCAGGACCCGGTGGCCATTGCATCGGTCTGCTTTGATTTCCTGTATGAGGAATATGATGAAGACCATCCCACGGAAGGCAGCCCCGCTACAGGCAACAAAGGCCCCTTCCCACGCTGGCCAGGTGTAGATGATTATCTCCACCAGGCAGCAGATCCGGCAAACTGGCCGGATGATACCCAGTATGATCCGGAGGATGACGGAACCCTGCTCACCGGCATGGGAGCCCATGAGCATTGGAACAATGCCGCCAATAAACAATATACGCAGAATCTGGGTGGAGATACCGGGATTGAACTGGTCACCATCTCCGGATCTTCGGCAGTGAATCCAGATCAAATTCGAGAACTTCCGGCTGGATTCGTATTAAGTCAGAACTATCCCAATCCATTTAATCCTTCGACCGAGATTCAATATCAGCTTCAGGAAAGCTCTTACCTTGAAATTGGCGTATACCAGGTCAATGGACAGCTGGTTCGCAATCTTTTTAAGGGATATCAAGATGCTGGAACTCACACCCGGCAGTGGAATGGCCGCTCGGAGAGCGGACTTCCCGTTTCTTCGGGTGTCTATGTGTACCGCATTATTGCGCGTCACAACGGCGGTGTGTTTCAGCAATCAAATAAGATGGTACTCAGCAGATAAGTGCAGGGATAATGATGTATAAAAAAATCCTATACCTGTTACTGTTTACATTGATCATTGGAACAGGGTGTATTCGGCAGACGACTGAGCCGGATCCGCCCCCATCCCATGGCGCACTTCAGGGCACCGTTACATCAGACGGCAATGTGGTACACCCTTCCTACATTTTTATGGGCGACAGTCTGATTGCTGAATCCGGTCTGGACGGCGCATATCAGATCGATGCATTAACATCGGGAACGATTCAGATCACATGTTCTGCGCTCTCTTTTGCGGATACCACAGTGGGAGTTACAATCCAGGGTGATGAAACCACATTACTGGATTTCGATTTAACACCCGATTCCACAAAGGGCTTTCTGATCGGTGAATTTCAGGACGACAGCCTGTTTCAGCAGCGTCTGCTGGAGGATCCTTCTCTTACGGATTGGACCGATAAAGAGATATGCGATGCCTTTACCGGCGCAACAATTCAGTACAAGACACTGAAACCGTTTATCCCCTATAGCTATGTCTATCTCGGTGATGATTCTCTCATACGGGCGGATAATTGGGGACAGTACGCAATCCAGATTCAATGCGGGACCTACCCCTTTACTGCCATATGTAATGAATATCAAACTGTGACAGGAGTTGTACGAGTAGTCCCTGAGGGACATCCTGATGGACGCGCTTATCTTAATTTTTTCCTTCCTCGGGACAATTAAGGGATAATTCATTTTTCAGAATGATGGAGAAATCATCATGGGTACATCGAAAATCAATCGACGCACATTTCTTCAGGCCGGTACGATGGTAGCGGTTGCGGCTGGTGTCCCGTTGCATGCCAGTCAGGACTCGACACCTGACCCAAAGAAAATTCTGAATTATACCGAAGGCATGCCTTATCGCGCTCTTGGAAAAACTGGCATTCACTTTTCTGCCATCAGCCTGGGCGGTTCCGGTCTGCAAGCTGATCTTGCCGGATACGCCATTGAAAAGGGTGTGAACCTCATACACATGTCACCAACTTACAAAGGTGGTGATTCTATTCGAGAACTTGCGAAGGTTCTTAAAACCAGTCGGAGCAAAGTTTACATTGCACTTAAAGATCAATTTAACGATATCGATGAACCATTAAAAATAATGGGAACGGATCATGTGGATTTCATCATGTTCAATCGGCACAACGCCTCTGCGGTAGCAACGGATGAAATCAAAGAGAAGTTCGCGAAATGGAAGGCGGCGGGAAAAGTCCGCTACGCCGGATTGACCACGCATGATGATGTGAAGAATTGTGTGCGTGCGGGGATAGACAGCGGCATATACACCCTGATGATGCCTGTGCTGAATCAGCCAGCCTATGAATCCATGCAGGATGAAATCCGGGACGCACAAGCCAAGGGCATCGGATTCATGGGAATAAAAACCATGAAGGACATCCCGGATGAGGCCATGCAGAATGCGCATGTGGCCAAACTGATGAAGAATCCGGGTGTGACCACAATCTGCAAGGGCATGCAGAATTATGAGCAGATGGACAAGTACATCGCGGCTGTGAAAGAAGTACTCACCGGTTCGAAGGAACTTGAATTATATCGCTATGCGAATGCAAATCGGGAGAATGCATGCATGATGTGCTCGGAATGCAAGCGTGCTTGTCCGCAAGGCATTGAAGTCTCGACCCTGCTGCGCTCGAAATTTTATTACGCAGATCAATTGGGAGACCAGAAGGAAGCCATTGAGACTTTTAGGAATATTCCTGAGGACAAACGCGATCTCTCTGCATGTAATGATTGCGGTCTATGTGAACAAGCCTGCCCGAACGGCATCCAGATCGTCAGTCGCTTGCGTGAAGCTGTGGACAGTCTCGAGAACCGGATCGTATAAATTATCATTTTATTCGGATCTTAATCCCGTTCTGGCATAGCTGGAGCGGGATTTTTTTTAATATTTATCTCCTTGATCCGTCTATTTATCGAGTTATGAATCTAACCCCTCACTCCTAACGTTTTACCATTTCTTATTGCCATTAACCACCTGTTCATGTACATTTATATAAACAAACTTGGAATGTTATGACATATACCTATCAAAAAACATCCCACTATTTCGCGCAGGTCGCGGATGACATCAAGGACCTGGCGGAACAGGAATTGATCGCATTTGGTGCGCAAGAAATAAGGCCGGCCTATCGTGGTCTATATTTTTTGGCGGACAAGAAAGCCCTCTACACCATTAACTTTCATTCACGGTTAATCAATCGCGTTCTTGCCCCCCTAATCACCTTTGACTGTCACTCGGATAATTATCTGTATCAAACCGCGTTAAAATTGTCGTGGGAAGATTTTTTTAATCCATCACAGACATTCGCGATATTCGCGTCAGTATCACACAGCAAGATCACGCATTCAAAATTCGCCGCACTCAGACTCAAAGATGCCATTGCGGATGCTTTTAAGGACCGCGACGGCAAGCGTCCCTCAGTAGACACGCAGGATCCCGATGTATGGTTCAACCTGCATATCGATAACAACAGAGCCACCATCAGTCTCGATACCTCCGGTGGATCTTTGCACAAACGCGGCTATCGCAAACACAGCGTTGAAGCGCCTATGATTGAGACATTGGCCGCAAGTGTAATTCAATTATTGGAGTGGGACAAGACGACTCCATTGGTTGATCCCTTCTGTGGATCCGGGACATTGCTCTGTGAAGCTTATATGGTCGCGTCAAACATGCCGGCAGGCGCGCTCCGTAAAAAATTCGGATTTCAAAAACTCCCTGATTATGATGCGCTCGTTTGGAAAAAGGTAAAGGATGAAGGATTAAAAAAATTCGTTCCCATCCCATCTGGATTAATTTCAGGCAGCGATATTTTAAGAGATGCGGTGACTGCTGCGAAATCCAATTGCACGAATTTAAATCCAGACCACACCATGTTGATCAATAAAGGGGATATCTTCAAAATCAATTCACTCGAAAACAAGATTATCGTTTGCAATCCACCCTATGGCATCAGAATGAAAGCGAATGAAGATCTATCCGATTTTTATAAGAATCTGGGAGATTTTCTGAAACAAAAATGCAACGGATCCGTGGCCTTTATTTACTTTGGCGAACGTGCATATATCAAGAAAATTGGATTGAAACCTGCCTTTAAACGACCGCTCCAGAATGGCGGTCTAGACGGACGACTCGTCAAATATGAACTGTATTAACCGTAAGGAATCAATCATGCACAAGATCATACTGCTTCTACTGATTCCGCTTCTCCTCCTTTCTTGCAGACGTTTGAACAGTACATCCTTCCATGCAGTCGTGGATGCCGGATATATGGGCACAGCGGGTGAAATGATCAGCGGCAGCGCCAAATATTCCACAATTGGCGAGGCGCTTGCGGTCGTGCCGGAGAACAATAGCAAACCCTTCATTATTCTCATCCGGGAAGGCCACTATTACGAAAAGCTGAGTGTCGACAAGCCCAATGTGCACATAATCGGGGAAAACCGGGACAGGACCATCATTACATTTGACACCCATGGAGACACCCCCTCACCCGATGGGGGCCGATATGGTACATGGGGAAGCTTCACTCTGCGAATCACTGCAGTCGGATTTTACGCTGAGAATCTGACCATTGAGAACGGATTCGATTATCCGGCCAATGCGGTAAAGTCAGATGATGATCCCACAAAAGTGCAAAACGCGCAGGCCGTGGCCCTGATGACCGCCGAAGGCAGCGACAAAGCTGTCTTTCGGAACTGTGTGATTCTCGGATATCAGGACACCCTGTTTGCCAATGCCGGGCGTCAGATATATATCAACTGTCAAATCTATGGACATGTGGATTTTATATTCGGCGCGGGTCAGGCCGTGTTCGACCAATGCGATATCATATCACGCAACCGTAAAAATAAGAGTACGACCGGATATATCACCGCCCCGAGTACACCCATTGATTATCCGTATGGATTTCTTTTTGTGGATTGCCGCCTTCTGAGAGAGACGCTTGATCTTCCTGCGGGAAATGTGCGACTCGGCCGACCCTGGCATCCCAGCGGCAATCTGCGTGTTTCTGGGAGCGCCGTGTTCATGAATTGTGAGATGGATGATCATATCAGCCCTGAAGGCTATGCACGTATCTCGTCCCGGAATTCTGAAGGGGATCGGATCTGGTTTGACATTGAACCGGATTCCCGATTTTTCGAATTTCACAATACCGGTCCCGGCGCCTTCGACAGTTCCAATCGGCCCAAACTGGATGAAAATGCAGCGGTCTGGTATATGGCCACCAATGTGCTGAATGGCTGGAATCCATAATCGGGATCATTTTTTCGTTTGAATAGTTTGAAACTTGGTAATTATCAATCATTGGAGGGATAAAATGAAAACCAAATTGTTCTTAACCTGTGCGCTCATCCTGATTGTGACCGTATCCGGACTCACGTTTGCTGGTGACGACAAGCAGGGAGTTTATGAGTATGTCATCCTCTCTGCCGAAGGTGAGTTTGACGCCATCTCGGATTCTCTCGAGACTGCCGCCCTAAGCAAAGGCTGGGAGGTGTTGACAGTGCATGAATCCGGTGTACCCGAAGGATGTGAATTTCGGGCAGCTGTTCTTGTGTTATATGACTCGGAATATGGCGAACAAATCATGCAGGCCAATTCCGAAACCGGACCGTTTGCTGTTGTGGATCGTATAAGCCTGTTTCAGGATAAAAATGGAACCCATGTGGCGATTGTCAATCCGAACTCAATCAACCGCACCGTACTTATGGAAGATGACACCAATCATGATTGGACGGAAACACATCGTTTAAAGCTGCGTGATCTTATAACAGCATCTGTTCAGGGAGAGGTTTCAGAAAAACAATACGGGCAATTCCGCAACAGGGGATATATTGGACGTACTATGGGTGTGATGGCTGGTGGATCTTTTGATGGAAAGATTAAGGAGAAGTTGATCCTGAACAACGAGGGTTTTTCAGAGATTGTCCAGAAAGTTAAACTTGCATTGTCACAAACCGGACCGAATAAGGGCATGACCTTGGTATATACGCTCGAACTTGAGGATCACAACACTGTGGTTTTCGGCACAACTGGTACACCCATGGACAGCAGGTCGTATGAAATCGTCAAAGCCGGATCAGATAAATCCAGGAAGAAATTCGCATATCCCGGCCTTGCTTATGTGGGTGCCTACCCTATCGAAGTGGTCGTCAGTAAAGTGGACAATGTCATAACAGTGCGGCTTGTAGGCATTATGTACCGCATGAAAATGTACTTCGAAGATGCTGGTAAAATGGCGTTCATGAAGAATATGGGCATGCCTGGAGATATCGAAGGCGAGCTTGAAAAACAGATAAAATCTGCATTCTCTGAATAAACAGCTTTTATAAACGTTTTAAGATTCCCGGGGGAGAGATCTTCTCCGGGAATTTTTATTCACCTCTAATTGAGACAATCGAATCCGGTGGAACCACATAGCTCATTCCTTGAATCCTTTTAATCAGAGTCCTACTCTTATCGGCGTGACGGACTCCCCTGTCTGGTGAGAGCGTGGTGATAACAGATTTGCCGATGATCTTCCGCCCTTCCTTACCCCAGAAACTTTTCGTCCGCAATCCCCAGGGATTGTGAAAAACCAGAGGACGATTTTGATCGTGGCCGATGTAAAGCATGATATGTCCCGGATACCACAGCAATGTCAGAAACGGTATCCCCTTTTCAAGAATGATATTCTCTTTATCCCGTATGGACAATTCTGAAAGATTGATATAATTAAAACCGGCCTGAACCTGATGTGCCGAATGTCTCGGAAGCATGATCCCAAAAGGTGCGAACATATCCTTGATCGTAGCAGAACAATCCCTATTTTGAAACAGTCCGCCCCAGCCGTAAGACTCACCAATCAGGGCATCTATGATAGAAGCCAAATTGGAATTGGAAAGAACCAATGGTTTGCATGATGCGGAGGATTTGGGCAGCACAGCGATCATAGGCACTGCTCTCCGATCCGGGAGTGACACCGCGCAAAGAACATGGATGTTCAGGCTGTCCTCCCCCACTTTCGGAAATATTGATCCAAGCGGCGCGAGATAAAGAGTTCTTCCCTCTGTAGTATAAAGGGGGATTTCATCCCGTGTGACCACGATCAGGCTATCAGACTGCCATTCTATCATTAAGGATGAATCTACTTCCGCCAGATCCCGAGCGGGCAGCCACCCAGACGCAATATGGGATACCACATAAAACCAGGATCGATCCAAAGAGGAATGTGTTAACAAAATCGGCGTGTTCGCCACGATACTGGAAACTTGCAGATAGTCAAAGGGATATCCTTCTCCCGGCAATTCGAAATCACGGAATATCGGCTTGTTCGTGGGCAACGCGCGCAGATCGGAGTTGGCAGTGGTGATGCCGGACCAGCCCGCGTTTGGAAAACTGGAAGTGTCCGCATTGATCGCTAGGGATGCAACCCATGTCGAATCACGCGGCAGCTTGTTCTCCCCCCAACCGGGTTTGGATTTATAATATTTGATAGAGTTTCTAATTGGCTTCAATGAAACGCTATCCGGTTCAAGATACCACGGCGCGAAGTACAGCAAATCATATTTCTGATCCATATGTTTTTGAAGCCCGGTAGAAATCAAGGGAATTTCAGCCGTATCTGAATCGAGGTAGGCACGACCCTCTTGCGGCAGGGTGCGCACATCCTGAATCAGCAGTGGCCCCGGTGCGCAGCCAAGCAGAGACAATAAAATTAATGGAACGAGAAGTTTCTTCATTTCAACCCGGATTTTAAAATATTGGATCAGATACAGCATACAAAACACCCGCGACAAAATCAAGCAGATTGGATTTATCGTTGTTTGCAGTTCCTGATTTCCCTATATTGCATGCATTCGTATCCAAGACTTTATCGTGAAATACCGGAGTTTAGAAAGATTCATGTAAGGAGATTTACATGAGAAGAAAAATCCTGTTTTTATTAATAGCTTTCCTCGCTATGAATTGCGACAAAGACAATGTCAAAAACTCCAAACCAGCGACTGCGGATCACCGCTAGGAGATGCAGGATTTTGTGCAGGCCATCATTTTCGGAACAGAAAGCGCGTATCTGGATCAAATCCTGAATAGCGGATTTGACGGCGTCTATCTCGACATCATCGATGCGTTTGAGTATTTTGAGGAGCAGGAGTAAACAAACGACCAATCGGATGCAAAGGAAATCTATGAATCACAGTTGCTTTAGAAAAAACAACAAACTGAAACGGGGTCATACAACTTCATTGGGTGTTGGACATACATTCTGAACCGTTTTTTTTGGAGGACGCTCTTGTGCGCCGCAGCCTGCTACTTGTTTTATTGATGAATCTCTCCTGGCTTTCCCTGTCCTGTAATTTGGATGGCTACAACGACCTCGGTGAACTCGTGAATCGATTTACTCAGCTTGGATCGAATGCATCCACATATATGCGTACTTTTGTGATGGAATCGGGACCCATGGTAGAGTTGATGACATTCAGCGATCTGCGGGAACCGTACGGGAGTTGTGTTTCCATGCAGGTAACCGATGAAGGGAATAAAATAGAAGTTGTGTTGAAGCTGGGCACTTTTCAGATTTCGGATGGTCAGATTGAACTTGAGTATAGCCTGCGCTATTTAAACACATACGTATTTACATCCAGCCCATCAAGCATTTCAGGCGCTACGCAGGATGAACTCTCACCTGAGAAGCATGAGGAGGCTCTGTGGAATCATAATAGAGCTGCCGGAATCATTCGGATGGATGGAAAGCTTTATAAAAAGGTCGACAGGATTTTTGAGAACATTCTCTCTCAGGAATCTTCAGACTGGCCTGATCAGTTCATGAAAATATTTCTTCTCTGTACCATGGCCGCGCATACCCGGATTGAGGGTTTCGGCGGAATCGGCATGCTGCAATACATCAATAAAACCACTATTTTTAATGGACTTCTGTTTGGCGAGATGGTGTTTCGCGTTGAGGGATTAACCACACTCACCACCACATTCAATTATACAAATCACAGTGATATCGCCTGCGTGGTTTTAAATGGAGATATCATCAATAAGTCAGATTTGAGCGGCACAGGCGAAATGGATGGCGGACTTGCCTTCACCATCGATTGTGGGGAGAACATTTGGGAGGGCAACGTGGATTACTCCACCATTCGCATCTCGGAAACACTCCCGAACGCGGGTGAATATCGTTTGACTTTCACTGGATCGGATTCGACATATACTGCTCCCTACGATTACGGAAATCCAGATCATTTCGATTTGACGGATGTATTGGATCCAAATCCAAATAACTGGTAATTTATCAAAGACTGAACATTATATTCGAAGTAAAATTGACGAATTAATTATAAGGGAATCTCCACTATGAAAAGACGACACTTTCTAAAAACCAGTGCTGCTTTAGGAGCCGTGACCATGACAGGACTAAGCTTGAGCGAAATGGGATGCACCTCCAAAGCCAATATGAAATTCCCACGATATCGCGGATTCAATTTACTGGCCAAATTCAGCGGCCGTGGTGCAAGAAGAAAATTCAAGGAAGAGGATTTTGAAATCATGGCCGAATGGGGATTCGATTTCGCTCGTATCCCCATGTCGTACTGGAACTGGGCAACTCCGGAAGATTGGTACACAATCAATGAGGAAATCCTTGAGGACATCGATGAAGTCATTGAACTGGGCAAGCAATACAACATCCACGTCAATTTGAACTTTCATCGTGTGCCAGGTTACTGCATCAACGGCCGCGATTTGGAACCGGTAGACCTATTTGACGATACACCCAAAAATATGCAGAAGGCCTTGGATGCAGTTGTGCATCACTGGAAAGTATTTGCCCAGCGATACAAAGGTATCCCCAGTACTCGTTTGAGCTTTGATTTGATTAACGAACCGCCATCCATGGAAACTGAGACACGATACGTGGAGATTATCAAGGCACTGGTTGCTGGCATCCGTGCTGAAGATCCGGATCGATTGATCGTGGCTGACGGCAAAGATGTCGGTCGTACACCCGTCTATGGTGTGGCAAATCTCGGTCTCATACAAAGCACGCGCGGTTATGATCCCATGAGTGTCAGCCATTATACCGCCGGATGGGTACCCAAAGAGGCATTCGAGACATTTAATGAACCCACCTGGCCGCTCAAAGGAGATGATGGTAAAGTATGGGATAAGACCGCACTCAAAGAAAAGCTGATTGATTTATGGAAACCACTGACAGATCAGGGTGTGTCCGTGCATGTGGGTGAATGGGGATGTTATAACAAAACCCCACATGATGTCGCTTTAAGATGGATGCGCGATTTACTTTCATTATGGAAAGAAGCTGGCTGGGGCCATGCCATGTGGAATCTGAAAGGATCCTTCGGCGTATTAAACAGCCAGCGAAGTGATGTAAAATACGAAAGCTACAAGGGCCATCAACTCGATCGAAAGATGTTGGAACTACTGAAAGAGTTCTAATCAAATTCGATTATTATAAAGACGGATGGTTTAAAAATAATCTATAAATGGATGCGGCTTAAGGTACTTAGTCCTAAATCAGTTCTTTCAGTACTTCAACGATTCGATCCATTTCATCAATCTGATTTGTACAGTGCGGTGAGAAGCGAAGCACATCACCGCGAGCCGCTGCGATGATTCCCTGTTCCTGCAATTTCTTTTGAATCGTGTCAGGATTAGAAATTCGGAGGGACACAATCCCGGCGCGTAAGTTGGGATCTTTAGGTGTGAGAAGTTGGACTGGCAATTCTTTCAATGCCTCAATCAGCTGTGTTGTCAATGCCTCTATCCTGGTGTGGATTTGCACAACATCCAAATCAACGAACTTATTGAGGATGGTCTCCGCAACGCTGAAACCCATGAAATTCTGCCCACCGACCGTAAATTTATCAGCAGACTCCAGAAAATCGAGATTATAATCCAGCATGTTCCATGCATTTTTTACAGAGACCCACCCCGCGTATGCGGGTTGAAGCTGATCGAGTAGACGTGGACTGACATACAGAAATCCCGTGCCCATCGGCCACATCAGCCATTTATGTCCACCACAGGCCCAGCCATCAACCTGCCATTTCTGAACGTCGATTGGACAGACTCCTGTGCCTTGAATTCCGTCAACGATGAAAAAGATGTTTTGATCCCGGCAAAGCTGACCGATGGCTTCCAGATCCGCGCGAAATCCAGTGAGAAATTGCACAAAGCTAATGGAGAGCATTCGTGTATTCGGGTGCAATTGTTTGTGGATCATTTCGGGTGTGATTTGAGAATTCACCGGTTCGATCCAATCAATGAGGACACCCTGTTTTTCGAGATTCAGAAAGGGATAGATATTGGTTGGAAATTCATCCCGGATGAGGAGGATGTGGTCACCTGGCTTCCATTTTAGCCCCGTAGCAATGGCGTTCAGCCCATACCCCGTATTCGGCATAAGTACGATTTGATCCGCACTCTCTGCATGGATCAATCCGGTAATTTGGAATTTCAGCCGCTGCATCTTCTCCAGAATATCCGGATACACATCCACAGGAAAATGCGCACGGTTCTCCCAGTATTTTTGCAAGACATCTCGGGTTAGTGTGGAGAATGGAGATACCGCCGCGTGATTGACATAAATACCTTCATCGTATGCGGGAAATATTTTTCTGAATGTCTGGAATTGATCTTGGATTTTATTCATAAATGGGAACCTATAACGGCCAGGCTCTGAGGCGCGGCCAAATGATCGCCCAAAGATTCCTATCTTTGGGTGTAATAAGCTGGAGGATTCTATCCTCCCCAAAAAAATTCGATCAAATTTTAGAAAAACGTTTTAAATCCAAATACAAATCTTATTCTTGAAGGATATATCGGATCGTCATTGTTTTCTCCAAAAAATGAATCTTTTTCATCTGTATATCCCAAAGTGACACACTCATTTTCTGTGAGCCAAAATTCAATATCATTACCATACCCATATACCATTCGTTCATCTGTAATATTATGATCATTATTTTTTGCCGGAATTGTATACATCGCTTTTAAATGCCAGGAAAAACTTATAAAGTTTAAAAGAACTGGCGAACCGAAGGCAATTTTCCCATAAACTCCATAACCGGATGATTTATAAAAAGTCAAATCATCTTTAAAAACAGTCTCATCATTAAACATTTGCACACCAGTACTTATTCCAAATCTATAATCTTTCCTTTTTCCAATATAATCTCTGGTTAATGATGCCCATGGTTTTTTACTTGTTCTAAACATATAACCTATTTCAAAATTTAAAGTATAATGAGTGCCTGTTTTAGCTCCTAAAAATAAACCAGATCCCCAATTTAAAGCATCACCTGGTGCATCAGAATTATTATCAACTTGTTCAGTATAGATTTTATCCAACCTTGTTTCAAGTGAATCAATTTTCTGCTGTAGCATTTCGTAATTATCTTCTGCATATAAATTAGATAGCCATACAATACTGAATAAAAATATGATTGTACTTTTCGTCTTCATTTTTTCTCCCTTATTTTCGTTTTCATGTATAACGTTTGTTTGACCGGTTGAAAAACAAATGAATATGCCCTTAAAGAAGTGTTTCCAATAACCTGTAATAGAAAAGAAGTAACGTTTTTCAATCCGCGTTGAAACATAGGTTATACAGTGCCGGCCAAATCCTGTTCATTAATGTCTTATACTATTTTTTTAATTAATTTGTCTACAATACTTCTAGTGCCCTGTAGGTCCATCAATACATATAATGACTTTTACAGGTAGATGGTCCGATCCCACAATATCTTCTTGTCCGGTAGAAGTCCATTGGTTCTCAACGCGACCGATGTCGTCAATTAATTCCACGCTTCCATCTGTGGGTATCCAAATAAAATCTACCCCTTCTCCATACTGTGCGTAACCTTTATCTTTAAATCTTTGAGCTTCATTACTATTTGCACTTGCATTAAAATCGCAGGTGAATATATGAGGATAAGCTTGTTCGTCATCTGCTATATTGAAAATTTCCGTAATCTCGTTATACCTGGTGGTAGTATTCTCATAATGAAGATGAAAATCATAAAGAGTTAATAATGTTCCTCCTCCAAGATCAACATCTATCCTTAAAAGTTCGTCATCTCCTGAGGGCATCTCACTTTCATCATAATAATGACTGTAGGTGATCGGGAACTTGCTAAACGCACCCAGCCAGTGCCATCTACCTTTGTTGGGACAGAAATAATACATTCCTAATCGCTCAGCTAATTCTGCCATGATTTCCGGACTATGATCATCTATGCCGAAACCAGAACCAGTATTTGGTCCATTAGAATTTTCCTGGAGACAAATTACATCTGCGTCCAGCGAATTTAATACATTTTCCCAGAAATCATAAAATGCCAAGCCATTAGCTACTATGCTCATATCCGGCACCCAATCTTTTTCCATATACGGTCCACTGGCGCTCCCGGAGCCTGCCCCTCCATGCCCCAGCCAATGTTTAATATTATAGCTTACTACTTTGACTTCTGTACTCTCTTGACCATTTACTGTAAATGGAAAGAGGGTAAAAAGTAATAACCCGGCTGATCCCAGAATTGTTGCCACCATTTTTTTTCTTTTTCTTATCATTTTGACCTCTCTTTTCAAAACGCAATATCTCCATTGCCATCTCACGCGATTATGGTTACACTTAAATTTGACATCCACACAATTACAGATGCCACTATGGCATAGCAAGATATTCTATTCATAATTTTACTCTTATTATAATCTAAATTTATAAATGTCTACCAAGTCTTTTTTTCACAGGGATATATGAATAATATTCTTCCATTCCCATAACGTCTGTTTCAGGGGATTTAAACGCTCGACAAAACATCAAAATGCGAAGAAAGTGGACGCGTTTAAATTCCGACTCCAACCGCTGGTTATACGCGATGAAGCCAAAAAATTACACCATAAGCATGAACGTTGAGTATATGAAGCTTTGGGAATTTCAAAATACCCTACTTTCAAATCCCTATGTCCTTTATTTACATTTACTTTCGATTCACCACGTATATGTGCTACATGATTGGAAATCTCTATTATTTATTTTTCTCTCTGTTTTCTAAACGATCTTCATCCTGTTCCTTGCTTTCGCGAATCATATCCTCCATATTATCAATTTGGGGAGACTCTTTAATAGCTTTCCAATCAAATTTTTCATTAAAAGGGTCGAGTGCTTTTTGAGGATCGAATATCCTGCTATCTACCGATAAAGCATCGTATGGTTTGTAGTCAGGATAAGTTGTAAAAAAGTCAGCCAAATCCGTAGCCCCGGCATCATATTGATTTAAATATGGCAGGCCCAAAATATTCCAGAATGATTTAAACAAACTGCCAAAACTATAATGTACATGACTAACATAGTCTTTTTTTACCCAGGGAGAAACGAGCATAAGAACACTGCGATGAGCATCAATATGATCAACGCCGTTTTGTGCGTCATCTTCTGTAATAACGATCAACATATTCTTCCAATAAGGTGTTCGTGAGAGATATTCTACAATACGACCGACAGCTAAATCATTATCTGCCATATAGCTTTCCCGGAAAGGATACCCGGCATCCGGACGATCGCCCGCTCCGTGGTCATTTGGAATTATTGCTGTAATAAATTCCGGCATAGTATCCTTGCCCATAATCCATTTCTCATCAAATTCTTTTATAAACTGATCTATTCTAAATTGATCCGGAATTGCCATGTTATAAGTCGGGTACATTTTAGAGGTCCATTCATAAAGGGGCTGTGGCATTGGGTAATTGATATACTGCCTATTTCCGGAATATTTATATTCAGCTTTATAAAGTGCCGGTTCAAACATTATACTAAAACCAAAATTATAAAATTTCACTTTATTACGCTTTAAATGATCCCACATAGAACCTGCTTCATTATAATCTTCCGGATAAA
This sequence comes from Candidatus Zhuqueibacterota bacterium, assembly GCA_013202295.1. GTDB lineage: Bacteria > Zhuqueibacterota > QNDG01 > QNDG01 > JABMRT01 > JABMRT01. Next base: position 30,199 of record JABMRT010000292.1, read on the forward strand.
TTGCTCCTGCTGATCCATTCATCGCAAAAACACCGGGTGCATTTGAGTTTTCCCGATAATTGCGGTTACCTCCATAACTAGCTGCGGTTGATGTCTCACACCACTCATTAGGGTATGTGTTTACCAACCAGCGGTGGCCATCAGCTGAAACATCGGAATCCACATAAAAATTATCTGAAATGGCAAATTGGCTGGCTAGAGCCAAATGGTTAGGCATTACCGTTGAATTTGAAACTGAGTTCGTTTTATTTCGATTTGAAAATGTCGCTCTTTTACCATATCGCGCAAGTGCTGAGTCACCTTCGCCTTTTTTAATTTGCCCGAAAACTTCATCATAGGTTCTGTTTTCCTTCGAAATAAACACAATGTGACGTATTGGACTAACTTTTTCCCCGGGGAATAATGGAATGGGATTATTTTCCCTGTTTTTAAAAACCAGGTCATCGGCTTTAGTAAAGTTAAAGTTGTTCGAAATGACCTGTTTTGTCATTTCCTTTAATTGTTTATCACCAGGAATATCGACTACCTGAACGGTTCCTTTCATTAACGAACCGATGTAACTTCCTACCGATCCCTGGTCAAAAGTTGCTCCTCCATTAGGGCCGCTGCCATAACCCTTAGCGTTGGCAATGATTAATTTTTTTCCATCATTGCTCACTTTAACTTTTGACGGAAACCAGCCTGTTGGAATATGTCCCGAGACTTTTTGATCTGAAACATTAATAACAGCAACAGCATTTATTCCCGATTCAGCTACATACAATCGTTTTCGGTCGGGGCTTAAGGCTAAACCAAAAGGAATTACTCCACGAAACTGCCTTATTCGATCATCAGGTTTAAGGTAGATTGTATTGACCACTGTATCCTGTTCCATAGAAATAACCGAGATATTATCATTGGTTCCATTGCTGACGAATACATATTTATTGGTTGCAACAATTGAGTTGGGGCTGGATCCTCCAACAGCCGGGATATCTTCGACTAATGCTCCAACTAGGTGCCCGGTTTTAATTTTGGCAGCAACTATTGGATTTATTGAATCCTCAAGATTAATAGCAAATACTGAAAACGCCTCAAGAGAATTTAGATCACCCAGACCGGGAATTACTAATGTATCATTTTCTATCCCCTCTATCATCTCTTTTGAGCCATAGGCAAAAGCAGGATAATCAATTGGCTTTACCTTTGATTCATTCGCATTTCCATCTTTTATCAGTGCATACTCAAACATTCCCACGTTGGCTACATAAGCCATCTTTTCATCAGGAGATAGACAAATCCCAAATGGATATCGTCCTACAGGAACTGAGTGTTTAAGAGTTTTCGTTTCTGTATCCAGGACAACCATTCTAAAACCTATCTGATCCACAGCATAGAGCGTTTTTCCATCCTTCGTTAATTTAAGATCGCCTATATAGCCGTGAGTATAATCCACTTTTTCAGAAATAAAAGAGCAATCTATAGTTCCCTTTTTTCCTCCGGAATTGACATCAAACAGGTATATCTTGTTCTCTTGCCCTCCAGCAACATAAATTGTTTGATTGTCAGGAGATATTGCCAACCCCATAAACACCGAAGCCAAAACACCTTTGTCAGTAGATGGACCTGGAGGTATCTGTTGTACTTCAGGATTTTGCGATAAAATATTGCGAACAATCGTAATTGACAATGGACTGGTTCCTGAATTGGCTGTAACCGCAGTATTACCATCCGGACTTAGTGCTAATCCGTATGGATGTGGTGCCGTTACTAAACTTTTCCCTGCTGGAGTAATGTATCTTCCATTAGGAATAACAGTTTTTCCGGTTTTATCAATTTTTGTGAATTTATTTCCAGCAGGTGCTGACGCTATCCAGAGTGTTTTATCCTTTGAATTATTTTGTAGGCTGCAACCAGAAAAAGGTAGCATTATTAAAAACAGAATTATAGTTTTCATATGTTTTATTAAAATCATCGTTTTCACGTTTGAAATCCAATGTTTGTATGTATTCATTGTGTTTATCCTCTCAATTTAGCAATATTAACACAATCGTTAATATTGTTCTTTTACAATATATATTAATACTATTCAAAAAAACCAGCAAGATGATTCTTAATTCTAATAAAAGATTTTTGATACAGCGTATAACATCTGTTTCAGCGGTCACGAGCCAAGAGCAAGTATCCCGCAAGTTGAGTTTAGAATTCCATGTTAGCGATCCGCTGCAAACACGGGTTATAAGCCCACCTAAAGTGAATGACGTCTCTTTCGTTTCAAAATAAAAACAATAGCTCAAAATCTCAATATTATTTCTGCTGAATTAAATTCTTTTTAGGTCCGGGACAAATACAAAAACTCAGCTCTTTCGGTTTCAATTCAATAGCCAGACTGATTGAACCCTTTGCCCAAAGTACCTTTCACCTTCAACCTGAACAGGGAGTGATTCAGGGGTATGGGTTTATGACCTCTTCCCCCAATCTTTGAGGTTCAGGGGATGAGGCAGTTTATTGATTTTGCCTTCGACCTTTCAACCTTTTCAAAGAACTCGGATTTGCAGAGCGTATTGCTGTATCAAATTATCTAACTTATAACCTAAGTTTATCGACCAATAATTATCATCCCGAGGTGATCAGCTAAAACCATCAATAATTTCCAAATAGTAACGTTTCCCATTTGAACCCTTATATGGAAATAATGCAGGCACATATTGTCGGTATCTCATATAGGGTTCTCCAAATTGTTCAATTAACTCTTTTTCCTCAGGGTTGCTGTTTAATTTTGCACTCTTTTAAAATTGCCGGGCCCATTGAAAATCGAACAGAGGCAGCAACAAATGCCATTGGGTACCAAAAGGATATTCCGCGTAGACAAGTTTGTAGCCCAGACACATTTGAAAGCGTGTACTTTTTCGCCATATAATCAATCCCTTATGTTCAAACGCGAAATTTTCCTCTGCTTTCGGCACCAGAAAAATATCAGAATCCACAACATAATGCCAGCGCCTAACAATCAATCCTTGAAGGTCAATCCCCATCCTAAAATTGTAGGTATTATAAAACACTGCCAGTCTCGGGAATATGAGAGGCAGATCGATAGTGGTTCGCTCATCAAGGTCTTCAGATGTATAAGCGAATGTCAGTCCTGCTTTTGCTGTCACAAGTAATCGCGGGTCGAACCGTTTTGATACCAGAATTTCATTGTGGAAAGCTACCATATGGGGCATGGTGAATTCAGGTGAAATCAGCCCGCCAATGCCTTTTTTGGAAACCGTACGCAGTAATGGGGTCGGATAATAAAAACTGTGCCTTGTCGCCCAGTCATATCCTGCGATTGCAGAGTGCTTCCATTTAACACTCAGATTGGGCATCAGGATATTCGGCAGCACATAAGTGGACAATTCCAGAGATTCAGAAAGACCATAAGCAGCGGGTTGAAATATGCCAAATTCCAGACGATCTTTCGGAAGCAAATAGGCTGTCCCTGATGACCAAAGAGAAACATCGCCTTCATTTATTTCTCCTGCCATAATGCAAGGTATCCCCCACATGAACAGGACGAGTCCGATCAGGATTTTAGAGATCTTCATTCTGGCACCCCCCATCTGACACTAATTGGTGTATGGTCGGACCAATCAGTCGCTTCCTGATGTGTGGAGTCGGAACCCGCAATCCACTGGTAATTGGTAAACAAATAATCCAATTTCTTTTGCCAGAAACCATCCCAGTGGGATGTATTCGTAAAATAGCGCTCTTCGTTTGTCAGATATTCATCCAGAGGAACGGCAGATTGATACGTATCGTATAGATCCTGAAGCCAGGTTACTTCCTTGGTGAAATCGCAGCCTTCCATTTCGTTAACATCTTCACCGAAACAACGATCCTCAAGACAGAAATATGTTTTAGTCGCTCCGGGCGGTAGAGTATTCAAATCGCCACCGGCAACAAAGTAGGCACCCGCTTCGTGTAGTTCATCGAGCTCTGCCTTGAATATATCGATATGTTTCATTTTAGTGTCGTCCTTGGCAAAGGCAGAGGTATGGACATTTACGGCATAAAAATTGGGAACATTGGGGAGGTCAATTTTTACTTTCAGAATATTCCGTCGCAAATAGAAATACTTGGTAAGTTCATCCTGATCGCCGCGCTGAGGCAGAGGGATACGGATGGCTTCAAGAATGGGCCACCGAGATAACACCGCATTGCCCATGTTCATACGTCCCAGTCCGTCGCTGGGGATGAACTGAACTTTCCAGACTGAAGCAAAAGCTCCGTAATTAAAATAGGTATGGTCCAGCAGCCACTGCATTTGATCGATATATGCCGACCGTTTAGATTCAATATCGATCTCGTTGATGATCAGGACGTCGGGTTGAATTTCATTGATTTTGTTGGCTATACCTTGCAGATGGGTGAACACTTCATCTTTTGTGAGAATCACACGGTCGCCGCAGGAATCCCCGAACCAGGGGATACGACCAGCGCCAAAACGGATGTTCCAGGTCATCACGGTGATAGTTTCAACCGTGCTGGGTGGTGCCGATTTCTGTTCGGCTGTATAAATGACCGCATCACCTATTTCCTCAAATTGCTCAACCCAGGGTTCACATCGCAGCCAGGTGATGGACACGACCAGCCATACAATGATCATGAATCGAGGATTCTTAAAAGAAGTCATTATTGATCTCCTTTCTCATTAATTCACCGCGACCCCGGGCTCCGCCTGGGATCGACCAAGAATTGAGTGACTTCCATAAGGTTCCCGGTTGGAGACTGGAAACCAGGTAAAATCCATAGATAACGAAAATTATATTCAGCGGGGAACACAGATTTTCCGCCTAAAATACAATGATCAATGCCATGTAATAATATGAAATTCTAAGAATAATTTACGAAGACTTGATGAAAATGCAAGGAGTTTTTTAAATCCCTCTACCAGAACAAACCTGACAGTTTTTGAAGACTTGTCAGGTTTTTAAATCTGTCTACTCCGCATACGAAGAAACAATACCGCCCGTGAGACGCAGCAATTCTGTATGGGCCTCGATCAATCGGTAAATAGATTCCAGCCGTCCGAGAGCTGCGTTCAAGTAAATTAACTGGACATCACGGATTGACAATCACTTTGGTCCGCTCCTCACCCCCCATCACCTTCAACGCTTGATGAATTTCGCTTAGCGGGAAGCGGTGAGAGATGATCTTCTCTGTATCCACCAGCCCGGAGTCCATCAGGCGGATGGCACGGGACATTGCCAGCGGCGTGGTGCCGAAACTGGCATCCATGCGCCCTTCCAAGAAATGTGTGAGACCGCCGTCCAGCTCAAACGTCTCGTGGGTAGTGATGCCAAAGACGTTCCACCGGGTTCCCCGCCGCCGCAGGCTTGACATCAACTTGACAGCCTCGATCGGCCCCGCCGCTTCGATGATCAGATCAGGGCCGCCAGGGATGATCTCATAGACGCGCGATTTGGCATCTTCGCCCACGGGATCGATCGCGTGCGTCGCACCCAGCGCCAGAGCCTGCTGCCTGGCATAAGGGCTGGGATCTATGGCGATCATTTGCGCCGCCCCGGCGGCTTTTGCCACCATCTGGCATAACAATCCCATGCTGCCCGCCCCGATGATGACCACGTCGTCCCCGACACGCATCTCGCTATACTGGACCACACCCTTCCACGCACCAGAGAGTGGCTCGGTGAGAGCCGCGGCATCGAATGACAGGCCGGCGGGCTTGAGAAAGAGACTGTTCTCGGTGGTGCACATGTACTCGGCGAACGCCCCAGGCCAGACGTCGTCCTGGCCATCCCCACCGGTAACGAAACCGTGCATGCAATAGTGGGTGTTGCTGGCACGGCAGTGCTCACAGACCCCGCAATAGCCCATCGGCTGGCAGATAATCTCGTCCCCTTCCTTGAAGTGAATAACACCCGGCCCCACCTCAGCGATGATGCCACTTGGCTCGTGGCCGACGATGGCAGGGAAGGTGACGTTCGTACGGACTCCTTTGACCGCCTTGTAGTCGGTCCCGCAGATGCCGCATGATTTTACACGCACCACTACGGTACCGGGTGCTGCGGGCTTGGGACGGGGCACTTGTTCCAATCGCAGGTCATTGAAATCGTGTAAGACTGCAGCAAGCATCGTTTCCATTTCTATACACTCCGAAAAAAGTATACTTCGGCCAACATATTTATATCGTGACGTACTATATTGTAAATGGTTTTTAACATCCCTATTTCGTAGGGGTGGACGGCCGCCCGCCCTTACATGAGTATCATCGGAATTAAATTCTACTGCGCATACGAAGAGACAATCCCACCCGTGAGTCGCAACAGTTCAGTATGGGCCTCAATCAACCGGTAAATAGATTCCAATCGTCCGAGAGCTGCGTTCAAGTAAATTAACTGGACATCACGGAAGTTGAAGGAATTTATCGCACCTGATTTAAATTTCTCTTCAGAGATTTGAAGATTGAGTTCAGCCGTTTCCAGCGCTTCCTGTGAAATTGAAAGGAGTTTTTCGCGGACATTATAAAGATCGAGTTGGGCAGCCAGACGATTGGAAAGACTATGTTCAATCGACGCGATCTCAACTTCGCCGATTTCACGATCCAGTTTGGCGATATCGATCGCACGCTTGCGATTGCCACCATTAAACAGATTCCAGTTTAAAGTCAGTGTGCCATACGCATTGCGTGAATCGCTATCGGCCCAGTCCGAGATGTCCGTTTTGGAACGAGTGAGGCTGGTTTCGGCACCGGCGCGGAGCGACAAACTGGGCGACCACGCACTTTTTGAAAGTTGAACTTGTGAATTGAGAAGCTGCTGTTGAATGAATTTATTTCGCAATTGTCGATTGTCCGCGAGCATGCGTTCACGCAGCAGATCGAGTGAATAGAGCTGCCAATCCAATTCGAACGGATCAGTGAATGCATAGCTCTGATCTTCAGAAATGCCCATGAGATAATTTAAATCACGCACCGCATTGCGCGCTGTGGTCTCCTGTTGAAGGAAACGGGCTTCATCCTCAAGCCAGGCGTTCTTTGCTTGAAGGACATCATAAGTAACCAATGCCCCAATTTCTTTTTTCTCAAGAACCTGCGTGTATCGATCATTCGAAACCTGCCGCACCGTATCGAGCACTTGAAGCCGTTCATTTTGAAGCAGAACATTGTAATATGCCAGGATCACTGCCTGCATCGTCTGTTCTACCAGAAGGGCAGTATTCCCGGCGGAAAGTTCTTCAAGCTGAGACAACTGCGCCTTTTGGATCCAAACCGAAAACCCCCTGAACAGCGTCCAGCTCAAAGTGGCACTGCCCAAGCCGCGCTGCTGTGTCCAATCATCGTCAGGATCAATGCTTTGACTCTGTGTACCGCTCGCAGACAAATCAAGGGAGGGGAGCATTCCGGCCTGGCCCCAGCTGTTATTTTTTTCAGAGATGGATTCATCCAGCTGGATCACACGAATATCATAATTGTTCTCAAGCGCCAGGGTAATCGCTCCGGAAAGGCCAAGTGTCTGTTGTGCGTGTAAATGTGTGGACAATCCAGCTATTAGAAAAAGGATAAATATATCAATCCGTTTCATGGATTTTGCTCCGATAAAAAACTGACTATTGGATTTCAACTTGATGGCATCCCCTATTCGATTTTACGTTTGGCATAAATGAGCGCGATTTCGACTTCTTCCGGTTCGGAATCTTCACCTGTCCAAAGTTTGTGCATCCATCGCCGAAAATCATTGAGCACATAAATCAGCACCGGAAAGAAAAGCAGGATGAAGAAGGTGCCGAACGCCACGCCATAGGCCAGACTGATCGCCATGGGGATTAAAAACTGTGCCTGATGACTGCTCTCAAGGATGAGAGGAAAAAGACCGATTGCTGTGGTCAAAGTTGTCAGAATGATCGGTCGCAAACGGGACTTGCCCGCCTCGGCAATCGCCAGCGAGACCTTCTTCCCTTTAGCGACAAGACTGTTATATCTGGAAAGAAAAACAACCGCATCATTAATAATCACACCTGAAAGCGCAACCATGCCCATTGCCGATAGAATGGAAACGGGCTTGTCATGAATCCAATGGCCCCAAAAAGCGCCGACCAGGGACAAAGGAATCATCGCCAGAATAATGAGAGATTGCTCCACACTCTTGAAATGGATCATGAGAATCAGCACGATCACGAGAAAAGCAAGTGTAAAATAGGTTTGGAGTTTGTCTACTGTTTGCATGCTCTCGCGTTGCTGCCCCTGATACAGCACCTGAATGGAGGGGTATTTGGCCTTAATCTTGGGAACAATAGTCGCGTCCACTTGAGCCAGAATATCAGGCACTGAAGCATAAGGATCAAACAGATCTGCTTCAACGCGCATCTCACGCTGGCCGTTAAACCGGCTGATGCCTACCGGGCCGCGTTTGATTGTGTAATCAGCCAATTCGGCAAGTGGATATATTCCTTGCGGAGTTTTGATCTTCATCTGTTCGAGTTGACCGATATGACTGCGATCACTTCGCGGATACCGTACCCAGACGCGAATTTCATCTCGGTTCTGCTGCAACCGCTGCACTTGATGACCATAAAATCCTTGCCGGACCTGATTGGCTATCGCAGATTCATCCAATCCCAAAAAGGTAGCTTCGGGCTTGAGTTTGAGGAGAATCTCTTGCTTGCCCTGAGCATTGTTATCCACAATATCTTTTAGAACCGGAAAGTTCTGAAGCTCAGTAATCACCATATTCTTGGCTGCCTCAAGTTCCTCCAGATTCCGGCTCATCAGGCTGATCGAAACCGGTGATCCCCAGCGATTGCGCCCCCCAACCGTATACTTTTCAGCCTCTGGCACCGAACCGATCTTTTCCTTCACCAATGCGGCAATCTGAAGACCTGTCAGATCAATATTGGTTAAATCAGTGGAGTAAACTACAAGGCGGCCGGCGTGTGCACCGCGTTCCTGACCACTGAATGCGTTGCCCACCTGAAGCCGGGTATCGCGCACGAGATCCTCATCACGATCCATTTGAGATTTTAAATCGTCATTCACTTCCCAAACGGCTTCTTCAAAACGGTGCAGATATCGATAAGTCTGATCCTCGCCCGAACCGGGTACAAATGCAATATTAAGCTCAAAGCTGTCAAAATCCACAACCGGGAAATAGGTATTCTTGATAAATTCCCCGGCAAATAAACCGATCGTAATCAAGAACAGCGCAACTGGTACGGCCATGAGAACTGCCCGCCATTGAATTGCCCAGAGAATGTACGGACCATAAATATGATCTCGAAGCCAGAGGATGGTATCTTCAATGACCCGCTTGACACTGTGTTTTTTCGCTTCAAAACGTTTTCGGTTCAGGACATGTCTGTTCCCCAAATGCGCGGGCAACACAAAGAAAGCCTCGACGAGGGAAAGCAGAAGAGACACAATCACAATGAATGCCATTTCCCACTGGCTTTCCATGTTGGTGCCCTGCAGGAAAAGCAGGGGCAAAAAGGCCACGACTGTTGTGGTCACAGAAGTCACGACAGCCGGAAGCACCTCCATGGTACCATCCACTGCGGCGAGCATGTGTCCTTTGCCTTTTTCAAAATGCGTGTATATATTCTCACCGATCACAATGCCGTCATCGACCAGAATTCCAATCACGAGAATCATACCGAAAAGCGAGACCATATTGATCGTGATACCGTACAGATTGGCGATAATAAACATTGCGAGAAAAGAAGCAGGGATACCCCAGGCCACCCAGAAACTCACACCGAATGAAAGGAAAAGTGTCAGTGCAATCACGACGAGGATAAAACCGATCAATCCATTATTGATGAGTACCTGAAGACGGCTGTTTAGGATTTCTAAAAAGCTGAAATTAATTCGTAATTGCACACCGGGATTGGCCTGGTTGAACTCTTCGATATAGGTCTTGGCAAATTTATCAATTTCTTCCAGATCTTCTTCTGGTAATTTTTCGATGGAAAACGTGACAGAAGGCTGACCGCCCCTGAAAGCGGGATAAAAACTTTCCGGCGCCTGCTTTTTCACAGTCGCCACATCACGGATACGTAAAAAACCGCCTGAAGGCGTACCACGCAATGCGATATCTGCGATCTCATCCGGATCAGTACTGCGTGATCGCAGCCGAATCATCATCTCTTCTTCACTCGATTTTATCTGGCCGCCTGAGACATCTCGATTGTTATTCCAAACCGCATTGGCCACTTCGATCAAGCTGAGATCGTACTGTAACAGATCCGCCTCACGGATTTCAATGCTGATTTCAGGAGAAGGCGCACCGCGCAAAGTCATCTGGGTAACGACACCGGAATTCAGAAAATCATCTTCTATTCGATAGGCATAATCTTTCAGCGTGAAAAGATCGTCCGTACCGGAAAGGGTAAGGAACAGGGCACGCGACGTATTGCGCCGTTTGGAGACAGTCGGCCGCTCCGCAGCAGAAGGAAATGCATTGATGCCGTCCACCGCATTCTTGACTTCCATCAGAGTCTCATTGATATCATACATGCCTGTGGTTTCGATGGAAACGCGGGAGGAGTTCTCACTTGAAGTGGAGGTGATCTCCTTGATCCCGACAATGCCCCGTACTGCCTCTTCAACGCGGCTGGTGACACCTTCTTCCATTTCAATCGGAGACGCGCCTGGATAGGAAACCGAGATGGAAATGAATCGGGAAGACACTTCCGGGAAAAAGGATTTTTTCATGTTTCCCAGAGATAGCAATCCGCCAATCACAATAACAGCAATCACCAGATTGGCGTAAAAAGGAAATTTAACAAAGATACTAATTAGTTTTCGCATACCTGTATCCTGAACTATTGAGAAGCTGTTTCTATGGGCGGTTTTTGCAGAGAAGCAGGATCTTCGGCCTGATCCACACCCAGAATTTTAACCGGCGTATTCTCCATCACATTGATAAGCGGCTGTGTGACCACGTACACACCTGAATCAATCCCGCGGATCAGCACTGTAGTTTGATTCAACTTGACAACTTCGACTTGCTGGATCCTTAATTGCCCGTCAATCACTGTGAACACTTCATCATAATTAAATATTGTATTTCTGGGGATTTCAAGCACTTCGGTCACTATCCCCCCCTCGAATTCTGCATTTAGATACTCACCTGCATACAGGGACAACTGACCGTTCAGAGGTACGCGGGCGAACACACTGCGGGATTGTGTGGCCACATCCACAAAATCGGAGATACGGGTCACTCGACCATGCCATACCCTCTCTTTGTCGATAGAAGCCAGTTGAACCGGATCATTGGGCCGAATCCACCCGGTACTTTCATTCCCGACTGGAATCTCAACTTCGAGGGCATCTGTGGCAATCATCTTACCAATGCGCCCCCCCGTATTGGTATACGCACCGGCTTCGACATACACATCCAGAAATGCACCCTTAAACGGAGCAAGAATCGTATGTCGTGAAAGTTTAAGTTCAGCTTGTTGAACTGCGAAATATTCAGCGAGTACATTTCGGCTCGCCAGGAAAATGCGTATGGATTCGGATTCATATTCCGGGAGCGGCGGCAATTCATTGTTTAGCTGAATCGAGTTGAAAAAAGATTGAAAGGAGGCGTACTGGTCTGGGAAATCCACACGGATATCGGGGAGCAGATTGGCAATAGTATTCAGAAACTGACTTTTCTGAGCGCTCAAAGCCAGTTCAGCCTCATCCTTATAGATCGTTAGAAGAACCTGACCCTTCTGAAAATTCTGACCTTTTTTCAGAGGGACTTCTCCTGATTCCACACGTCCGGAAGCTTCAGCTACCAGCTCGACTTCTGCGGTGCTAACCACGCGTCCTTTGGCAATTACAGAGGAGAGAACATCCCCATAAGCAGCCATTTCAGCACGAACCCAACGATCACCCGGCACCGGCGGCCTGACCGGAAGGTCCTGCTTCTGAGCGATCAGCAGCCGCATCAGGCCGAAACTACCGAGGAGGATGGCCGCGATACTGCCAATAATAATACGCTGTCGTTTTGTCATTTTCCGATTTTCCTTATTGAGATTTTGCTTATTGTATCACAATTCAAATATATATAATTAACATAATTTTGACAAATGAATATACAATTATATTCCCCTTTCAACCGTAAAAGAATGTCATATGTTCCGTGGTTTATTAGTCGGAATTTTAGAGAGGTAGAATAACACATTTCTGATTCTAGGAAATGGAGCATCATTCATTTACGAATTTAGGGTAATGTGAGAGTTTATACTATTGTTATGATTTCTTCTTTTTGGGCTTGGGTACAGGCAGTTCTTGTGCTGTAATTCTAACCAAATTACTGATCCATTCCCGATCGTCAATTTTGTCTTCAATAAGAAAAGACAATTTTGCTCCCGGGTAGGCTGGCGCCTCGACGACATCTTCTATGAAGACTCGTCCTCCCTCAGTGGGTTTGATAAACAGTTGATTGTCGCAAATCAGTGCGACAACTTTCGCATTGCAATAAACCGCATACTCGCCAAACATTTTTTTGAATCTGATTTCACCTGCATCTTCTATCTGATCAACCACAAATTCAACAAAACTTAAATCTGATGCCATTTTATTGCCTTTTTATTGTTTGATTTACCTTGTTCCCAGACTCTGTCTGGGAACAACAAAACCTGAATCTTATTGGGGTTCCCAGTCAGAGACTGGGAACCAGAGAAAATCCCTTCGGGAAACCGATATTATTTGTATTTATCATATTCAATTGAATATTGATCGCGCCAGGGTTCTACCCTGGTGCGAATATTATGCGAGGATTCAATCCTCGCTTCTTTCGAGCCCAAAGGTGTAAACCTTTGGGCGATCAAGTCAAAAACTGGGAACCAGAGAATAATTCTGCAAACAACTGAGCGTCTCTGCTTAAAATGCAAATATTGATGTCGCACAAGATGAATATAATCTGACTGAAATATAATAACACATTTTGGAAATGCAAAGTGTTTTTAGAACCACCATTTCGTAGGGGCGGACGGCTGTCCGCCCTTACATTCTTTATATAAATATTTTTCCGGATAACAGAATTGAAGGAATTAAAAAGAGAGAATGAGCACGGGCAGACTCTGCCCGTGCTCACAGATGCTACAGCATATACGCGTAACCCAATTTCGCGAATATTGTACGGTTGGTCTGTGTCATGTCAATCTGATTATCGCCATAATAGTCGTCGGAGTATCCGAGAAAGAAAACCGTTTGTGGATTGATCTTATATGAGAAGAGAAACTGCGTGAACAATCCTTTTGACCGCGGATCGGTCTCTTCATCATTATAAAGCGCCACATTTCGCTCATAATCACGGTATTGAAAAATTCCCCGCAAGAAAGTCCTCTTTGTAAACTGATAGATCACCCGAAGCATCCCGATATTGGCCGTATATAACCAGCCTTGATCCACATCCAAACGTTCCCAGGTATAATTGGTCTCCACCTTTAAACGAAGCCCGAGCCTCAGTTCCACTTCAGGGCTGATTCGAAGTCGCTCACCCAGCTGACAATTCGCATAATCGATCTGATCGCCATATTGCGCGTAAATATGCATCCAGATCAAACCTGAGGGACGTAAACCCGTGCAACCCTGAATCCAGTTCCCGCGGTATTTCTCGCCATCATACATATTATGGCCAACCTCTCCATACAACATCGCGTGAGATTGCATGGGGCCTTCATAATTTAGTCTGATTGACTGCACCTTATGTAAAGGATTATTAAATTTGTCACGTTTGTAATTAAAGCTGGTATACGCACCGAGCCAGGTAAACCAGCTTCCGGGATCTCGTTGAAGCCGGTAGGATCCTCCAACTTCAGTATACGTAAATCCGGCCTGTGTCATGAATCCCATATCGGCGCGGAAATCTTCATCAACCTGCCGGAAAAAGGAATATACTTCCCAGTTTCGAGTGTCATGTCCATAATAGAATTGATAGGCCATGCCATCAAATTCAGATTCGGGTTGATCAAAATTCGCGACAATCGAATCAGGATACTGCGTTCGTGATCCGGATACCTGAAAACGGATATGATCGGTTTGAGTGAACTTGATATCGCCGTCAAATCCGACAAGCCGGTTATAGTAAGCATCTCCCTCGCGATCTGTCATGATCACACCCAGATTACTGGATTCTCCCACATCCCTCTTATAACGAAACACAGATCCGGTTGATCTGCGATCCTCTGATCTTGAGCTTGATCCTTCAGCGCTGGGAATCATAAAGTTGGTCAGTTCATCCTGCACCGTGAAATAGCCGATGCCATGGGGTCCCTCTTTGCCCGTGAGTTTTGCGCCCCAGATTGGTTCTGCCATAGTGCGTGTGTATACAATGTTTAGCGGTGTGGAAAAGAAATCCTGTCCTTCGAGGAAAAATGGTCGCTTTTCAGGATACCAGAGCGCGAACTGTGTGTTGATGTCAAGCTGGACAATATCGGCCTCAATATTGGAGAAGTCAGGATTCACTGTGGCACCAAGGGTCAAATTGGGAGTAAAACCCCACTTCGCGGTAATTCCTGGATCAAGTTCTTTGCGGCTGGTGTTAAAAGGACCGGATGTATAATCTTCTCTCTCCTGAGTGACGATGCCGGAAACAGTGGGATCGAATTCAATATTTTTACCCGGTGATGCGCCGGCAAATCCGATCATCTTGAGGGACTGGCACATGTAACAGTTGTTATCCCTATCGCGGGGAAAGGAGCCGATATGATGCCGCACGCTGCGCGGATAACTCCGCACCACATCAAATCCCCAGATCATGTCTTCGCTGGAACGGGGAAAACCAAGCGCGCGGAAGGGAATGGCCATTTCCACGAAGTAGCCTTCATTTGTGACTTTACCATCGGATTCCCAAATCGCGTCCCAGGCGTCGCCACCACCAGTCGGCGTTTCAATCATATCACCTTGAATGCCGAATGGATTGCATACAAAATCGTAGGTACGGCGCTGATCGTTGAAGGTATCAAAGAGGATGAGAATCCAGTCATCGTCCCAGATGTTGTCACGGTCAGTAAAATGCGCACGAATCTGACTCGGGTCCGGATCATAACAGCGAAAACCGATAAAAACATGTGATTCAGTATATAGAAATAACGCTTTCGTTTTGACGGGCGCATCAATGTTCTCACCTGGACGTACTTCGATGTTGGCGTCTACAACCAGCGCCTGCTCCCAAATGGCTTCATCAAGCACACCATCCACCACAATCTGCTCATTGACTTTGGGAATTCTGAAAGGCACCTTTTCTTCGGGGATCTCCTCCTGGATTTCTTGAGATGCATTGGCCAGGGTTGTGATTAGAATAAAGCTTGAAATCAGAATTGAAAAGTACTTTTGCATGGACATGTCTCCCGGAAAGGTTTTAACTACAAAATAAAACGTGGTCAAATTATTAGACGGAAAAATTGGATAAAGGGTTGAATACTTTTACATTTCATGACATCTTGCTCTGTAATTATTCATATTAGGATAATACAGTGAAGCTGTTGAAGTTTCATTTGTTGGATTTGTGTTTTAGATCACGGCACATTTTAGTAAAAATATCCGTAGACTAATCCATATCCCAACCATACATGGAGAAAATATCAGGATGAATAATAATACTCTGAAATTGGACCGAACTGACTGGTTCCTTCTCGGCATTCCTGCTTTGGCTGCGATCATTCTACACCTGATAACAATCAATGAGTTTGGATATTTTCGCGATGAATTCTACTATCTCGCCTGCACCGACCACCTGACGTTCGGGTATGTGGATCAGCCCCCACTCTCAATCTTCATTCTCAAACTGGTAAGAATGATCATGGGTGATTCGCTGATTGCCATCCGGATTCTGCCTGCCTTAACACACGGCATCGTGGTTTTCATGGCCGGAATATTTGCACATGCTTTGAGTGGTGGACGATTCGCCATATTGCTCGGAGGGTTGGCTGCATTGGCGCCTGTCGGCAATCTCTTTGTATTTCACTATTTTTCCATGAACTCTCTGGATATCCTCATCTGGCAATTGCTGATCTTTATTGTCATTCGGATTATCCAAACCGACAACACGCGCCTCTGGCTATTATTTGGATTAATCGCGGGAATTGGCCTTCAGAATAAAATCTCTATTTTATTTCTGGGATTTGGATTGATCATCGGACTGTTTTTAACACCCCTTCGAAAACAGTTGAAGGATAAAAATCTCTGGCTTGGTGCGGCCATTGCCGGATTGCTCTTTCTACCCTACATCATTTGGAACGCCACACACAACTGGCCGATGCTGGAATTCATGCACAATGCCAAAACCTTTAAGATGGCTGCGGTGTCGCAAGTCGGATTTTTCATGGGCCAGCTCCTCTACAACAATCCCCTTGCAGTGATATTTTGGATGGCTGGTTTGGGCTTTCTTATTTTTCATCCTCAAGGAAAGCAGTATCGGATTTTCGGATGGATGTTTCTCGCCATCTATATCCTTTTCACCATTCAGCAGGCAAAGGATTATTATACCGCAGCCATATACCCGATCCTGTTTGCTGCAGGTGCTGTCATCTGGGAACGTTGGCTCAAATCGGGTTGGCGAATCTGGCTTCGGCCGGTTCTCATCCTCTATCTAATATTAGCCATTGGATGCTTTGTTCCCTTCGTACTACCCATACTTTCTGTTGAAAAAACCGTTGCCTATATTCAGGCATCTGGTATTCAGGGCACTGCAGGCGAAAACCATGAAATGGGCGTGCTGCCGCAACATTTCGCAGATATGCACGGCTGGGAGGAAATGGTTGAAACAGTTGGGGATGTTTATGCCGATTTATCAGAGAAAGAACAGGTTAACTGCCTGATCTACGTACGAAATTACGGTCAGGCAGGCGCCATCGATCTGCTCGGCAAGAAATACAGACTGCCTAAAGCCACATGCGCACACAATAACTATTGGCTCTGGGGCCCAACTAACTGGGATGGAAAAGTCGCCATCATTTTGGGATGGTCCCAAAATGTGCTGGAAAATTTATCGGATCTCGAACAACGCTTCGAAAGCGTGGAGCATGCTGCAACATTCACACATCCCTACAACATGCCCTATGAAAGCAACCGCCACTGGTTCATCTGTCGCAATGCCAACTTCAGCTTCACCGAAATCTGGCAACACGAAAAACATTATAATTGATTCATTCAAACCTGCCAAGTTTTAAAACCTTGGAGGTTTTATGGAGAGCTACTGATTAACCAACCACTCTTTTGCTTCATCAATCGTTTCACTCGCTGTAAGAGGCATGCCGGTGACCCGAGTAACGGACCGCATGAGCATCATGCGAATGGTGCCCACACCCACTACGGTTGTGGCGATCATATGGGGTTTGCACACTTTTGCGGATGCGTATAAAGCATTCATAATTTCCGGAGTCCCCGGTGTACCCCGAACATCCACGAGGAGTCGGACAGAAGAGTTAGGCGCACTGGTAATGGTGTCTGTTACAGAATCCACTTCATTTTGAAATATTTCTATATCTTTATCAAAATCATTATAAGCAGCGTAGAGGATATGTTTCCCCTGGTGTTCGATCCATTTTGACTTCACTCGACCTCCGTAATAAAATTTCCCATTTCATTTTACAATCCATTCTTCTGCCAGGCTGACCTAGCCCGGCAAATCTCCTTTTGATCAGATTCGCGAATCAAACTATGAACAAAATTCATGCCGTCCACCTCATCCTGTTTCAATTGGACCACATCACCGGACAGGGCTTCAGACTGAAATAGAATTTCGAATTCTCGAAGTTGATGCGACTTATGGAAATCCAGTGGCATACTATCCAGAACCCACTCGATGTATCGGATGTTATTCACATGCTCATTCACATCCAAATCAGCAAAGCTCACTGGGTATCCACGTTGCACTATTTCCGATTCGACCGGAGGAACCTTTATCAGGGCTTCCGGCCATACCTTTTCGGCTGCATTATAATCCGTATGAAAATCGAGCTTGTCCCTACTCGGTCTTCGATTTTCCAGATCCACTATAATCCACTTCGTGGTTGCGACTCCGACTGGCAAATCATTTATTAAAATACAATAATCGCGAAAATAATAAATCCTCTCATTGCGGGAAGGCCAGGTTTGTACCTGAATGGTATCGTTCCATTTGGGATATTGATTCATGCGAATGGCTAGGCCCAGTAACATCCATATTTTATTTTGCCTCGACAACGCTGAATGACCGACACCTAAATGCTCAGCGTGATAGTAAGCGGATTCCTGCAGGTACCGGCATAGATTCGGAACCGTCACCCGGCCATACATATCGACTTCATATGAGTGAACAAGATAAGAGCTGGGCCATACTTGTTTGAATTCTGACATAATAAATATCTTCCTTCCTTTGTTCGCAAACTCCTGTTTGTGAACGAACCAAACATGGAATAGTGAATGGTTATCTGCAGAATTTCACTTCTATTTGAGACTGATTCCCCCAGTCACTGATCTGCTTAAAAACAGGCATGTAATATTCATGCTTTGATTTTGAGGATGAAAATATCTGTTCCCATTCTTTTACCAGATTCGGATCTACCGCATGGACTGCCTGCTTTAATCCGACTTGGCTCCCCCCTTTGATATTCAGTGTATCCACGAGAATATAATCCACTTTATTCTGGATTGCCTTGAGCAGTTCTAGTAAGTACTTCGTGGTGAGTGTTGGCATCACCGGCGCGAGGAACACCCAGGTGCGAATTCCTTTGTCATGAATCTGCTTCAATGCATCAATTCGCTTTTGAATGGATGGAGCTCTCGGTTCGAATACTTTACGGATGGAATCATCCATAAGCGCCAGGCTGAATCCTACTTCGATATGATCTGGAAGGAATTGTTTCAAGATATCCAGATCACGGAGCACCAGATCGGATCGTGTTAGAATTGAAACTGTAAATTCTGTGCTGAATAGGATGTCTAATAATTGTCGGGTAATTGCATATTGTTTCTCGGGATGCTGATAGGGATCCGTCACTGTGCTGAGCGACACCAAACCGGGAGGCAGCTTACCAATTTGCTTTTGGAGAATCTCAGGCGCATTGACCTTGGCTTCGCAGAACTGCCCCCACGGAGCAGGATGCTTCGCAAACCGGGTCATAAAACAGGCATAACAGTAAACGCACCCGTGCAGGCATCCTATGTATGGATTGAGGGTATAATCCAGTCCGGGGATGCGCGAGCGGTTTAATATCGACTGGCAGGTAATTTCATGAATGGATGTGCTCATTCTGCGAGAATTTGATGGATGTCATCGAGAGAAAAATAAGTCTTCTTTGAAATGGCCGGGAGATCCATCCCCTCCCCATGCAATCGACGGACAACCTCTTCCATGGGTTCACTGATTTCTATAATATGCCCGTCGGGATCTTCAACACGTATGCCCCGCTGCCCCCAATCATGCTCCTTCATGGGATGAACAAAAGGCACACCATGCTCATCAAGATTTTGAATGATGAAATCCAGCTCGGAGGTTTCAAAATAAAGTTCGCAGTTTTCGGAGCCGTAGGAGGCACGGTTGTCCGGCTTACCGCGGATAAGCTCAAGCGCATACGATCCATCCCAGATGCCAAATCCGCCTTTGAATCCCACGAACCGACCAAAATCATCCTCAATCTCCTGGCTCAATACGTCGGCATAAAAATGTTTGGAGCGGACCACATCCTTCACAAAGAGAACGGAATTTCTATATTTCAACGATTTGTTTGGAGACTCCTGCATTTTATGTTTTTTTTCTTCGCCCAGCAAAAATGATGATCAGAAACAAAACAATCAGACCTATAAAAAATCCGATGGGCAAAGTGGGTTTATCGCCGGATGCGTAAGAATGCATTCCTGAAAGATAGAGATTCACGCCAATATAGGTAAACGCCACAGCGAATAATGCGACCACCGATCCGGTAGCGAGCACATACGGCGAATTCAACTTCGGAATGAAACGGAGATGAAGCACAATCGTGTAAACCAGAATCACAATCAGCGTCCAGGTTTCTTTGGGGTCCCATCCCCAATATCGCCCCCAGCTTTCATTGGCCCAGACTGCACCAAAAAAATTACCAATAGTGATCAACACAAGACCCATGAGAAGGGACTGCTCAATCACTCGGTATAAAGCGAGCATGGGCGAGGCCAGGCCCTGCTCTCGTTTTTGGCCTCGGAATAGAATAAAAACCAAAGTGATCAAACCTAAAACGGCCCCCAATCCGAAAAAACCGTAACTGGCGGTGATGACTGAAACATGTGTGATCAGCCAATGCGATTTTAATACAGGATGCAAATTAGTCAGTTTGGGATCAAAAGAAGCCGTGTTCGCAACCGTGAGAATCAACCCGGAAAGCATTCCGGCACCCGCAAGTGACATCCTTGCCTTCCTGAGAAAAACGACACCAGCCAGCAGAATGGTCCAAGCAATATAAATCATGGATTCATACTTATTGGTCCAGGGAGGATGCGCCGCAGCAATCCAGCGTAGTATTAAACCGACTGTTCCGGAAAGGAAACACAATACCAGTCCGAAGCCCGATAGCCAGGCCATACGTCCGAGCCATTTAAAATAACGAAGCATCTGGATGGTTTCAAAAACAAGGAGTACCAGCCCCAGTACGAGAGTCCAGAATGCGAGCTTCTGAAAAATATTAATCTCATTATAAAAGACCTCGACTCGGCATTGAAAATCAGAGGGCAGTAAGTCAAATCCATACTTGCTCTGCCAGGCACTGATGTCAAGAAGCGTGGTGTTCACCTTATGCCATTGCTGTGAGGAAATCGCGTTTTCGACTTCAGATTTACACGATTTTACAAGGTTAAGGATTGGGGCGGCATGTGTGCTGTCCAACATCTGAGATGCACCAGTATAAGCCGTCCATTGCTGAGTTGACACATCGGGCAAGGGGAAAATACGGAAGAGCCCGCCCTGCTGAATCATTTGGCAATAGGCCATTCGATCCCGAATCGCAAGTGCCTCTTTTTCAGCACCATTGCGTTGCGATCTGGTTTTCGACTCGGCGGATTGAATGACAGGATCAAGGATATTCTGCCCGGTCTGCTTGCTCATCATTTGCATGATGGAGATATGGGTTTCTTCAGGCATTAAGCCAAGTTGATCACGAAGTGATGTATTTTCAACGCGGATAAGTGGAAGAATCTGACTCAATTCCGGACGCAGCCAAAGCGCCAGACTCAGCTGATCGGGATGCACCCCAAGAAATCGATCGGGATATCTAAGTTTAAACATGATTTCATGCGACAGAGAATTGACCGGTTTCATGCGGCCGCGCATGTCCTGTACAATCAATCGGCCAAACTGAAGGCCATGATCTCTCTCAATATTTCGCACCATAGCCATTGCCTCATCGGTTGAGTCTGCTGCAAATAATGGCGTGATGTATAAAAATCCGAAGCCCAGACCTAGAATTAAAATAACGGCACTTCGGTTGGCAGTGATTCGTTTTGCCAGCTTTCGAAAACGGCCATTCGGATTACACAGACTTAAAATCAATGCAATGACACATAAAAAATATCCGATATACGTCGGCACTGTTCCCGGATCATGCGACCATGACAGGACAGAGCCTGCTTCATCCTCATCAAAACTGGACTGGAAAAAACGATACCCGCGATACTTGAGAATGTGATTCATGTAAATACGAAACGGCCGTTCAATGCCCATCTCTTCATCGTGAATGATGACTTCACTCGCAAAACTGGATGGCATCCGGCTGCCCGGATAGCGTTCAATTTCGAAATCGATCAACTCAAGTCCAAAGGGCAAGGTCGTGGATTTCGAACCGAATGTCAGTGTGAGTTCCGCCTCATTTATTTGTAAATGGATGGGATCGCCTTCAAATCCGCTGCCACCAAACAGCGCGACCTGTTGTGTCATGCCATTGAATGCCACATCCACGAGTAAAGCGTCCGGTGGTTCATCGGCTGCCATCGGACTATTGGACAGCTCAACATTTTCCGCACTGATCCGACCTTTGAGAATAAATTGCTGCATCGCAAATCTAAAATCAGATGTGGAGATTAACACACCCGGCTCCAGTATAATTTCGGTAAGAGGTGGAACCTGCTCTCTCATACCCTCTCTCATGGAAACACGGCCAAGCGTCAAACTTGACAGTATATGAGGCGAGTCATCCTGAAAATATATGTGGATAAAATCACCCGAATCCGGTGGTAGGTCAGTAGCATTTAAAAGTATAGAACCGATAGTCTTCGTTTCCCCTGATTGGATAGTAAGCGGGTAGGAGATCCCTTCCTCGGAAACGGAGAGCAATAAAACCGGCCCGCCTTTCTCATCTTCAATCAGTTTCGGAACCGCATGTGGAATGTATTCTGTGCAATGGACAGTAATGGTTTGATCATCCAATTGGAGTTGTTCGGAAAATCTAACCGGGGATATTCTGGAGAGCCATAAGGCATGCTCCTTATATGTGGTTTTATTTTCGGATTCGAGAGTGGCCTGAAAATACGATCGGCTGGACAGAACTTGATCAGTACTTTCTCCCTCGCGAAAATGGAGAATTCCCTCCTCCCCGAAATAGCGTGTCAATGCCGCGCCCAGTAGGATGAGAAGGAATGCTGCATGAAACAATCCGGAAAGCCACTTCTCTCTTCGCCACATTCGAAATCGAATCAGATTCATAATCAAATTGATTGCCAACATCACATAGAGAATAGTCATCCACCAGGCATTGTAGATAACCGCGCGCGCTGTCTCTGAATCATGATGGGTTTCGATAAAAGTGGCTGTGCCAATCGACAAAGCAATCACAAGAACCATAACCACCATAGCGGGCATTGAAAAAAAGAGGGTTTGGATTAATTTCATGAAAAAGGCCTCCAGATCTTCGTGGAATGAAAGAAGCGGCGCTGCTTCGTTTGGTCTCCAAGCTTAAAGAAAAAAAGGTATGGAAATGAACATATGATTAAAAAAGGGTACTGAACAATATATAACATTCAGCACCCCGAATACAACAGAAAATTTATGAAATGGTACTAAAAGCCGCTCACCATCCCCAAAACCATTCGATTTTTTTCATTCATCAGATCACGTGTGTATTCAAGTGTGAAACGTAAATTCCGGGCAACCAAATAGGTTCCGGCCAGAGTGGCGGTTTCATAATTATAAATATCCATATCCGACTCAACCGCATTATAAAGCGCAATTAGATACCAGCGGGATTTATCCAGTTTGGGTGAATAAACAGCTTCAACCACAGAGCCGGTAGTCTTGACCGAAACTGGATCGGTAAACGTCGGATTGGTATCCTCCCTCTCAAGATATTGTGCTGTCACCTCAATGGGGCCGACCCGGATATTCATATCAGGTCCCCAGTATGTAATCTCATTTTCAATATCGAATAAATTCTCTTTGCCAAGATAATAAAATCCGCCCACACTAAAAAGACCGGCCACATCCTGATTTAACCGGACTCCTAAATTCTTATCCGAGTCTACATCAAATTTCTTTGTGTCCTCATCAGCCATTGGTTTTCCATTTCCATTGACCACGAAACCCACAATCTCCGTTCCAGTTGCATCAATACCATAGAGCGCCATCACACCCCTGTCATAGGTCAAATTACATTTTGAATCACCGACATGCACCTTATAAATCATATAATCTTCGAAAGTCAAACGTAGCTCACGCTTCATTAAAGGATCAGAAGTCTGGAACTGACCGACCATGAAATCCAGATTAGCACCGAACACATTGTCAAAATGAATGTATGCATCTTCCACACCGGCGACTTCCCCACGTTCGGACATATAAAAGTAAAAGTAATAACCGATGTTTTTATAAAGCGTGCCGCCGGACAATAATTTCAAACCCCAGGGTGACTGCAGATCGTTCTCCACTGGATGATCCTGATCGTACACACCGAATGCCTCGAACCGCGCAGCCACAGGAAAAGTGCGGTTCAGCCAGAGAAGATCATCCCCTGCGGATACATAATCCCGTTCTTTCTCTTCTTCTTTGAGGATCATGCCCGCACCCGCGAAATCTTCTCCATACTCTTTCAGTTTCGGAAAGGGTGCATGACACGTCGAGCAGGATATCTTATACCGCCGCGCAAATGCCGGAATCGCGAATGCATCGGCTGTTACAATAACAGTGATAAGCATTACACAGACTAGGATGGACCATTTTCGATATTTCATTCCATTCTCCTTTCAGACATGCTATACACCTAAAGGGCTGTCATTCTGATCCCGCGTAGAGGGAGAAGAATCTCTCTCTTCCTCCACCCCAAGATACTTCGTCCTGCTTTACAGCAGGACTCAGCATGACATTCCGCATATTAACTCCTATATACTGTATACCGTATACTGCTTTAATCAACCACTTCTATCCACGTCTCTGCCGTGTTTACCAGCATGATCTCACTTTCATCTTCAGGCACGTTCAGGAAATCAGCGACTGGCTTGACCAGTTTTTGATAATTCAGCTGGGCCTTGAATGTGACCTTGCCCAGTGCTATCTCATCGGGGAGTTGCCACGTAAAAGTCTCGATCTTGGTCTCTCGCGGTCCGATGCGATAATCCGTACCGAGCGTTTTCGTGTTCCACTGCATAATGGTCATACGCCCTTCGGGATCAAAATAGGCCATGCGGAATATACGGTCGCCCAAGGGCACGCCGTCACGGGGTACACCCTTGAAATCCGGGATGTCCAGCGGCAGCCCCATATCCTGATATGCCAGTTCGTTGGATGCGATTGTGTATTCTTCACCCTCAAATCCTTTGGTGTCGACAGGAAGATGATACTCATTTCCATCCGCGTCAGTGGCGGTCACATGCAGCCAGAGAATTCGGTCCTCCACCGATCCGGTGGGGATTTTATGACCGGCCTTGCCATTGAATAGTTGCACACTGATTTGCACGGCATCATCATAGAGTACGTCCCGCTCATCCGGATGCATACGCAGTTCAATCGCACCCCCGACCTTGCCGGGATCATGCGCGCCATGAAACAGATGCTGGGCGACCATATCCGGCTCCGACATTTTCGAATTTTTTCCCCACGCTTTGGGCATATGACACTGATGGCACGCCACACCATCCTCACCATACGGGCCTTCTTTCCATTCGAGCTGTGTGGATTTAACCCAGATCCCATACGGATTCATCTCATTGTGACAGTTTCCGCAGAATTCGGCCTGTTTATAAACATCCAGTTCTTTCGTGTCATGATGCGGCGAGACCAATCCCGGTTTGGGGCCATATTTCGTTCGTCCCGGATTGGAAATGTAACTGAAATTATGGGGCACATCCCCTTTGATCCCCGTGATGGAGTGACACAGATCACAGCTCACGCTCTCATTGGCGCGCGATCCCTCTTCGGGACGCGGAGGCGTGACATCGCCAGCCAGATACGCCAGTGGTGTATGGCAGCCGTTACAGCCATCCACAACTCCTTTAAGAGCAGGAACCTTCTTGGCATGCTCCACGGCCAGATCGAAATATTCAATTTCATCCCAGTGATGGGTGTAGGCCTTGGACATCATAGCCTGATCCCACTGCCAGTAAATATCTGTATGGCATGACTTGCAGACCGCCGGCTTCTCAAAGTCGCTGTATTTGCGAGATCCGAGCGCATCTTCACCCGCCAGCTGTTCCTCACCCAGTAAGACTGTTGGGATCAACAGGCAGAGCAGAAATTCCTTTTGAAATTTCATGGCCAATCCTTTTGGAAAACAAAAAAGGTAAGAATGATTACATTGCACTGTAACTGTGGGTATTTTAAAAAAAGTTGCAACAAAAAGCAAGAGATTTATTCAAAGATTATTAGAGCGAAAGCTGAAATGCAATAGTAGACATAACAGGTGGCACAAAAAATACAAGTGGCCAAAACGGACCTATATCATTTTTTGTAGTAAAAGCAGAAACAGCAATCGTTCCTATTATCCCACCAGCCAATGTAGCAAGGTAAGATCCTTTACCAGTCTTATGCTTGCCAATCAGGTAAACGCCAGTTACACTCCCAATAGTATAACCAGGAACAGATCCTAAAAGGGCTTGGCCTAAACCGATTTCGTCTTCAGATCCAGAATCAAATTGTGCACCAAGAATCCAACCCAAGAATCCACAAAGCATTCCAAGCCCCAAACCCGGTATAGGTTGCAGGATGATCCATTTGCGATCCTGAACAGGAGTATCCACTTCCAACTTATCAGTTTGTGACGTGTCAGATGGAGCAACCCCAAACGCCAGAATCATCTCCGAATCAACAGGTTCATTTGGCGTGAGTAGTGCCATTCTGAACGACAGCTCTGGACGCGACAATCCGGAGAATGAATCGATTTCAGTTTGAGATTGAACAAGGGTAGTACTTAAAAAGGTAATTGTGAGGATAATCCAAATTGTATAAGGAGACTTCAAACTATTACCTCCTGCTTCACTTGGATGTTTTCACCCTCCCGAAGGCTCCTTGAATTTAAAATGCCTTGAGAGAATCAAAATTTTAAAAGCCTTCGGGAGGATATTCTGCTACCACGACTTCGACAGCGCAACGACCATTCCGCCTTCGGGTAGACCGAAAAAACCAATCCGGGTTCGGTTCTCATCGGGTTTTCCCGCTTTACGCGCGAGACGCACCGCATCAATCCCGCTCGTGATATGATTCAGCACAATCGCAGCGACCACAATCATGGATCGATTAAACGCCTGATCACTCGAAATCCGCATTTTCTCATAGGCTTCACGGGAGGTTTCGTTGTCCCAGTTCCAATCCCAGTACTCGGTTTCAGGATACACCGCGCCCAGATTGCGCTGTTGCAATTTGGCATCATTAAAAGCTACAAGACTCATATAATCTTCAATGTCTACAAAATACTGATCATTCTTTCCGGACAATTCAACACCTGCATGTGCCACAGCATAGAGATGGTAATCGTTCCTTTTCCAATTACCGTAAATTCTGAAGGACGCGAAAGTAGTCCAAAGGGCGAGTTCGGTACTTGCGAACACCGTAGCCATTGTTTTTGATCCGGCATAGTATTCACCCGCACCTGGCAACACGAATGAAAGCAGAAATGCCTTGGCCTGCGAAGGTGATGTCCCCTTGAGTGTGGAAGACTTCTCCTGCTGATCAACCAGCTCGCTTCGAAATCCCTGCGCCTGAACCTTCTGCGCTGTCAATGCAATCGTCAAAAGGATGAACAAAATTCGCTTAGTCACTTTTATACCTCGATTTCATTTTATCTCGAATCTTCAGATTCCTTCAACCTACAACATCCGACCTACAGTTTTCACTTACCACTCGATATTAAATCCATAAAACGGCATCAGCTCATCACGGATGGGTTTAAGATCCACATGCATGGCCGCCCGTATTTCCCGGTTTTGTTTTGAGATCGTCCATGCCGCGTCAAGGGGCGAAATCAGGTGATTCGCCATCACAACCATGGCACAGGTTGATGCCCGCTTGAATTCGACATTGCTGCTATTGCGCATGTTTTCATATTTATTCCTCAGCGGCGTCAATTCCGGTTTGTTCACATCATAATCTTCCCATCCCACTGCAAAGAAATCATATTTTCCGATCACTTCAAAATATTGCTGAATTCTCTCTTCAGGCAAGGTATGATGATGATTTTCATGTTCGTACTCACGTATGAGATCTATATAATCTAAATAATCTGCATCGCCATATATTACATCTTCTAATACGGCATAATCAGTCGGAGAAGATGCATATGCATCTCTCGCAACGGACAGCCAATATCTTGCTTCGCTCCAATATTGATCAGCAAAGTCGTGAAATTGATTTCGCCAGTCCACACCTTCATTATAAAAAACGAGATACCCGGCCCAGAGACTGATCTCGGCACCAAGGAAAAGCGCACCTTTCAGCCATGAACCTCCGTACATCTCACCGGTTCCCGGCAGGATCGCGGAAAAGAGCGCGGCTCGTCCCGGTTTTTTCAGCGGCACCATCGCGCTCTCTTTAGAGACCACGGAATTCTCGCTCTCAGCTTGCTGCAATCCCACCATCGCATATCGCAATGACGTGGACTGTGTGTCCTCAAACAATACCGGATTCTGCGCCTGAAGTGAAATTACCAAACTGAAGATCAGAAGAATACCCATCCATTGTTTCGCCATCACAATCTCCTCAAAAGAAATGTTCCATCATTAAAATCCTCAACAAAGGATGTCATTCTGGGAATCTCCCGATTCCACTTGAGATTCCTCTCCCACCAGAGCGGGATCAGAAAGACAGTTTGCTCAATCCAGAAAATCAAAAAGCAATCCAAAATACGGCCGCCATTCATGGCCATATTGAACACCCACACGCTCAAACGTATCCAGCCCATAAGCAGCGCCCATGAAGAATCGAAGTGGAAAACCGTAAAATCCGAACAAATTCATTCGGAGCTGAGCACCTGCATCTCGCCGCCACTGGATATCTTCGGTTTTATCCGAATTCCAGGCATCCCCAATATCTGCGTAAACCGATCCCCAGATCTGGTCAATATTAATAAAGAGAAAACGGAGACCCGTTTTTCGCCAGATCGGGAAACGATATGCCGCGCCAAATTGAAGCAGCTTGCGCCCCTCAATACTGTAATAGGGATATCCCCGCAATCCATCCAGCCCGCCGGCAAAAAGGTCGTAAAAGCTGTCGACATTGCGGTCAATCCATCCTGCTTTAAGGCGAAGGGCAACGCTGTGACTCGGTATCAGGGAAGGCACATACTCGCGCCAATCCAGCTGACATTGGAAATAATTATAAGGCACATATGTTTCAACCAATGTGCCGTAATCCGTATGCACTTCAAATCCTTCAATAAAATTATTTCGCGAATAGAGAGTTTCTAACTCGATCTTGCGGCCCGCACTCGGTGCAATCACCGAATGCATGGTCGGCTCGACGGCCTGATGAAACCAGCGCAATTGAATCGCATTGCCCGTATGATAGGTGTAGGTGATGTCAATATCCTGCACATCGGCCTTGAGCGTCATGGTCGCATCATACCGGCTGAATTGATATGCCGTGCGAAGCTCATCACTCTCACTCAGCTTCCAATCCGCTCCAATATCCGAACCCATCAAATTGTACTTATACTTGATATCCATATCAGTGGTGTGCCGCCGCTGCTGATAAAGCTCGATAAACAATGTGGGCGTGTATTTGCGATACTGAAAAATCGTGTATACATCCGAATCAAACAATTTATTTGCTGCAGCTGTTCCAAACACAGAGAACTGATCGAGAAAATCGCTGGAGTAAAAATAGGTGCCCAGCTTCCACTTGCCGGGATAGTCATGGTAAACGCGGGGCAGAAACATCATCTTCGCATATACCGGCTTATAGGGTTTGGATTCATATTCGGGAACGTCACGATCATTGTATTGTTTGATCGGCCAGGATTTTTCACTATTCACAATCCGGATCGGGTTATAGGGCGATTCATACAGTGTTGGAATTAAGGAACGGATGGTGTCTAACACCGCGACCTTGTACCCTTCGGATGTGAAAAGGGAGTAAACGAGCTGCCCATTTTTATTGGCGGATGGCATGAACGCGCCGCCCGTCACATTTGTCACCGGGCCGGATTGCTCTGAACTCAAATCATAGCGATGGATATTAAAAATGCCGCTCTCGTCATTTGCATAAAAAATAGATTTACCATCCGGGGATGGCCAGGGATCTCTTGTGTCGGATTCATTCTGGATGAGTGTATGGAATCCCGAACCGGAGGAATCGATCATCGCAATATCACGTCCGCCCTGCCCTGTGAACATGGCAAAGATAATCTGTTTGGAATCGGGCATCCAGCGCGGTGTAAAAATTTGCTCGCCATTTTCGAAGAAAGTAATGACCTTCCATCCGCTGCTGTCAGGATGGACCAATGCCAAATTGGATGTCCCGTCCTGCTCGATCACGCAAACAATGCGTTTTCCATCCGGGGACCAGTCAGGAAGACGGGCGCGTCGAGTTCGGGTAATCCGTGTTTTCTTTTTGGATTCGATATCCAGCTTGTACAGATCAAAATATTTCTGCCCGTTGCGCTCCCGTACCTTGCGGGAGAAAACAATTTGTTTTCCATCAGGTGACCAGGATGCGGAAGAGGCTGAACCGCTTGCTATCTTTTTTGAATGGGCCAGCGTTGTATCTGTGATCCATAAGCTGCGCAGGGACATATAATCTTCACCGCGATTGCTCATATAGGCCACGCGTTTTCCATCCCGCGACCAGATTGGATAGAGATTGCCGATCCCTTTATCCTCAAATATCTTACCTTGGATGATTTCCGATTGAATGGGTTGGATCCCGTCGGCATATCCTGTCTCAAGCCAGCTTTTCCATTCATTGTAAAGCTTGGATTCACTCTTGCCAAGCACTCGTTTGATTGCGGGATTAGAACTCACAAACCAGGGTGTGCGCATGGCCCGGGCCAGTTCGCCCAGCTTCTCCTCGCCAAACTGTTGCGCAATGTACAGGGACAATGCATACCCCTGATTGTACACGCGCTCATTGCCCACGGAATTCTTTCCGAAAATGCCCATCTCGGTTATGGACAACAAATCATCTTCCAACACAGCCGTGCGCAAGAGCATGTCACGATGTGTGTCCCAGGTATCGTATTCAAATCCGGCGCGTTGAAACTGGGCCATACCCTCAGCCAGCCACATGGGCATGATCGTGCCAGCGAGCGGCATGGACATCAAAGTATTGGGATATCCGTGCAGCACATCGGGGCGTTTTTCATCCTCATAATCGAGCCATTGAAAATAAACGGCGGGAAGCTGCCTCGGCATCTTGCGCGCTGCGCCCAGAGACAGCATGTGACTCAGCTCATGGGTCACCACATTGCGCAGCCAGTTATGATCGCCGCGCAGCAGAAAATCGGCGGGCGGCGCCCAGATCTCAACCTTGTTGTCATAATAAAAGGCCGCGCCATTGGCATTGTCTTCATGATCACGAATCACAAAATGGATTTGTGTATCCGGCTCGTATTGATAGAGTTCAGAGAGCGGATGATAAATGTCCTCTGCAATCTTCGCCACCAAACTCGCAGTGCGGGATTCATTTTGATGAAAATGCACATAAAAATGTTCGGTTTCGATGGATCGCCAATTGAGCTCAGGATGATTGTATTCCAGAAACTGCCCATGCGCCGTACTGAACATCAATAGAAAGAGAAGGAGAATGAGTGTATTTTTTTTCATTGAATTAATTCCACTATCCAAATTTATAATTCATCATTCATAAATTGAAAATCACTATTCGTATATCATTTTTTTCGATCGCCAATAGCCTATCGCTCATTGCCGATTATTTAACAACCGCAATCTTAAACGTCGTTGTCTTTTCACCTGCATTGGATGTCGCAGTCACCTGGCAGAAGTACACACCGGAATCCACATCATCCAGATCCCAGACAATCTCATTATCCGTCATGGGCACTCCCGGACCGGTAAACGACGCCACCCGATCGCCGGAGAGATCATAAATTTTAATTTGGACAGAAGCACTTTGTTCAAGCCGATACCGGATGATTGTATAGTTCTCGATATTGGGATTTGGATAATTGTACGCCAGGTTTGTCGGGAAGAAATCCGCTTTAGACGTTGGAGAATCCAGCTCAATTTGAAGCCATCCCGAATGGCCTGAATCGTTCTGATACCCGGCCCATTGAATATCCTCTGGAGATCCGGCCAAATCAAAAACGGATAACGTACCCTCTTCGGACACAGCAATCACTTCAATATCTTCATCCCCATCCAAATCACAAACGCGTGGTGTAATCGTGGAAGGACCACCTAGCGGCAGACTGGTCGATTCCCTCGAACCATCTGTAGACACGATCTCCAGATTACCCTCGGAAGTCGTGACCAGAATCTCAGGAATTTCATCCCCATCCGTATCTGCGACGATTGGAGAGGACAACTCAACATCGCGCTCAAAGGTTGGCACAGGAAATCCATTACATAAACTGCCATTGTGATTAAACGCCCAGACCTGGCCTTGAGCAGTGCAGATTAATTCAGGGATGCCATCGACATCAATTTCACCTGCCGCGAATACGATGAAGGATTCACTAACTCCGGGATACTCGAATTGTTGCGATTCGATGAGGCCCGTTTCATCATCACCCCACAGGATCACTCCACCAGTTGAGGACCTCGCGTAAACCGCTAACAATGGAAATTGTTCAATGGTTGGTGAGTTGAGATTGACCGGAAAACCAATGGGAATGCCCGTTTCACCCGGTCCATCCGCTGATGTGGTGTGGTCGAATTCATTTGCTGGTAAAATAGCGGCACCACCATCCTCAAGAGTCACCAATAGATACGAAGATTCAACTCTGCAAAGCCCGACTACAGCTGAACCATTTCCTGCATCGGATTCCCAGTCCATCTGATTATGCTGATCAATGGCTCGAACCACACCTTCGTTGGTGCCTATAATAATTCCGCGATCCCAAGCTGTCAGTGCCGTGATAGTACCTGAGGGCAATTGATTATCAATAATCATTTCAATTGCATCATCTCGTATGTGATAAGCCCGGACATTATCTCCTTTAGCTAGGACAAGTTCATCATCCAAACCATCGTGGTTCACATCAAAAATCACTGGTGGAATTAAAATGGAATCACCCACATCAAGAAAAAGGGCAGATGGATAATAGGTCGTATCCCCCGTAAAAGAAACGCGATATTGAATATCTCCACTATCAACCAACGGAGAACCGTCCGCCTGCCACGCGAACACTTTGCCTTCACGGGTGGCCACAACGATTTCTGGAAATCCATCCCCATTGATATCACCCGTGATCGGTGGATAAGCATCCAATCCTGATTCGAAAAATGCGGGGAATCCAGTTTGATTCAGATCATTAGAAACAGAAAAGCTCATGACCGTATCGGATTCTGAAAATCCGGAAATCACAATATGAGAATTTGCACCGGAATAGGATCGGCTGTTCGGATGTGTATCAGGCGTGAAAGCGACAGAATCGAAATTGTTTCCCAATAAATTGATCTCATTACTGGCCCAGAATGCATCATGCCACACACCCGATTCTGCACCCGCACCCGGATCAATCATACCATATGACTCTCCAATATCCTGTGCACCATCCGCTTCTTCCAGATCCACTGCCCGATGATGCCTGTCTGTATTCACCTGATTGTCTGCGATCTTGTCGCGAAGTATGGACTCATCAATGTGCCAGATCAGAATGCCCGAACCCGGAATGCCGTAATCATATTCATCGATCTCTACAATGACACCCACCGCTTCTTCAGCCTCGATCTGTCCGGTCTCTAAAAATCTTACTTCCTGGCCTGATGCATCACGCCCCACAGACACACCATCCCCATTGGGATCGTATTGCCGGTTTTCGATAAGGAAATATTCATCCGTACTGATGGATACCTTGTACACAGCGGGGGCTGATCCGGCAATCGAGCAGGCCACATCCAGATCATTTTGGGTTCGAACTTCAATTGGGGTCTGCCATCCCATAAACACCTTGGACCACGCGCACGGTTCGGCCGGAAGCAATCCGTTAAAATTACCCGATCCCTGATCCATCAAGCCCCAGCGGCCAATTCCCGAATATCCATTCTGTGTATTCCACAGCGCGGGCAGACCGAGTTGAAATCCAAACATTAAAGTCATGGTTCCGATCAGCCCGATTTCATACCCTTCCTGACTCTGTGTTTCAGGTAAAATCAATCCTTCGGTCACAAAAAAACTGCCGTCTTCAACCGCAATACCATCGTAAGTGGGATCCTCATCCGCGAGATATTTACGAAGATCCTTCACTGTGAGAAACGCCGAGGGAATATCCCGCGGTGTGGGATCGTATCCCAAATCAATGTCTTTGCCCACACCCGCATGAAAAACAACATACACATCATAATCAGAAAACACGACACCATAATCATCAGCCAAAGTAATCGCATCGCGAAACAGCTCGGCCAGCCCCTGATCTGTTGCAGCGTCTGATGAAGCCGGATTGTACTCGGCCATGTGATTTGGCAAATTAAGCACATAAGGATGGACCGTAAATCCAAGACCCAATTTTTGAGAGGACACGGTTCGATAGTAATTGGAAAGGGCGGTCAACTGATCTTCAAAATAGGATTGATTATGCGGCGGTGGATCAATGACAGGGAGTTCCGGAATGGAAAGGTCGAATAATCCATCACCGTTGGTTCCACCATCCTCATCCGGCTGAAACGCCACCATCAGCGCCAGAATGTGCAAAGAATCCGGTGCGGTTTGAAGAGTGGTCCCGGATCTCAGGATCAGAGCATCAGACTGCCAGCTGTATTGTGAATGGGTGACCAGATTTCGCCTTGAAGGTTGATTCTTCCGGTATTGGAACCGAACGGAATCTTTTGCTGAAAGATTGATCGATAAGAGCAGACAGCCCATCAATCCATACAAAGTCCATCGTTTCATAGGGACGCTCCAACTGATAAAAAATACCCCACGACGGGAGTGTCTGTGGGGTATTGAATCTCAATGAATCACTTATATATGGTCATCATCGTTTGACGAATCCCCGATGATTAAAATGCTGCCGTCAAAGAGAATCGCATGGTATCTGAAAGCGGATGGCCCTGCTCGGCTGCAACATATCCGAAATCAAAACGAAATGATGAATACTGGAGACCGGCGCCGAAGGTCGGATATTTCACCTTGCCCTCTTCATCATAATAATATCCTGTACGGATGAATATCATATTGGAATATACATATTCCAGACCGATGGAGCTGATAAGTTTTTCAGCTTGCTCGCTCAATGATTCATCCCCCCAGGAAGTAAAAATAGCCTGATAGAACGGCTGAGGTTTTTCATCCGCGTGACGCACGACAAGGAGTTTGTTGGTTTCAACAAGCACAGTTATCTTGTTAAACTCAGAGTTGATCACATCGTACCCGAAACCTACTCTCAAATTCGTGGGCAATGGATCAGCTTGATCTGCATCGACATAGGTGATCTTCGGGCCCATGTTGGAAAGATTCGCTCCAAAACGAAGCCCTTTGACGAAACCGAAATGATAGAGCACGCCAAGATCTACGGCAAACGCATTGCCAATACCCTTGCCTTTTTCTTCTCCGGCACCCATTGGGGCCAGATTACTGCGGATATACCGCATACCCACGCCGATTCCGAAATTATCAGTGAGCTTGGTCGCGTAGTTCAATGTGACAGCCAGATCCCAGCTCGTGAATGTATCCAGTGGTTCAGGACTATCCCTCGTATACACCTGCTCACCCAAATTAAGAAAGGTGATGTTTCCGCCAAGCGTACCACCCAGATTTTCGACATACTGTTTGTATGCGAAAAACTCATAAGACATGTCATCCACAAGCTGCGGAAGCCATTTGGCATGCATGAACGTCACTTCACGGCCAGTCTGAAAAGCCAATCCGGCCGGATTCCAGAACGACGCGGTAGCATCGTCTGCAACAGATACAAATGCGTTGCCCATACCGGCAGCGCGAGCCCCAGGCGAAATGAGCAAAAAGAGGACGCCCGCCTCACTCACAGCAAATACATTAGATGCCGCGAACAGGGTGATCAGAGTCAGCAGCAGTGACAGGGTCCGTTTCTTCATGAGTTACCCTCCAAACACGTGATAAAATTAAAAAAACCGAACTGTCCGGAACACAAATAGGTTCCAAACGACGATTCGGTCTGGCAAAGTTCGTTATACGAATCAATGGATAATCGATTTAAAGAACCAATTATTTTCTAATCCACCAGACCGTTAACGAACTTATATAGGC
Source organism: Candidatus Zhuqueibacterota bacterium (assembly GCA_013202295.1). Lineage (GTDB taxonomy): Bacteria > Zhuqueibacterota > QNDG01 > QNDG01 > JABMRT01 > JABMRT01. The sequence goes on from JABMRT010000292.1 coordinate 65,946, forward strand.
AATCTCCATACTTTTTTAAGATGGTTATAAATATATAAAATCAAGATTTCAATGTCAAGATTTATTTCTATCCACCCTTAATCATACATTAAATACATAATGCATAGATCATACCATAAAATAAGAGGAAAGGTTCCCATTAATAATAGGGATTCATTCAATTTCCTGTTTTTTTGGATTTTGAATCCCTAAATTATAATTGGATTCTATCTGTGCTTCAGGATTGTATTCAGTTGTAGAATTGTACTATTTTTCCACATCAGGATGATTTTAGATCCTTTAAAAACCGTCGAAGCACTTCCACAACATCCGCTGTGTGTGTATTCTTATTCGTGCCCATATCTTCATAATGCACGTTCGGCAGCATCTCGACCATGCGTTTTAAATGTTGCGGTTCATGAAGTTTGTCCTTAGACGCACCGATCAATAACGTGGGCCGGTCAATGGTCTCAATGCGGTCCCAGATTGTATACTTCCAAAATTTCATGGCAGCTTTCTTAAGTTTAAAGGGATCGGCCGCATCAAGTGCGCGGCAATACTTGGTGTACTGGGCAGAGTCAACCTGCATATTGAGCCGAAAATGTTTCATATACCATTTAAGACCCGGTCTTAGAATTAAATACAATCTCGGATAAAAAAGATAGATGATCAACTTCCAGTATCCGGGAACATTAAACACGGCATTCGGGGCCACCACTGCAATACACTTGGGTTTCTCCGGGATGCGATGGTAGCAATCCATAATAACCGTCGCGCCCAGAGAACTGCCGAAAAGAAGGTAGGATCCATCTTTCAAATTCAGTTTAGCTACAAGATGGAGAATGTCATCCCCGATCGTTTCAACAGATAAAGTCACGTTCCCGCTAAGTTCGGATGATATTTTCTCACGCGTCTCAATCAAATACACACGAAACTCGCGTGTCATCTCAACAAGTACTTCCCGCCAACCTTCAAGCTGTGAGATCCAGCCGGGTACGAATATGATTGCGGGATAATCTTTTTCTTCAGCCGGTTCAAACGTCACAAGCCTGAGATGGACACCCTCTGAAAGCTCGACCATCTGTTCAGAAGCAGTTGCCCCCGGTGCGCAAAAGGATTGAATGTCATTTGCATCCAATGCTTCATCATGCATGTATATATCTCCTCGCTCATCCAATTGTACTACTTTTTATTCCGCTTGTATGCATTTTTAATTCATGGAACATATGGTCCTAAAGTAACTAATTCGCCAGATTCGATTTGTTGCCAATATGCGAAAATATTCAATGCGATGCAACTTGAAAGGTATGTTTTATTTAACCACGCTGGACAGAAAACAACATAAAAGAACCTTTTGGATAAAGTAAATTAGGAAGCATGTTCAATTTCAAATCTGTAAAGGATTCAACCATGGCTTCAGGATTTCAAGCTGTTGCTTGAGTATCCACCCGGCAATTTCATCCTCTTCATTGCCCTGTTATCGAATAAATATTACCTGTTAGCACTCTCGCGTCCACACTGAAATCACTTGGACTTAGTCTCTATAAATCTCATAAAAATAAAAAAAAGGTGGAAATATTCATTTAATTTTTATAAGATGTTTTGCTAAGTTCTTAAGTAAAAACCATAAAAAGACAGCTTTGGTAAAAATACATCTGGAGGATCCATGGGAAAAGCGGACGCTAAAAATAAAGAACTCAATGCCAAGGAAGCGCTGATCAAGCAGATGGGCGGCGACAAAGCTGTTGCCAAACAGCATGAAAAAGGCAAATTAACAGCGCGTGAAAGGATCGAAGCCTTTTTTGATCTTGACACATTCCGCGAAATTGACATGTTCGTGGAACATCGGAACAACAATTTCGGCCTCGACAAACTAACCATTCCATCCGATGGCGTAATTATCGGACATGGCCTTGTCAGCGGTCGGCCTGTATTCGCCTACTTTCAGGATTTTACGAGCCGTGGCGGATCACTTGGTGAAATGCACGCCAAGAAAATTTGTAAAGTGATGGACATGGCAGCCAAGGCCGGCGCCCCGATGGTCGGTTTTAACGATTCCGGCGGCGCACGCATTCAGGAAGGCATTGACGCACTTTCCGGTTTTGGCGAGATCTTCTTCCGCAATGCCCGCACATCCGGCGTGATTCCCCAGATCTCAGTGATCATGGGTCCCTGTGCAGGCGGCGCCGTATACTCACCCGCCATGACAGACTGGGTGTTCATGGTCAAAAAAACCAGCTTTATGTACATTACCGGCCCGGAAGTCATCAAAACCGTGACCGGTGAAAAAACCAATCATGAGGAGTTGGGCGGCGCACTGGCCCATAACACCAAAAGCGGCAATGCCCACTTTGCCTGCAACGACGAGCAGGATGCTATCAACGGCGTCAAAACCCTGCTCAGCTTCCTGCCGGACAACAACATGGGTGAGCCCCCCTATATCATGCCTTCGGACAGTCCTGAACGCATTTGTCCCGAACTGGACACCATCATTCCCGAAGACACAAAAAAAGCATACAACATGCGCGATGTGATCCACAGCATCGTGGACAACGGTGCATTTTTTGAATCGCATCAGCACTATGCGGAAAATATCATCACAGCGCTTGCACGCCTGAATGGTCGTCCTGTGGGTATCATCGCCAGCCAACCACAATATCTGGCCGGTTGTCTGGATATCAATGCCTCGGACAAGGCCGCACGTTTTATCCGTACCTGTGACGCCTTTAATATCCCCCTGATTAATCTGGTGGATGTACCGGGTTACCTCCCCGGTAAAGACCAGGAGTGGAATGGCATCATCCGTCACGGCGCGAAACTGCTCTGGAGCTATTCCGAAGCGACTGTGCCCAAATTGACAGTGATCACCCGCAAAGCCTACGGTGGCGCTTACATCGCTATGTGCTCCCGCCATCTCGGCGCAGACATGGTCTTCGCATGGCCCTCTGCAGAGATCGCAGTGATGGGAGCCGAAGGTGCAGTCAATATCATCTACCGTAAAGAGATCGCAGCAAGCAAGCAGGGCGATAAGGTCAAAGAAGAAAAGATGGATGAATATCAGGACCTCCTCTACAATCCCTATGTGGCGGCCAGTCGTGGTTACATTGACGCGGTCATCCAGCCGCAGCAAACCCGCGTCCGGTTGATTGAGGCGCTGGAAATCATGAAAACCAAAAATGAAACCCTGCCACCCAAGAAACACGGCAACATTCCCCTGTAGGAGTGACCTGATATGAATAAAAGAAAAGCAGCAGCGATTGCGGGTGTCATGCATTACCTGCAGGAGGAACGGTCCCAACAGGAAGATGCGTCTCCATATGCACTTCCCCACCATCGTATTAATCCATGGGCCTGCTTTGGTCGTCGCACCACTGCCAGACTGAACAAACTGGTTCAGCTCCAATTATTCAGAAAACATCATTTCTGTCCGGATCACAATCAGCCGGAAAAAGGATTTCAGCTGCAACGTGCCAAATGGCTCGGTTCCCGGATGTGCCGCTCTGTTTCCTACAGAGCCACATCACGAATGCAGACAAGTATGCAACCGAGAGACGATAAGAAGGAGTAAAAATAGATCATGTTTTTTCTTAAAAAGAATAAAAAGATCGATGTGATGATGACCGCATTCCGTGACGGATTTCAATCCGTTTATGGCGCTCGTGTATTGACCCAGGATTTTCTACCCGCGATCCCAGTCGCTATGGAAGCTGGTATTCAGCATTTCGAAGTCGGCGGCGGTGCACGGTATCAGGCACCCTACTTCTACAGTAATGAGGATGCCTTTGACATGATGGACCAGATCCGTCAGACTACCGGCCCTGAAGCCAACCTGCAGACGCTCGCACGCGGTGTGAATGTGGTAGGTTTGGATTCACAAAGCTCAGACATAATCAAGCTGCACGCGGAAATGTTCAAAAAACACGGCATGACGACCATACGAAATTTTGATGCATTGAATGATGTGGATAATTTGGATTACAGTGGCCGCTGCATTGTCAATGCCGGATTGAAACACGAAATTTGTGTCACATTGATGGGAATGCCTCCCGGACTCTCCGGCGCGCACACACACGAATTTTATATTGATGTGCTGAGCAAGATCCGGGCTGCGGATATTCCATTCGATTCGCTCTGCTTCAAGGATGCATCAGGCACAGCGCTGCCGCAAACCGTTTATAAAACGGTAAAAAAAGCACGCTCCAAGATGGGCAGAAAATTTCCTATCCGCTATCACACACATGAAACGGCAGGCATCAGCGTGGCATGTTATATGGCGGCCTTAGAAGCAGGTGCAAACGGTATTGACCTCTCCATGGCGCCCTGTTCAGGCGGCACGTGTCAAACAGATATCGTAGTCATGTCGCAGGCGCTCAAAGGCGGCCAATTTGATCTGGGGCTCGACATCGAAAAACTGATGAAAGCGGAAGCGTTTTTTAAAGAATGTATGAAGGATTACGTGGATCTGCCTGAAGCCGTCCGGGTGGAGCCTATGATTTTCTACTCGCCCATGCCAGGCGGCGCATTGACCGCCAACACACAGATGATGCGTGACAATAAAATCCTGGATCGTTATCCCGAAGTGATCGCAGCCATGCGCGAAGTCGTCGCTAAGGGCGGTTTCGGCACGTCAGTCACTCCGGTTTCTCAGTTTTATTTTCAACAGGCCTTTAATAACGTGATGGCCGGTCCGTGGGAAAAAATCGCTGAAGGATATGGCAAAATGGTACTCGGCTATTTCGGTAAAACCCCTGTACCGCCAGATCCCAACATAGTGAAACTCGCCCAGGATCAGCTCAATCTACCGCCAACCACACGCAGTCCCCGCATAATCAATGATGAAGACCCCACCAAAGGACGCGCGGTTGCAGAGGCCATGTTACGGGAAAATGGTCTTCCTATCACAGATGAAAATGTGTTCATCGCCGCAACATGTAAGGAAAAAGGCATCATCTTCCTAAAAGGCGATGCTACAGTCAACATCCGCAAGAAAAAGCCGCAGAACGGGGACGATGTAAAACATGAATTCCCCGACGGCATGCCGGAAAAACCGGAGGACATCCGCAGCTTTGATGTCTATGTGGATAATGAATACTTCAAAGTGGAAGTCAATGATCCGTTGGGGCCACCGCGTATTCGCCATTATCCGGTCTTCCCCAATCCGACCTTCCAGACCAGTGCAGCCCACACCCAAGGCGGCATGAATGCGGGGCCAGGTGTTTCTACTCCGACCAAGAAAAAGAAAGATTTTGCACCCGCTGAAGGTGAAATTGCTGTAACTGCTCCTCTGCCAGGTATCATCATCCGCTACGACAAGAAAGAGGGCGATACCATTAAAGAAGGCGAAACCCTAGCTGTCATTGAAGCTATGAAAATGAATAACAACATCGACTCACCGACAGATGGAATTATGGGAAAACTTCACTTCAAACCCGGAAAGACCATAGATAAAAGCGATGTGATCTGCACGATAAAAGCATCGTAGATTGATATAAACGTTTATGTTAATCCCGGAACAAACCTCTTGTTTCGGGATTTTTCTTTTAATAACTTATATTCGTCTGCATGTTTCAGTGTTACTCTGTGGTAAATTTTTATGACCGATTTCAATATCCTCCACTTTGATCAACTCGACTCAACCAACACCTATGCCATGGCCCACTTGGACACCCTCCAAGATCGTCAAATTATCCTCTCTGAAAGTCAAACTGCCGGATATGGCCGTTTCAAGCGCATATGGAATTCAGATGCTCCAGAAAACATTTTCATGAGCATCGTGCTCAAACCAAAACTCGAACTGAATGAAAATTGCCCTATCGCTAATTTAACACAATATATGTCGCTAGTGCTCTGCGATATATTCGAACAATATGACGTGCATGCCACCATCAAATGGCCTAATGACGTGCTGATGAATGATGCAAAAATTGCTGGACTATTGAGCGAAGCATCGATATGCGACAATCACCTGAAAGGAATTGTTCTTGGCGCTGGTGTCAATTTGAATATGAGCGCAGATCAAATTCAACGAATTGATCAGCCCGCTACAGCACTCAATCTCGTTACTGGGATACAAATTGACAAGGATGATTTTCTTGAGAACTTACTAGAATTTTTCTTTGAGGATTATGAATCTTTGTTGAAGATCGGTTTCCCTGCCATTCGGGAGCGATATATTCAAAGAATTCCGTTTCTTGGCAAACGCATCACAGTCAACATGCAGGACCGGACAAAAACCGGTATCGCCGGAGGATTTACAGAAATCGGCTGTTTGATACTTAAAACGGAAAGTGAAGGGGAAGTGATCATTACTGCGGGTGATGTAATCCTATAAATCAGCGATTACCTTGATCCGGAATATACCAGACATCTTTTTCCAAATCTACACCACCACCCATCTCCTCCTGAACAGCGCGGTCTACTATGTAGACTCCCTTTTTTGCCATTTCTGAAAATGAGTCGATGCCATCATTGGGGAAGCCCACACGGGTTCTATGGATATTGAACCGATCAGCAAAGGTTCGGTCAAACGCCTTCTCGACACCCGTTTTGCCAAGCATAAAACCCAGGAGCCCGCCCCAGGTGGCCGTTGGATTGTCCGAGTCCCAGCCAGCCAGGGCACCGATTTTGATTGTCTCAACGATGTCCCCTTCCCCATAGAGCAGACTGACAATGCTTGCCGCAAAGTTAATTCCTGCAGCAAAACAGCCATTGCAGTATAATTTTTTGGATGTGATATCATATTCGTCCATCTGATCGACCTGATACCGCTGATATACATTGTCCCGTGCCTCTTCCCACGGCACACCGGATTCATACCAGGATTTGACAAAATCAAACATCGCGGCAGAATATGAATCTTCCGGCAGATGTTTCCGTGCCTGTTCAGCCATCCAAAAGACCTGGTCTTTCATGCTCATATCCATATCCACACGGGATGCCAATGAATACATGATCACATAAAACTCAGCGATCCAAGCTGCATTGTCTCTTGCGGTTGTCCGGATGGGGAGGTAAGCCATGATCAAAGCCACGTCAGGACGGGCAGGCGCGAACAGACCGAAAATTTCCGTGGTCAGCTGTGCATCGATCATCTCATAATGAGGATTCTTGTCCGGGTGGCTTGTTTCGGGTGGAACAATCCCTTCGCGCATTAAATCCAATGCAGCCTGATTCGACACCCACAGATAGTTTTCCTCTTCTGCCTTAATGTGTTTGAGCCAACCTGCTTTGATTTGTTCTCCGGATAACACACTGGTCTGATTTGAATACAACAGGTGCTGGTAGATATATTCAATGTCCGTATCATCATCGGCACCCCACACCTCCCCCGGTTCCTCAACCACAAAGTCAATCGTCGGAGACAGTTCACTCGGCACCCCTTCGGCCCATATGCTGGGCTGATCCGGCTTGCCCCAATCCTCTCTGGTATAAAAAGCTCCGGTTTTTATTTCACCGATATTTCCAATCTTGTCCATCTCTGTCACGAGACCGGTCCAGTTGGCGATGCACTGGGCGAGCCAGAATCCCTCGAGTTTTTCCGCATACTCCGATCTTGAAATGATTCTGTCAGTGCGTTCAGGAGTGTAGGCTTCATAAGTGAGCTGTGGATCGGCAGGTATTGTTGATCCAACCCGGTTTGAACATGAAGACATGAACAGGAATATAACACCACAGATGATCATCCCCTGGTTCAGCTGTTTCATTTTTTATCTCCGCAATGTTTATTGACAAAGTTATTAGAGTCACTTAAAAGATAATCAATATCCTCCCCTTTGCAAAGCGCTTTCATGGCTTTCAGCTTCTACAGTGATTTGAATTAAGAAAGTATCTATATAATATTAGGCTGTTATCATTTATTTTATTATTTTTTTATACATATACGACAAATCATTGTCGAAAGGAGACTGTTTTATGAGAACGATGTTTCGCTATATGTCTGTTATGTTTATTCTCATAGCAGGACATTCACCAGCCCAGGATCTCTCCGGTACTGTCACCTATCAGCAAATCACCAAACTCGATTTTGAAACGGTATTTGATGAAGAGGCAATGACCCGCATGACACAGTATTTCGGCGGAGAATTACCCGAAGCGAGAACAGGTCAAAAAGTACTCACCTTTGATGTCGAATCTGCTCTGTTTGAAAGTGGGGAACAAGAAAGCGCTGACCCGATACTGCAGCGGATCACGATGCACATGGAAATAATGCGCCCACCCAGACCCAAGTTGGAAAAAATCTTTTACGATCTCAAAAAAAATGAAAAAATCGAGCAGGTCGAATTCATGACACGGTATTTTCGTATCGCGAATGAGATCGAAAACCCCGCCTGGAAACTCACCAACAAGAGTACGAATATTCTGGACTACACCTGCATGGGTGCGGAATTAAAAAGAGGAGATGAGTCCATAATTGCTTATTTTACCTCGGAGATTCCAGTTGCTCTCGGTCCCGGAGACTTTATCGGTCTGCCTGGGCTGGTCCTGGCGGTTGAGAAAAACAGTGAAACTGTCTATCTGGCAACATTCATTGATCTTACACCACCGGAAAAGGATATCATTGCAGAACCAAAGGATGGCAAAAAAATCACACAGGAAGAATTTGATAATATACTGAAAGAAAAAATTGAAGAGTACAAGGAAACGCAGGAAAACGAAATAAGAAGAAGAAACAATCCGCATCGGGGCCGGTAACAATTCGCCCGTATTTATGTCCAATTCATACACGATTTTGTCAACCTGAAATCTTTTCATTTACAAATTACACCTGCTTTTACTATCTTTAATGGAAATAGGGTATTAATAATGGAGCCCGATTGATGAAGCGTTCAATTCTGATTCAGTGTGTTAGTGCAAGTATACTCATTATGGTATCCAGTCTGTTATCCGCCGGGGACATAGAAGGTGGAGCCGTCAGATACCAGCATATTACAAAATATGATTTCCACACTGTTTTTGCACAGTTTGACGGTCCCAAAGTCAAAGACTGGCTCGCATCTTTGCCCCCAGAGAATAAGGGTGCCAAGGTACTTGCCTTCATAGAAAACAGAGCACACTACGGTAAAGATCCATGGGCCAAAGATTTTTTGCCTCAGCATGTCAAAGAGGCCCAGATGAAAGCCGATTATGTGCAGAGACCCAAATCCAATTTGATTGGCATTTATTATGATTTCGAAAAAAACGAGATGATCCGTCAGATTGAATTTATGTCACGAGATTTTATGGTGACAGATGAGATCACAATTCCCCCCTGGAAACTCACCACCCAAAAAACAAAAATCCTGAACTATCTCTGCATGAGTGCTGAACTCGAAGACGGAGACCGAAAAATCAGGGCCTATTTCACACCGGAAATCCCATTCTCCGTGGGTCCTGATGAATTTTTCGGCCTGCCCGGGCTCATCCTGGCTGTGGAAATCAATGGAGAAACTGTCTTTCTGGCTCAATCTGTGGACCTGACTCTGCCGGATGAATCCGTTCTGTCAAAACCGGACAAGGGCAAAAGGTCACACAAGATAAGTTCAACCAAATCATGAAAGAGAAAATAAAAGAGTATCATGAAGCCAACCAATGGGGCGAAAAGTAATGATTCTTGACTTTGACCGGTTAAATCTTGTCAAAACTCTGAAGTGGAATTCTATTTTAATCAAGATTTTGTTTGTTACGTTCCCCTGCTTCGCGCAGCACACCATCACCGGACGCGTTATCAACGAAGACGGTGATCCCTTAATCTATGCACAAATCGTGTTGTTAAATCCGGCCGACTCCACGTTGCAGTATTTTGACGTGGCAGACGACAAGGGCATCTATGAAATCAAACGTATCCGACCCGGGCAGTATTTGATGCAGTTTTCATTTGCCGCCAAGGAGATCATATACAAGAGCGTGACCATTCCATCCGAATCGGGGAAAAATCTTGGAGATACCGTGATGAAGCCGGCCCTGACCGAGGAAGTGGTGGTAACGGCAGATTATGTCCCGATTCAAATCAAGCAGGATACTGTGTCGTTTAATGCAAAAGCATTCAAAACCAAAAAAGACGCGGTCGTGGAAGATCTGCTGAAAAAGTTACCCGGAATCGAAGTGGACAAATCCGGAAACATGAAAGCCTTGGGGGAAGACGTCGAACGGGTACTGGTCGACGGCAAGGAATTTTTCGGCAAAGATCCTAAAATCGCCACAAAGAATTTACCTGCCAAAGCAGTGGACAAAGTGCAGATTTTTGATAAAAAATCCGAAGAAGCCGAATTCATGGGCATCGATGACGGCGTGCGCGAGCGCACGATCAACCTCATGCTCAATGAAGATCACAAAAAGGGATATTTTGGTGAAATGGAAGCCGGTGGAGGGACAAAGGAACATTATAAGGCAAGCGGGAAAATCTACCGCTTTTCAAGCAAACTGCAGAGCGCACTGCTGGGTATGAACAACAACATCAACGATTTCGGCTATACGGATGAACGTCATAAGGATTGGGGTAAACAGGTCAGCGGTCGCAACACCTCGGTGGCAGGAGGCCTCAATCTTTCCTATAACAAATCGAAAATCAACCGGTATTTTGGCAGCTATCTAATCAGCTCAACAAAAACCATTCTGGATCAAAGAACCTCAACAGAAAATTTCCTGAAAACCGGCAGCTATGATCAGGTCGAAAACCTGGCAAAGGATGAACGGAACACTCCGCATAAAGCAAATTTTGGCGTGCGTCATCATTTTAACAAAAAACACAACCTGATTATTGACGGGGATCTGTCCCTCACCACCAACAACCGCGAGACACACACCTGGACACAGACCCACCTCAATGACTCTCTGGTCAACAGTCTGGACAATCTGAGGAACAGCCATTCGGATCAGCTCAACTTCAGTGTCAAAGGTGTGGACATTATCAAGCTCAACCGGGAGAACACCCAGATTAAAACCGACATTGATGCATCGTACGATAAAAGTGCTTCCGAGATGGACTGGACCAACAGGACGATGAGTAACACACCGGACAGATTCACACCTGACGATGATTTTCAGGATGATCAAACAGACAATCTGACGATCAGTGTCAATCCGATCCTGGTACAAAAAATCAGGCCCATGTGGTATTTGAATACGAGTTTCCGGATGAGACTGAATAACAGCAACCTTAACAGGAGCCAGGGGAGCACCGGACAACAAAATGATTCCGGAGATTCACTGAAAGCCGAGATGAACACCCGTGAATTGATATTTAATCCTTCTCTCTCCCTCGAACGGAATACCAGTGAATACCGACTAAGGTTCAATCTTGGAGCCCGCTGGAATCAATTTGACAAAACTCTGGATAATCATAGCATCGGCGAATCCGGTTATTTCTACATCCTGCCGGGTATTCATTTCAACAGAACCGCCCGCAAGGGCCGGCACATCCACGTGTCTTATCAGACAAACGTCAACATGCCCACAGTCAATCAGCTCCTGCCCGTTCTCAATACGGTGAACCTGTTGTCTCTTTATCAGGGTAACCTGGAACTGATCCCCGAATACAGACATACGATTTCATCCAGTTATTGGCTGTTTGATTATTTTTCATTCACCTCACTCTTTGTCCGTGTGAGCGGCTCATACACACAGGACAAGATCAGCTGGTCCCAGACAACAGACCGCGACCTCGTCAGTTCCATCACGCCGGTCAATGTGCCCTATCAGGCATCCGCTTCATCCTATATTTCATTTTCAACCCCGATTCAAGTGATGGGATTGAAAGTGAATATCGTCTCCCATGAGAATCTGAGCCGGGGAATCACGATGATCAATTCGGAGGAGAATGTTCAGACCAATTTAACACACACCTTTGGTTTGAACTTCGAGAACAGAAGAAAACAGATCGTGGACATTCGTTTCGGCGGTTCAGTAAGTATGACGGATTCGAAATTTTCAATTGACAAGTTGATGAACAGCATCTACTACAACACCCAGTATTACACGGATATCCGTTTCACCCCGAACGAACAGTGGACTTTCGACACGGAGATCAATGTCGCGAATTATGATTCAGAAAGCTTCACGGAAGCGGTAAACATCCCCGTGATCAACGCGGGATTCAGTTATTATTTCATGGGCGAGAAAGCAACCCTCACCCTGTACGGATCAGACCTGTTGAATAAGAATATCGGATTCAGACGCACCAGTGCCGCAAATTATCTGATGGAGCAGGAATGGAACACCATCGGACGCTATGTGATGCTGTCACTGAAATGGCGAGTTGGGAAGTAGGACGATTAATAATAAAAAAAGCCCCTTTCATCGAAAAGGGCTTTTGGAGAGAGGGAGTAAGGAGACAAGAGGTTATTTTATTTCTTTGATAAATTTATCAATAGATTCCACTGAAATTTTATTAACACTTTCTGTCACACCACCGACCTTTTTCACAATCGCCTTTGCGATAAAATTCATCTTTTCAAAATCAAACGCGCCCCCGAAAATTCCTTTGGCTGTGGCATGATCCCGAAGAGTATCTGAATAATTATTGTCAAATTCTTCTTGTGCTCGCTCCTCTTCCATACAGCAGATGAATAATCCCAGTTTATTGGTGAGGAGCACATTCTCATGCGCGGTACAGAATTTCTTCACACGCCCCTGAATCCGGCCCGCATGGATCGATCCACCCACAATGACTGTGTCGTATGATGCGGGATCGATCTTTGGATTGTGCTTTAGGTTCACAAACTCGACCTCACCATTTAAACCGGTCCGGACTTTCTCGGCACACTGTTCTGTGCATCCATGTGATGTAGCATAAACAATTAAAGTCTTCATCATCCAACCTCAAGTTAACAATAAATAAAAATCGGATTGCACCATGATACGGTATCAATCCGCTAAGGTTTCATAGTGTAAGTCTTGCCGCTAACACTCAGCACGAGCCAGGACGACCATCCCGAAGAGACTGCGGAAAGCGCAGCCACAAACTTGTTCATGGCCCGCCCGCTGATAAATAAATCGAATTACTCCTCCAAGTCAGGCCGTTTCGAGGGGGGGGTTCTGAAAGTCAAACATATTGGCGCTTGACATTCGCCATTAAATCAGGTACTTTTTTTCAACTCAATCAACAATTAAGGATAGTAATAATGAAAAATCTGGAGAAGAAATGGGCACTTGTCACCGGATCAAGCCGCGGAATTGGACAACAGATCGCACTCGGATTGGCCCGTCGTAACTGTAATGTCATCGTACACGGACGCACCCTGTCTAATACCGAGGAGACAATTCAACTTTTAAAGGATCTCGATGTTAAGGTTCATTCCGTCTCCGGAGATCTGGCAACCGAAGCAGGAATCACTTCAGTTATAGAAGGGGTCAAGTCAGGACCGGGATATGTGGATATCTTGTATAACAATGCCGCCATCATGAACACCTGGAAAGAAGTCTGGCAGATCCCCATGGATCAGTGGCAGAAGGTTTTTCAGGTCAATCTGTTCACCGTAGTTCAACTGTGCAATGCATTTGTTCCGGGCATGATCGAACGAAAATTCGGCCGTGTTATCAATCTCACCTCGGGTATTCAAGATACACCGCATCTCGCCCCGTATGGCGTTTCCAAAGCAGCGATTGATAAATATACGAAAGACCTAGCAGCCGAATTGAAAGAAACCAATGTGCTTGTCAATCATGTGGATCCGGGCTGGCTGAAAACCGACATGGGCGGCGAAAATGCGGAGAATGAGGTTGAGACTGTATTACCCGGAGCCCTCGTTCCAGCGTTATTGGAGGACAATGGTCCTTCTGGTAGATTCTTTGCGGCCCAGGATTTTAAAGAGCTGGATTAAATGTTGAGGAATACTGTTTAAAGGTTAAGCATCATTTTCACATGCGGGATACCTGCTTCATAAAAGATCTTGCCTTTGGATTGAAATCCTGCCTTCTCATAAAACGGTGTGGCCTGCATCTGCGAATTTAAATACACTTTTTCATAGTTATTGGATCGGGCGTGCTCTATGAACACATCGAGCATTCGTCGTCCAATCCCCTGCCCACGATTCGGTTGGAGGACAGCCATTCTACCAATCTTTCCGTCCATCTGCATCCTGCCCGTGGCGATGGGACGATCCTGATCATCCCACACCAACACCTGAACACATTCGGAATCCTTGCCGTCGATTTCCAGATCGGGCGGAACATTCTGCCCGATCACAAATACGTCATGTCGAATCCGGATGATCTCATCTTGGTAATCGGAATATTTAACGATTTCAATTCGCATCTTTATCGGTAAACCACTTCAATCCTAATTCTCGGAATTTTATAACTTCCCTCCGCAAAGCTTGCAAAACTTCGCATCTGTGTCATGGTCCTCGGCACGGCATACCGGACAAACTTGTGTGGAAATTTCACGAGGCATTCCTGTAATCAGTTGGGCTGTGACAATGCCAGTGGGTACCGCGATAATGCTGTATCCCAGAATCATAATAAGCGCGGCGAGCGTCTGACCCAATCCGGTGACCGGAGAAATATCGCCATATCCAACCGTGGTGAGAGTCACAATGGCCCAGTAAATACTATGCGGGATGCTCGAGAATCCACCTGCTTCGCCTTCAACCACATACATGAGGGAGCCGAAGATCACAACCAGAGTCAGAACAGTGAACAGAAAAACCGTAATCTTGCGCCGGCTAGCTTTAAGCGCTTCAACCAGATCATGCGCTTCTTTGAGATATTGTACAAGTTTAAGGACGCGGAATATCCGCAAAAGCCGCAGTATGCGAATGACTGTTAAATATCGTGTGACCGGATGAATTAAACTGAGATAAGTCGGCAGAATGGCAAATAAATCGATCAGCCCAAAAAAACTTGACGCGTACATGACCGGCCTTCTCACAACAATAAGCCGGAGCATATACTCAATTGAGAAAACGATTGTAAAGATCCATTCGAGCTTTATCAACCATGGCCCATACGATTCCCGAATCACTTGCACACTATCCACAAGCACAACCAGCACGCTGAGCAGAATGCTTCCGATCAGAATCACATCATAAAGCTTGCCAGCCGGTGTATCGGCCTCGAAAATAATCGTGTGAAGCTTCTGCCTCCAGGTGGCGCTTTCATCTTTTCTTTCGAATTGCGGATAGCTTTTCAAATTCGTTCTCATCGAACTATTACTCCAAATGGTGTCAGAGCCATAGCTGCCAATTTAAGATGTTGCTTGGCAAAGGGGATACCGATAATCGTGATCGCACAAAGCACTCCGAAAATAAGATGAGCCAGCGCAGTCTCAATACCACCGATGATTATCCAGAGGATATTCATGATGATGGACAGCGGGCCTGTCAAAGCGCGTTCCACCTGGATCTCTTTACCAAAGGGTGCCAGGGCCAGGATGGACAACTTGATCAGCTGAATCCCGAACGGGATACCGATAATGGTCAGGCAAAGGACTACACCGGCAATCAAATAAATTAAGAACAGAATGATTCCACCGCCAAGAATAATCCACAGTAAATTTCCAATCAAACTCATATTTCCTCCATTACTCAAAATAGGTTGGACGTTCTGGATTTTCCAAGTGCTTTTGAATTTCTTCCAAATGTCTGGGATGCGTACGGTTCATGGACAAGGCTGGGGGATCATCCAGAGGAAAGAAATCTACGGCGAGTGTTTCGTGACTCGTTTGGATATTGCCGCCCGTGATCTCACCGAAAAAAATAATTTTAAATGCGTGATACAGTTCCATGGGGCGTCCATCCCGATTGGCGTCGAACACACCAATAACCTTGGTTATCTGGACATCAAATCCACTCTCCTCTTTAATTTCTCGGACAATCGATTTAGCCGGTTCATCACCCACATCCACCCACCCCCCCGGCATACACCATTTCTCATCCATTGCCTCCTGGACAAGAAGAATGTGTCTATCCCGAATGATCGCGCCGCGTACATCAATTTTCGGTGTCGCATATCCGGGCTGCTGAAGCATGTTGTTATTGGTTTCGGCTTCATCCAGGTTGGAATAACTAGCTATGATTTCAGAAGCCAGCCGCATCAACTTCTGATTACGTTCCTCTTCATAAGGATTCTCACTGAAAGCAAGTCCGGTCTGTGCCAGCGCCTGAATCTCGCGCGCCCACTCCAGCCATTTGGGTATCTGGCTTTTGGAATCAGTCATGCTTCCATCCGTTGAACCAGGCGCGTTCATGAAACAGTCTTTTCTCGCGGCGGGGATACTCCTCAGCGGGCAAGCCCACCGGCATCATAATTTGGAGTTTTTTATTCGGTGGAATCCCGAGTATCGCTCCTATTTTCTCGGCGCAGGATTCCAGACGCAGCATACCGTCCAGCCAAACCGATCTGTATTCCAGCGCGGTAATTGCGAGAAGCATGTTTTCAACGGCTGCTGAACAATCTTCAATTTGAAAGGAAAAGTCATGATAGATTGGCTCTGGATATTGATCAATTACACAGCAGATCAATGCCAGGCACGACTGAAGTGGTTTGTTATGAGAAGCGATGGCTCGGATGGAATCCAGCAATTCCGGATCATCCACAATTATGAATGATGTAGTCTGCATGTTTTTTCCAGAAGGCGCATCTAATCCGGCCTGGACAATCGCTTCCAAATCCTCGCGTGGAACACTCTGTTTTAAAAAGGCACCGCGATAGCTGAACCGCTGACGAATAGCATCAAATAAATCCATGTAAACTCCTTTAAAGAAAGCAATGAAAAATAATACTGAATAAATCATTTGAACACAAGTGCGAAATCAATATAACAAAAAGATAACAAAAATTGCTGGATATCTCTTGACATTTTATCAGAATGTTTACAGATTGTACCCATTCATCCGTACTATTGTCGGAGTTCGGTAAATCCTTTTGTTCGAGTTTGTTAAACAGTCTAGTGCTTCACTATCTCGCGAAACTTTGCAGCTTTGCATGGACATCTTGAGAGATCGACCATGAACGAAATTAAAATTCTGATTGCTGAAGACGAAGCCATTGCTGCAGAAGATCTGAGCCGAAGTCTTGAAAGTCTTGGATATCAGATCGTGGGCATTACAGCCACCGCTGAAAAAACAATAAAAAAAGCAGAATCCGATTCCCCCGATCTCATCTTGATGGACATCAGGCTTCAAGGCGAAAAGTCAGGGATTGATGCGGCAAGAGAAATTCAGCAGGCATACAACATCCCCGTGATTTATCTCACCGCCTATGCAGACAATGCCACCCTTCAAAAAGCCAAAGAGTCAAGCCCCTATGGATTCATCTTAAAGCCCTTTCAGATTCGTGAACTCATTGGTGTCATTGAGACCTCATTGCATCGTCATCGCCTTGAAATGGATATCAAAGCAAAACAAGCCTGGCTCTCCACCACTCTGAACAGCATTGGGGATGGTGTCATCTCAACTGATACAAACAGTCTTGTAACCTTCATGAATCCGGTGGCCGAGACTCTCACGGGATGGACCCAGCAACAGGCCCTCGGAAAACCTCTTAAGGAGATTTTCAGGATAGTCAATGAGGTCACAAAACAACCCGTCAAAAATCCGGCGGATCAGGTATTACGCGAGGGTCGAATCATAGAACTGGCGCATCACACTTTGCTTGTACAAAAAAATGGCCAGCACATCCCCATAGATGACAGTGGTTCGCCCATCTGTGATGAGCAGGGCAAGATCACCGGCGTCATCCTGGTTTTTAAAGATATCTCGAAAAGAAGAACGGCAGAGACTGAGCGCAGAGTAATGATGGAACGATACCAGTCCATCATCAATTCAAATCACAACGCAATCTATCTACTGGATACGGAACTGAATTATCTGCTCATGAATCAGGCCTATTTAACCCGGCTTGGAGTTGGTGATCAGGAACAATTCATCGGCAAGGCCTATGCTGAATTTCATTCGGATAAAAACACAAACCAATTTGTAAAACGGATTCAGAGTGTGATTAAATCCGGCAAGCCTGTCGATTATGAATATCAGAGTGACCGGGATGGTCTATATTTCTTACGAACCCTGAGTCCCATACGAGATGAAGAAACTGGATCCATACAGGCGATCACAGTCATCTCAACCGATATTTCAGAGCAGAAAATTGCTGAACAATCATTGGGATTGAGTGAGACACGTTTCAAAACAGTATTTGAGAAAAATCCCTTGGGCGTCGCTATATTGCGGAATATAATCTTTGATGATATTAATCCAGCATTTTGTAATATGATGGGGTATGCTCCCGCAGAGCTGAAAGAAAAGAGCGTCAGTGACATCACTCATCCCGATGATGTGAAAGGAGATAAAGAATACATACAGGGATTGTATTCAGGGAAGATCCCATCTTTTCAAAGAGAAAAACGGTATATCAAGAAAACGGGAGAAATCGTTTGGGCAATAACAACAGTGACATTACTGAAAACAGATGAGGACGGCACCATCTACACTCTCGCCATCGTTGAAGACATCAGCGAAAAACGTAAAACCAGTGAGGCTTTACAAGAAAGTGAAGAGAAGTATGGTGCAGTCTTCAAGAGCGCGGCAGATGGATTTATTTTTCTCAATAAAAAGGGTATCGTGCTGGATGTCAATGATGCATTTACCAGAATCACAGATATATCGCGAGATCAAATCATTGGAAAGTATGCCACTGACCTGGTGAATAAATTTCTAAAACCCAAAGACATCCCGCAAGTCCTTAAAAAAATAGTGTCCTTTTTTGCCGGAAACAGCATTCCTCCCTATGAGGTCGAGTTTAAACAGAAAACTCTGGAAATTCAATCCACTATCGAGCGTAATACGGCCGGTTATACAACATCTGTACGGGATATTACAGAGCAAAGACACAACGCCATCATGCAATCGGTATTGTTCAACATCTCACAGGCCACCAATCAGTCCAAAAATCTGGACGATCTCCTGACCATCATACACAAACATCTAGGACAATTAATTGACACGAAAAACTTATATGTGGCTCTGTATGATGAGATTTTAAATCATTATACCTTTCCTTTTATGGTGGATGAGTATCAGAAAAACGATCAGTTTACACAGGAAGAGATGAAATACAGCCTGACTGATTTTGTACGAAGAACCGGATGGCCATTACTCGCAGACAAGCAAACCTTTAAACGAATGGTTGAGCAGAAAAAGGTTAGCTTGGTAGGCAAACCTGCTGAACTCTGGATGGGTGTACCGCTTAAATCTGCCCATAAAACATTTGGTGTTGTTGTGGTACAAAGCTATCATGATGATGCACTTTATTCAGAAAATGATCTTGAGGTCATGACCTTTATCTCAGAGCATATCGCCACAGCAATCGAGAGAAGGCAGGCTGAAGATCAGATCAGAGATTCTCTCAAAGAGAAAGAAGTACTTCTTAAGGAAATCCATCATCGGGTAAAGAATAACCTGCAAATCATTCAGAGTTTACTCGGCTTGCAAACACAATTTATACGAGACCCAATGGACTTGGAGCTGATCAAAGAAAGTCAGGATCGCGTACGGTCTATCGCCCTGGTCCATGAAAATCTTTATCAATCCCCCAATCTAGCTGAAATCGATTTCGCCGATTATATCCGAAATCTGGCCTATGCGTTATACAGGTCATATAAAATAAATATGGATAAAATTCAGCTCAATATAAAAATAGAGGATATTAAATTCCCAGTCGACCGCGCCGTGCCCTGTGGATTGATCATCAATGAGCTGTTGACCAACGCTCTAAAATACGCGTTCCCCCCGGAATTCAAAGGTAAGGGTCTCATTGATATAAAAATTAAACGATCCAGTAAGCATGAGGTCGAATTGATCTTTAGCGACAACGGTGTTGGAATGCCGGAGGATAAGGTAGACAATGAAACCGGATCTCTCGGATTAACACTTGTGAAATTACTTGCAGAAAAACAACTCAGCGGCAAGATCAAAGTGGATTATAAAAAAGGAACAAAATATACAGTCATCCTGAAATGCCCGGAATAGCCACATAGTATTTTCCGCTGCTTATATCTAGCTTGCTTCACGTGATTTTTGAATCAGGGCCAAATCCGCAAAAACCAACGCAACCATAGATTCAACAATAGGCACGGCCCTCGGAAGCACACACGGATCATGTCTCCCCTTTGCTTCAAGCACAGTCTCATTGCCCTCAAAATCAACCGTCTTTTGCGACAATCCGATTGTGGCAACGGGTTTAAACGCCACGCGAAAACAAACTGGCTCACCATTGGATATCCCGCCTTGAACACCGCCGCTGTAATTGGTAGATGTACCCAAGCGGTTTCCTTTTTGAACGAATGGATCATTGTGCTCGGAGCCGCGCATTTGACTGCCTTGAAATCCTGAACCAATCTCAAATCCCTTCGTGGCAGGAATGGAAAGCATGGCCTGCGCCAGCCGGGCTTCCAGTTTATCAAACACGGGTTCTCCCCATCCTGCAGGGAGATTTCGGCATACACAGGAGATCGTACCGCCTATGGAATCCTTGGCGTCAGAAACTTCTCGGATAAGATCCTCCATTGATTTTGCTGTACTGGTATCCGGACATCGAACTATATTCTGGTCCACATCCATCCTTGCGACGGATTGCATGTTGACATTATCAGCTCGAACCGTACCCACAGAACTCACCCATGCGACAATCTCTACACCATATGCGGACTGGAGGATTTTCTCTGCGATCGCGCCCGCAGCCACGCGCCCGATGGCCTCCCGTGCGCTGGACCGCCCGCCCCCGCTGGATGCACGAATGCCGTATTTCATCTGATACGTATAATCTGCGTGCGAGGGTCGTGGTGTTTTCTGCATTTCTGCATAATCGCCCAGTTTCTGATCTTTATTGTGGACAAGCAGTGCGATCGGCGTTCCTAAAGTGAGCCCGTTTTCTGTGCCTGAGAGGATGGTCACTTGATCGGCTTCATCCCGTGGGGTGGTTAAATCACTTTGCCCCGGCCGTCTTCTATCGAGTTGGGGCTGAATATCTCCCTCAGTGAGTTGGAGTTTCGGGGGACAGCCATCGATCACAGCGCCAACTCCTCTGCAATGCGATTCACCGAATGTAGTCACTCGATAAAGTCTTCCAATTGTGCTGGACATAATATGCTCTAATTTGTTTTTAATTATTTTAAATATACAGAATAAATAATAAAAAAGGGAGCAAAAACTCCCTTTTTGAAAATCTGTTCACCAGCCGTAGCCTGGGTGATAATTTATGGATAGAGACATATAAATGACGTCGTGATCTTGCTATATTTTAGTGGACACAAAGTTAAGACTTTTCTATTTTGTTACTCTTAACAGGAGGTGTCCACGTGATTGATCAAGAAAGAAGACGCAAGTACAGTAAAGAATTCAAGTTCGAAAC
>JABMRT010000293.1 GCA_013202295.1 Candidatus Zhuqueibacterota bacterium
AGTTTATCCTGATGCGGGATCGCAAATCAATTGAAGGTTCAGCCGCGATGTTTCTCTCGACTCTACTATTGATCATGCTTGTCATGCCGCACATCGCTTATTTGGACAACCTGACATTTCCCTGGTGGCGCGCAATTTGGATCGGCATTATTGTCGCAGCTGTGGCCACCGCGCTTGAGGCGCTTTCTTCAGCCGGATCAGACAATATCACCGCACCGCTTGGAGCAGCATATGTCATGTCCCTCATGATTACCCAACCCATCATATACAACATCCAGGTAACGCAAGGATTCGGTCTGGCCCTGCTTGTGGCCATTCTTTCGGTCCGGGCGGGATTCCTGAACGCGAGTGGAGGTGTTGCGACCTTTTTGCTTGGGACTCTTATTTTCGGAGCTGGTGGATGGGCCTGGACCATTCCCATCCTGACATTCTTCATTTTATCCAGCTTACTATCAAAGATTGGGAAAAAGAAAAAAGACAAACTGGATTATGAGAAGTCCGGTCAGCGGGATATTTATCAAGTGCTCGCCAATGGCGGCCTTGCCGGATTGACAGTTATGCTATACACCTTTTTTCCGAATCCAATCTGGTATGCGCTCTTTCTCGGCAGTGTGGCTGCGGTCAACGCGGATACCTGGGCCACGGAAATCGGCATCTTCTCCCGTTTTAAACCAAGATCCATCCTGAATTTTAAAGTGGTAGAACACGGCACATCAGGCGGGATCACACCGCTCGGCACATTCGCCAGCTTTGCGGGATCCGCATTAATATTCGGGAGTGGATGGATCATTACTCCGGAAATGTTCCGAAGCATCTTGACCATTCCAATAATTTGGATCATCATCGGTGCAGGACTCGCAGGCAGTCTTTTCGACAGCTTACTCGGCGCGACCATTCAAGCGCAATACCAATGCGCGAAATGCAAAAAAGTGACGGAAAAGCAAATCCATTGTGAAGAGAAAACAGAACTGAAGTCCGGATTACACTGGCTCAACAACGATGGTGTTAACGCCCTCAGCGCCCTGTTTGCCATGATCATCGTATGGGTTGGCTGGCTTCTAATCTTTTAATTTTTGGGGATGTTGGGCAGGGTACGTTTCCCGTTCAACTTTCCCCATTCCCCATAGGAATGATTCACTTTCATCTCAGCTCCTTTTTTTGTATATTGAAAAGCAATATTCAGGACCATTTATCAAGTTGAGATTTTTTGCAGGAATCTCTTTACAGACAACATGTTCTTTTTTTTAAGTAGGAGGATTTTTTATGTCAATTATTACCGATCTACACGCACGTGAAATTCTGGATTCAAGAGGCAATCCGACCCTTGAGGTTGAAGTGCTCCTGGAAAGTGGTGCATTTGGCCGGGCGGCAGTTCCCTCAGGCGCATCCACCGGCGAGAATGAAGCAGTCGAATTACGCGACGGCGATGAAGCGCGCTATCTGGGCAAAGGTGTTAGCAAAGCGGTTGAAAATGTCAATGAAACAATTACGGATGAACTGATTGGTGAAGATGCATTATATCAAGCTGAAATTGATCAATTGCTGATAGATCTGGATGGCACCCCCACTAAATCCAAATTGGGCGCAAACGCCATTTTGGGTGTCTCTTTGGCAGTGGCCAAAGCCTCAGCCGAATTGGTCGGACTACCCCTGTACCGCTACATCGGCGGCGTGAACGGCAAGGTTCTGCCCGTACCTATGATGAATATTATTAATGGCGGATCTCACTCAGACGCTCCGATCGCCTTTCAGGAATTCATGGTTCGTCCTGTGGGCGCATCTTCTTTCAAAGAAGGATTGCGTATGGGCGCTGAAATTTTCCACAATCTGAAAAAAGTGATCCACGAGCGTGGACTTTCCACCGCCGTCGGCGATGAAGGCGGATTCGCTCCGGCATTTAATAGCATCGAGGATACACTGGATACCATCCTGAAAGCCGTGGAGAAGACCGGTTACAAACCCGGTGAAGACATCATGTTTGCTCTTGATCCGGCAGCATCTGAATTTTACAAGGATGGCGTTTACGATTATACGGTTTTTGAAGGTGACAAGGGCAAAAAAAGGACGTCTGAACAACAGGTGGAATATTTCGCAGAACTCGTGAAAAAGTATCCCATCGACTCTATTGAGGACGGCATGGCCGAAACCGACTGGGATGGTTTCAAACTCATGACCGAAAAACTCGGATCAAAATGCCAGATCGTGGGAGATGACCTGTTCGTAACCAATGTAAATTATTTGGAACGGGGTATCGCTGAAAAATCAGCCAACTCCATTTTAATCAAAGTCAATCAAATTGGCACCCTGACGGAAACACTGAACGCCATTGAAATGGCTCATAAAGCCGGATGGACTGCGGTAATCTCTCATCGATCCGGTGAAACGGAAGATACCACCATAGCGGATATCGCGGTTGCAGTAAACGCCGGTCAGATAAAAACTGGATCAGCGAGCCGCACAGACCGTATCTGCAAATACAATCAATTGTTACGAATTGAAGAAGACCTGGATGAAACTGCAGTTTATCCCGGCACAAAGTTTAATGGATAAACCAATCGAGACCTGATGGCTCGTAATTCTAAAAAACCTTACAGGAGGGCGAGGCTGGTCGTATTTTTGGGCCTTCTGGCCCTCCTGTTTCTACTTTCTACCGGCAGCCGTGGATTCGTTCAGCAAATCCGCCTTCAGCAGCAAAAGAGACAACTTGAACGGGAAATTGTTGCTCTCAAGCAAACGATAGAAGCACTCGAAGCAGAAAGACAAAAACTGTATGATCCAGCCGAGATTGAGCGGATCGCGAGAGAAAAATACGGCATGGCCAAAAAAAATGAAAAAATTCTCCGGGTTGTTCCAATGGAGGAAGATTAATGTTTTCAGAAGTCAGAAAAACTTTTGCAGCAGGCCTGCTCGTTGCCATTCCAATTTCTCTGACCATATTCATCTTTGTGAAACTGTTCAGCTGGATTGATGAGCGGCTTGGCGAACCTGTCACCCATTTTTTAAATCTGCAGTTTGGAATCACTGGGCTCAATGATCCCATTCCGGGATTTGGAATTCTCGTTCTTGTCCTGCTTCTTTTCTTAGCGGGTCTTTTCGCGCGAAATTATGTGGGCGGCAAATTGATTGAGCTGGGCGATCACATCGTCACACA
This sequence comes from Candidatus Zhuqueibacterota bacterium, assembly GCA_013202295.1. GTDB lineage: Bacteria > Zhuqueibacterota > QNDG01 > QNDG01 > JABMRT01 > JABMRT01. The sequence goes on from JABMRT010000293.1 coordinate 3,152, forward strand.
AATCCCGATTATTAGCCGAATCTATATTGCCATACGTGAAATCAGTGAAGCCATCTTCTCCGAAAAACGGGAAGTATTCAGAAAAGCAATTCTGATCGAATATCCCCGAAAAGGGGTCCATTCTATTGCATTTTTTACGCAAGATACACGCGGTCCCGTGCAAGATGCCCTGGACAGTGATGTGGTCAGCGTTTTCGTACCTACAACTCCCATCCCCACTTCCGGTTACCTACTCTTTGTTCCAAAAGATCAAATCCTTGAACTGGATATGTCGGTTGAGGATGCGCTAAAACTGGTTATCTCCGGCGGATCTATTCATTTAAAAAACAAACGTGATTTTGTATCTCTGTCTGACCGCTATCTCAAAAAGGGCAAGCGCAAGAAAATTCAGACTGATAATCAGGATCATAGCAGCACAGCCAGTTGAGGGAGTATTGTGAGGGTCCGGCCTTTATCCCATTTCATCTGTTATTCATTTTTAATCTGGATGGGAATAGGCTTGTTTTCACCTGTGGGGGGACAGTGCAGTACACCGGATGATTCACTTGCCTTCAGATATAAACGGGGATTAAACACAGATTATTGGGCAGGACGATTATCCTACAGAAAAACACTGAAACCCGGTTTATTCCTTTCTGCTCATGAATTCTTAAACAGTTCGAGACTCAAGGTCCGTGCCAATGAAAACAAATGGAAGGACCAGCATCATCTTCTATTCATACTTCGTAAAATACTCAACCCATCTCTCAATCTCGTCATGAAGGGATCGAGTTATATCTTCACGGATTATCAATCCGGTTATGTCAATGACATCCGTACGCATACTTTCGTTGTCGGCTCACAATATGATTTAAATCGCATACGCTTTCCTGTGGAAATTGGGGTGATAGAGGACAGACGCTTTCATCGCCGCGATTCAGGATGGACCTATCTGGGCGGTGCGGAGTTTACAGGATTGCACTGGTCAGATTATTCCAATTCATTATCCACAAGAGCAAAGGGAGATTTTCTGGGCGAAAGACGTAATAAGAGTCTCCGTTTGCAATACAATGTCTCCCGTCAATTCCATATCGATACATATGATTCGTTGCGTTTGATTTACGGCAAGAATCGACGTGACTATTACATTTCAAACGAGGGAGACATTGAAAGCCGTGACGAACAATCACAAAGTGTGGAAAATATCCTGTCCTATCGTTTGTCGCCTGGTTTTCGATTCGCCTTTGAGGGACGACTGACTTCTCGCAAATTGAAAATTGATTTGATCAGTGGATCCGCAAAAGGCCTGAAGCGGGAACGAAATGATCTGAGAACACAGAGCAATGTGCGATTGATTTGGAAAACGAAAACTTTATCAGGGGATGTTTTTTTTGGGTACGCGGGCGAAGATCAACGGTATCAGCTAGGCGAATCTCTGCCAGAATCACCCTACTCGGGGAGCAGCTTACTTCTTACACCGGACAATCAAAGTCTCTATACTACATTGGCTATTAAAAACAGTTTCCGAATGAGCCGGTCTGACACCCTTTTCTTGCTGGCCAGTTTACAGCGCTTCCGATATGATACACCCGATCCTGAAAATATGGATGACCGCGATGAAATGCGGATTCGTTTGAAATGTGTGTTGCGGCACACCTTTTCACCGGAGCTCTCAGCCAGAATCGCTCTGCAACTTCATCTGTTGCATTTTGTCTACCTTTATTCGGACAAGAGTGCAGAGAACAACTGGACACGCATCCTTCGTCTCAATCCAACTGTAGAGTGGCAACCAAAGAAAAGGATTCGTCTCATTCAATCAGCAGAAGTGCTTGCCAATTATGTAGATTACGATTTTGATGCAGTGACTTCGGGAATCCGAAGTTTTCTTTATCGCAAATACCAACTGGATGACACACTGAATACGACGCTCTCTCAAAACACATCTTTTCTTTTATCGTATCGGTTGGAGCTGGATGAAAATGGCAAGCTTTTGTGGAAAAACTGGCTCGAACAAAGGCTCACAAATCGACGGAGCCAAACTCTGAACCTTGCATTTACGTATAAGACATTAAACCATTTTACCCTGATGCCGGGATATTCATTTTATTATCGAATCGGATACCGGTATCAGTATGATCCAACAGAAGACACGATACGCGAACAGTATGTGAACTTTAAAAGTCACGGGCCATTGATGCGGATACTTTACATGGGAAATCGTTTAAATTTAAGCCTGTCCGGCAGTACGGTACTGACACAAAGTATTGGAATTGCCAATCAGCTGTTAACACGAATCGATATGCATATGCGTTGGGCCTTGTAGTCCAACATCCATAAAGAAAACGGGAAAAACCTCTTATGGGAAACTGGAAAAAGACGCTCGGCTGCACTATTCCCAGCAAACTTGAACAGTTAAAATGCGTTGAGAAATTGACCGTACAGGCTGCGGAACTGACACAACTTTCTGAGGATCAATTGGACAATCTGGCAATTGCTGTGACTGAAGCAGTTGGCAATGCCATTATGCATGGCAATAAGAAGGATCCAAAAAAGGAAGTTGTCATTCAGTACAAACTGGGACCCCATGCAATTCATGTGTCCATCGCGGATGAAGGTGGCGGTTTTAATCCCGACCAGATAGCCAATCCGCTGAATCCGGACAATCTTATGAAAGAAAGCGGCCGGGGCATTTTCATCCTGAAACAATTGATGGATGAGGTCAAGTTCGATTTTTCCTCAAAAGGAACGACCATTCACATGACTATGAAAATCAAGCCGGAGAAACCTTCCTCATGATTCCGCTTTTCATCGCGGTCTTCTATCTTTCATTTGGCGTCATTCTTATTTTGCTTGGCCTGATCATTGTTAAAGAAAACAGCCGGCGCCGTTTAAACCAAATCACCGGCATGATGATGTTTTTTGCCGGGATGGGACCGATTTTCGGAGCCTTTGGACTTTTCTGGCCGGATGTCACTGCCGCCGGATTGTCTCTCGAACCGTTCCGCTTTGTGTTCACCGTATGGGAATTCTTTTTTCCGCTCCTTCTTCTCTTTTCCTTTTACTTCCCGTATGAACATGCGTGGAGCAAAAAACATCGGATTCTCCCCGTTTTATTATTTCTCCCTCCTCTCGTTCATGTACTCCTGCTGGCGTTTTTCTCTTCACCGGATGAGATTCAGCACCTCATACAAATCAATGCGATGGCTGACCAGATGGGCTCCATTCTAGAGCCAGTTCGAATCTTTGTCGGACTGATGCTCTCACTTCTCAGACTGCTCTACACCTGCCATCAAAACTGCTATGCCCTGATTAATCTGATCTACATCATGTGCGCTATTGCAATAATGTGGACAGGGTATCGCGAACTCAAGATCCAGCGGCAGCGTCGACAAATTCAATTTGTATTGTGGGGCATCTGTATCAGTATGGGTTTGTACGCTCTGACTTTTCTGCTTCCTGCGCTTCAACTTTTCCAGATGTCGGATATTTGGACCCATCTATTCACAATCCTCGCCCTGATCTGTGGAGCGGGCTCCATTGCCTGGGCAATCATTCGCTATCAATTTCTAGATATTCATCTGATCATCCGCCGTGGATTGATGTACTCCATCCTTTTCGCATTTTTAATCGGTGTCTACCTCTTAATCTACAGTCACGGACGATGGCTGCTTATCAGTATAACGGGTACTCGTGTGCCTGTACTGGAAATCCTTTTTATCATTGTTGCCCTCTTGTTTTTCCAGCCCGTATTCAGTTTATTGGAAAAATGGGTGGAATCTCTTTTCTTCCGGGATGCACAAGATTACCGCCATGTACTTGTGGAACTCAGTCATGAAATCATGGCCACACTGGATCCGGTGGAACTGCAGGACAAAATCGCGACCACATTGACGCAGGCTCTGGGCGTTGAGCATGCCGCCCTGCTGATTTCGGATGTAGAAGATGATTTAATATGCAATCAGGGCGGAATAAAGATGGTGTTCCCCAAAGACGAATCCTGGATATCGCTTCTGCGGGAATCACCGGAGCCGATTGGATTTGATGACCTTTCACTTAGGGTGGAAAATAGTCGCGGCCTGAGCCGATTGCGTTCTTTGCACGCCTATCTTGTAGTACCTCTCATTCATCTCAACCACCTGGTTGGAATTTTTGTGGTTGGAGAAAAAACAAATAAAAGCCGTTTCAGAACCGAAGATTGGACCATCCTCTCTGTGTTGAGCTCTCAAACCGCCGTGGCCATTGAAAATGGAAAACTGGTCAGTGAAAACCTGATCAAACAACGTATGGAAGAAGATCTGAGACTCGCCCGGGAAATCCAGCGGAATCTGCTTCCCAGTGTGTACCCGTTTGGAGAGCGGTTCGAACTGGTCGGATACAACTTGCCATCCAAGGAGGTCGGAGGAGATTACTATGACTTTGTATCACTGCCGGACAATCGGCTTGGTATCGCAATCGGAGATATTTCGGGTAAAGGCATCCCGGCTGCACTGCTCATGTCAAACCTTCAGGCCGCGCTTCGTGTCTCTGCGTCCCTGGCAAAAACCAGCAAGGATGTGATCCATCAGGTCAATCAGCAGATCAGTCAGACAACTGCTCCTGAAAAGTTCGCCACCTTCTTTTACGGAATTTTGGATCAAAAATCGCTTGGTCTGGAATACACCAATGCCGGGCATAATTACCCTATTCATGTGCGGAAGGGCGGAGAATGCACTCTCCTGAAAAAAGGCGGATTGGTTATCGGTATCTACCCGGATACGCAGTATGAAACCGGCCGGATTAGTATGACACCTGGCGATGCATTGATCATGTATACGGATGGACTGACAGAATCCCTGAATCCGGAAGAGGATGAATATGGCGAGGAACGCCTTTTGAAATTATTGGAAAAAATCAATCACTTGAGCGCCCAGCAAATTTTGGATCTCATTCTGGAAGAGGTCGTTCAATTCACACAGGGGCAATTGTATGCAGATGACCTCACCATGGTCATCCTGAAAATAAAATAATGCAGACACTTCAATTAAAAACCTTGTCTCGTGATGAACTGGATGCCTTCATCGAATCTTTGGACGAAAAACTTTTCAGGGCTGCGCAGCTTTGGTCCTGGTTATATCAAAAAAATATCGTGGATTTTGGCCACATGACCAATCTGGCCAAGGAGTTTCGTATCCATTTATTGGAGAAAACAACCGCGAAACGACTGGACCTGATCCATCTCAACCACTCGGAATCCACAGGCACTCAAAAATTTCTCTGGCAATTGGAAGATGGACAGCAAATCGAATCTGTATACATTCCGGAAGGCTCACGCCGTACCGTTTGCGTGTCTACACAGGTGGGCTGCGCCATGGGATGCACGTTCTGCGCAACTGGACGAATGGGGCTGATTCGGAATTTGTCGGAATACGAAATACTCGAGCAGGTCTTGTCCATTTGGGATCGGATCAATGAGAAACCGACCAACATCGTGGTTATGGGTATGGGCGAGCCGTTCCAGAATTATGAAAATGTCATCAAGTCTTTGACCATTTTAAATCACGTGGATGGCGCCGCCATGGGCGCGCGGAAAATCACTATTTCAACCTGCGGGATTGTGCCACGCATTCTTCAATTCGCGAAAGAGAGGCAGCCGTTCAAACTTGCGATTTCACTCAACGCAACGACGGATGCCGTTCGCTCTCGCATCATGCCGATCAATCGAAAATATCCGCTAAAGGAGTTGATGAAAGCTGCAAAATATTATTCACACCACACACGAAAACGGATCACATTTGAATATGTGTTAATAAAAGATGTAAACGACACATCGGAGGATGCTGGTCGTCTTCTAAAACTACTTCAGGATTTGCCCTGTAAAATCAACCTGATTGCTTACAACGCCACATCCGGGAAATATGCTCGCCCTGATGAGGCGGTCATCAAACGATTTGCAAAACAAATAGAATCGATTTGTGCGCCTGTAATATTGCGTTTAAGCAAAGGGGATGACATTAATGGTGCTTGCGGGCAATTGCTCGTTGAGAAGGTTAATGTGTTCTAAAATATTGCTTAGCAGGATAAAAATTGGATATTGCTATAAAACCTCTCCTTTTCCTCTTGACATTTCATCTATATCTTGTATATTAAGTCATATCATCGCGCAAAGCATCTGCGAAACAATCGGATTCATATTTACATCTCTGCATGACTTTATAATCCAATACATTTGCAAAGCCAGGGCTGTATCCTCACAAAACAGTATTGTTCTATCATTAAGTGTTTCGTGGAATTGGCTTCTTTTAGAGAGATCATATACTGTCACTCTGAATGAATTGAAAAGTTCATTCAATTCGCGAAAGAAATAGAGTTTTGGAGGAAATCCAATGAGAAAGGATCAATGTATTTGCAGCGAATGCAGGAATGAATTAGACATCCAGGCTGATTATTGCATCCATTGCGGTGCTCTGTTTCGAACTGATCAGGATTGTATAAATCACGAGGAAGTAAAAGCCACGAGCGTCTGCGTGATTTGTAACAGGCCACTCTGTCACATGTGTGTCACACGTCATAACGGCGTGGCCTATTGTGTAGAACATCGCCCCGGAACATACCATCAAAGCATACTGTCCAGAACCTCGTCAGACAAACACATGATCGAATACTGCGTTCCTGAAGGTGCCATGTTCGTTCAGAGACATATGGGATAATTAATAAATCTATCCTCTTGCGGATTGAAACAATCGCTTCTTTACCATCTCTGTCGTGGCTCGGAAATCAATCTTGCCGCTTCCCATTTTAGGAAGCTCATCAAACACTACAAATTGAGTAGGAATATTGATATTGGGCAGTTTCTCTCCCATCTTTTTAATCAATTCCTTCTCATTAATTTTGCTTGTGACTGCGGCCGCAAGACGAGCCCCTTTCCGGGTGTCAGGGATATCCACGACACAGCAGCTTTCGCCCTCCGGAAGGAGTTCTTCCAGCACCGATTCAGTTCGAACCAGCGAAACCATCTCGCCACCAATCTTGACAAACCGTTTCAGCCGTCCTCGATGCCACAAGTAACCATCTTCGTCAATGATTCCCATATCGCCTGTATCATACCAGCCGTCCCGGATGCGCAGAGACGTCTCTTCAATATCATCGTAATACCCCGTCATCACATAGTCGCCCTTAACAACAATCTTGCCCTCCTCTCCTGGAGGAAGCGCTTCATCTGTTTTTAAATCGAGAATCTTCACCTGAATACGCGGGAGTGGTTTTCCAATACTCCCCGGTCGGTTCTCCTCAGGTGTGTTTGCTGAAATCACAGGACTGGTTTCCGTCACACCGTATCCTTCGAGAAGCACCTTGTTGTGCTTTTCCATGAATGCGTGCCGAAGCCAATCTGGGACTTTGTCTGCACCGGCGATGATGATCCTCATATTTTCAAAATCACCCGGCTTGGATTCCCGTAAATATCCTGAAATGAAGATTGGCGTAGCCGCGATCATCGTCGCACCTTCCTCCCGAATCAACTTGGGAATCGTCTTGTAATCCAGCGGATTGGCATAAGTCACCGCAGTCATCCCGGTAATTAAGGGAAGCCAGAAATTTACCATCTGACCGAAAGAATGAAAAACGGGAAGTATCGAGAGCATCACATCCTGATCAGATAGCTTGAAAACCTTGACAGCATCTCGTGCATTTGCACCCACATTGTGATGGCTGAGCTGAACTGCTTTAGGCTCTTTCTCGCTTCCACTCGTGAAGAGAATTACCACGTCGTCATCCTCGGTTTTAGGCGGCATGCCCTTAATTATCATACTGGTGGGCAGTTTCGATTTCAATGCGGCTTTCAGCTTATCGCCTGTGCCAATCGCTTTCATAATATCCTCAAGGCAGATCATCCCATCCACAACGCGGCAATTGATTTTCTCAAGCAATGCCCGGGAGGTGACGATCGTTTTAAATCCGATCTTCCCCTGGGCGTATTCACAGTTCTCTGCGGCGCCCGTGGAATAATTGATCATCACCGGTACCTTGCCCGCCATGAGCAGCCCAAGACAGGCCAAAAACGCGCCAGCCGATGTCGGCACCATCACACCCACATATCCTTCCTCATATATTTTAAATTTATTCGCGAGAATAAGTGAAGCGATCAAGGCTTTTCCATAAGAGACATTCTTACCGGTTGCCTTATCAATGATAGCTATTTTCTTGCTGAATTTTTTCGCGATCTCGATAAATTCATGATGGAGTACCATAATTCTCTCCCCATTGTTGATAGTAAAATTGTAAAGGGATTTCTACTTGAAGTGCATCTTCGTTCTGATAAAAGAATTACGGAAAAAATTGGAGGATGTCAAGCAAAAACTTTATTACAAATATTATTTACTGAAGATAGAAACCTCTGATATGATGAGGAGTCATCCCATTCTCATTTGGAATTGCAGTTCAATCACTTTATCTTTGAAGAGTGGGATACAAATTCATCTATTTATGCAAGAAGGATCATCATTGACATTACAGGCATTCGGACACCGTGGCGCAGCCGGACATGCGCCTGAGAACACATTGGCCTCTTTTCAGATGGCAATGGATTTAGGGGTAGATTGGATTGAACTCGATGTGCAACGCGTGGAAGATGCACTTATTGTCTTTCATGATTCCAGACTGGACCGGACCACTAACGGCACAGGGCTCGTCGCAAACCACTCACTTGCATCAATCCGGGCGCTGGATGTGGGAAACGGTGAATGTGTGCCATTATTGGAGGAAGTCTTTGATCTTATGAATCATCACTGCGGAATCAATATTGAGTTAAAAGGAGCGAATACAGCCAAGCTGACAGTTGAAATGTCTCAGCGCTATATCCAGGAGGAAGGATGGCGTCCGGATCAAATTCTGATCTCCTCCTTTGATCTAGATCAACTGGCTGAGGTTCGAAAATATTCCGTGGATCTTCAAATCGCACTGCTCTATCAATGGCCCCGAAACCGATTCATTGAACAAGCGCTGGAATTGAAAGCGACGGCCATTCACATCCCTGAGCGATTCAGCCGGGAACACACGATTGCAAATATTCATGCGAATCACATGAAAGTGCATGTCTATACCGTCGATGCCATAAATCGAATTTTAAAATTAAAACACATGGGTGTGGATGGGATATTTTCTAATTTTCCGGAGCGAATCATCAAAGCCAGAGATATAGTTTAATCTTTTGCGCTCTGAGCAAATCCTTTATAAAGAGCAGCAGCCTGCTCATATCTCGTCTTTTGATTCATCTTGGATAAAAACGCAGCCCACTTTGTAAGCAGCGATAAAATTGCATCCCGATATTGATCTTCAAGAATATCCAGATCCTTCATTTCTTCTATCAGGACGAAGGTCTCATCCCAATTTCGTTCTTCATAAAATATCTGCAATGTACGGTAAAATGCTGTATTCGTATTTTTAACCAATCCTGGATCATCTGGATAACGGTAAGCGCCATCGGCCAGCACCTCAAATGCCTGATGGATTTTGCCATCCTCAAACAGTTTTTTACCCCAGATGTAATAAAGCCCCATTTCCAGTTTTGTATTCGATCGTGAATCACGATTAAAAAGCTGCGCCAGCATGATAAGCTCATACGCCCTCGCATAATTCTTTTTCTTTCGTGCAAAATACGCCTGATTGTAAGCCAGCAAACCGAGCAATTCGGTATTGTCGATGCGCCTACCATTCTTATGTTCATGATAGTATAGCTGATCCAAACCAATCTTCAGTACATCACTTTGACGATAATAATGCGCAAGATATTTTGTATATCCTTCCAAATTGGACATGATATTAAAACCCATGGGACTGGTATTTTCCACCATGACCTCTTGCGTGAAATTATTAAATATAGTAAACACATGGCTCGGTGTCTCAAATCCCTCGGTGCCCCAGCCAAGATCATCACATATTAAATTATAAAGGATGGTAGAGGAAACGCAATTAAACGTTTTCGTGTGAACGATATCCAAAAGCGTGGTCGCTTCAAGCTGATAATTTTTCAGCCAGGTCGCGTGCAAATAATTGAAGACTTTGGATGCTGATCCGGGACGGTCACTGGGATCAAATGGAATGGCTCTTACTTTTTCGAGTAGGTTGTTATACCAGTTTATATAGTGCTTTAACGTATCCGGATTCGTCACACCGGACAAAATGAACGCAGCTTCGATCCGGCTGAAATCATGCAGTTCATAATCCTCAATATCTTCAGCAATCTGGGCTTCGAGTGATCTATCCGTCCGTGTATATGCGGAGGATTGTACGCTGACTATCAGCGAAAGAAATACGAGGATTATTAATTTCTTTGCTGGATGAATCATTCTCTCTCCATCTCCTCCAGACATTTCTCCCGGATCTTGGAGGCTTCCTTTTTGTGGTCTTCAATCCGTTTAGCAGTTCTTTCATCGACATTTAAAGATTTGATTTTTTCACACTCTTGCAACGCCTGTGGAAATTGACCCAAAGCAAAATAGGAATCGGCCAGACGCAAACGGCATTCAGCTTCATTGTATCCGCTGTAAATTTTTCCTTTGAGGACAGAATCAAGAAGCCTATCATAGATTTCTATCGCGTCCCGCCAGCGTTTGATCTTGAATAAACAGCTGCCCACGCCCCAGATAAAAAATCGGCTATCAGGATAGGGCTCCAAACCGAGACGAAAAAGATGGAGTGCTTCTGCGTATTCCTCCCGATCATATTCGATCCAGGCCAATGAATTAATGCTCACCCATTTTGAGAAAGCCCCCTTCTCTATGGCAAGGTGGACGTTCTGAATACCCTCTTCCCGCTCATCCCGGATGAACGGAAGCCAGCGAAGATATTTGCTCAACCGGCCGGACCAATATTGATAGTTCCCCACACCGAGATACGCATCATATAAGGTGGAATCCTGTTTCATCGCTTTTTTAAGGTGTCCAATACCCTTGTTCGCACTGACAAATCCCGACACATAAGAACCAGCCTTCACCTGATACAATCCCTTGTAGCTATAGGCGCTGCCCACATAAAAATGGGTCCAGGCGCTGCTGTCACCTTGATCCAGACTGCGTTTTCCGATCACGAGTGCGGAATCAATGTATTGATAAAACTCATCCTCATACCGGTCGGTTTCATAATCCATCATTTCAGATTGCCGCGTGGCCGCCATATAAAATAATCCTACTGGATGATCCGGCGTTTTCTCATAAACAAGAAGGAAGACAGCCATGGCTGAGTCAAACCGGGATTCTAAAGTAAGATCAATCCCTTTTAGGATGAGGGAATCTACGGTTTCGGAGAATGGACTTTGCGCGAATAGTGCACCATGAAGAATGAAAATTATCAGGATAAATCGTTTCATTAAAATTTCCAATAATCTATAATTGAACGGGATTGTTCCTCCGGTCATTTGCCAGTTTTTAATTTTTAAAATCGAGCTAATTTACACATTCACCCACAAAGAGGCAAGCAAAAATCCCTGTCACGCAGAGTCCACAGGACCAAACGCAAATCGCAAAATGAATATCATTCGAGTATTTTTTAAGGAGGGATGAAATTTCCACCTTGCATTTTAACCAATCTTTGCTTTCTTAGTGACAGCGGATGATCCAGGATTATTTAACGTAAGGATAGATTGATTCATGAAACTACGTGAACTCGTACAAGATACGGCGCTCTACGGATTCTCATCTGCGATCACCCGTGCGTTCATGCTGATGCTGATTCCGATCCTGATATCCACATTAAGCGTGGACGAATTCGGCGTCATCAGCCTCTTCCAGTTCTATGTGGGCATTGGAATCATTCTTTTCCTTCTCGGGATGGATCAAGCCCTCATCCGTGATTTCCCGTCTGCAGATAATTTATTACGGCAGAAGCTGCTCTCAACCAGCGTCATCTTTTTAGGCAGCATGGCCCTGCTCTCCTCAATTCTCTTTCTTTTCTTGCGAAATCATTTAATGCCCGTCTTGTTTAAGGAACTCCATAATGGAAATATTTTATTCTGGTTATGGATAATAATTATCGCAGAAGGTGCCACATTAATTCAAAGTGTGATTTTCCGCGCAGAGCAAAAGTCCCGGCTCTATTTTCGCAACACCTTAATCAAATATGGATTTCTTCTCATCATCAGCTGGATTCTTTTAAAAGTTGTTCATGCAGGGCTGAATGGCGTATTTCTGGCGTATCTCGTTTCAAATATCCTGTACACCATTTTTTCGATTCCTGTATGGAAATTATATTTTCGATTGCGGTTCTCGTCAACTATCCTTAAAAAAATGCTGGTTTACGGTCTTCCGCTTTTACCGGCCGGATTGCTCAACCTGTTTCTCTTTTTTGCAGATCATTACCTGATCCAGCAAATGATGGATCTCAAGGCCGTAGGACAATATGCCTTTGGATATAAATTCGGAGCTGTTCTCTATTATCTCATCGCGGCATTAAACAATGCCTGGTACCCCCGACTTTTTTCAATGGAGAAGCGCATCCTTGAAATCAATTATCACCGCCTGCTCGTGTGTGTCGCGTGGATCTCCATGGCTGTGTTTCTTATTGTGGATTCGATCTTCCGTTTCTTTCACCCCTGGTTCGTGCCAGATGCGTACATCGCTTCCATTCCAATCATCAGTCTGGTCGGGTTGGCCTACATCATTCACAACATCGCCTCTTTTGCAGACAGCCTCTTTTTCTATGCAAAAAAGGTGGGATATATTTCAATCATGGTGGGCATCGGATTAATATCAAACCTGTCTCTGAACTGGATTCTCATCCCCCGAATTGGGATCATGGGTGCAGCCCTTGCCACACTGGCTGCATTTTTCATCTACCTCGTTCTGGTACTCATGATCCTGAAGAAGCTGGAAATCATCCCGATTCATTATGGCGAAACCATGAAGCTTCTTACTGGATTCTCAATCCTTTATGGTGTGAGCTATCTTGTTACACCCGAAGGATTTATTGCACGTCTTCTAGTCATGGTGATGATGATATTCCTTTTTATCACATCCTCATGGATGCTCTCATACACATTCCGAAGCACAATACAATCCGCACTGGGGCACATAAAAAAACGACGCAATTCAGATTAGAGAATCACGCCGTAAAATTAATTATAATCCGTATTAAAGATGTGGACTATTCCAAAAAATCCTCCCGCATTGGTGAAAACGTATCCAGAATAATACCCTCCTCCAGACAAAGCGCCCGATGTGTCAGGTTTTCCTGAACAATAAAACAGTCCCCCTCGGACAACTTTTTTACCTCACCCTCAATTTCAACCTCAAATTTTCCCTTAAGCACATGACCCACCTGCTGATGCGGATGACTATGCGAGGCAGCCACTGCACCTTCCTCAAAATAGACGTTGACCATCATCAGATTGGAAGTGTATCCCAGAATCTGACGTCTGATGCCCTCAGCAAAATCTTTCATGGGAATTTCAGAACCAATACTAAAATGCTTCATAATGACTCCATTTAATTAATATTATCCATTCATAAACCGCGTACATGATCCGTTCAAAGGACAGGATTGGCATGTCGATTTGTCCGGATCGTCTGAACAGGTATTGAGTTTACCGATTGTGCACAACGCAAAATCATACTTGGCAGGATCATCAGGATCAAACCTGCGTAATGATTCTGTAATCTCAGTCGCCATTTTCCAATCTGCGGATTTACGCTGTGTCAGTCCAAGATGGGGCGCGAGCCTCGCGATATGCGTATCCACGGGGATGACGAGCTTGGCAGCTGAAACGGACTTCCATACTCCCAGATCGAGATGATCCTTGCGGACCATCCACCTCAAATACAGATTCAACCGTTTGCAGCTGGAACCGTCCGCCGGATCGGCCAGAAAATGCCGGATGCCCGATCCCCGTGCCGGCAATTGCTCATAAAAAGGTCGGACATCATAAGACAGCAGTTTCCGGACGAGTCCCGAAAGCGCCTTCCCTATATCAGGATCAGAGGAATGATAATATTTAAAGAAACAAGATTCCAAACTGCCAAATTCACGAACGGCCCTGGCCATCATGGAAACCAGCAAACCGATGTCTCTGCCTCTGTAAAACCGGTATACAAAATCGGCAAATATATTTTTATCTCTTTGTGTATCAAAATGGGACACGAACGCGAATGGAGAATTGCCCATCCTCGAGAGCACATCCGTGACCGCTTTGCGGATCAGCTCAACCTGCCCAATCGCCAACCCGGCCGCGATGAATCCTGCGATCTCCTGATCTTTTGGATCGTCATATTGCCGCACCAGTTCAAGCGGATCCAGTTCCAAATACGCTGCATCATATTTTTTATATAGTTGATCGAGCTTGCTTTGAAGTGAATTTATATCATTCCCCTTTCCCCATTACCCATTCCCCAATCTTTTAGAATATATTCCCTATCCTAAAATACCATGCCCCACCCGTTTGCCCGAACATGCCTTCCGCATAACCTCCCCGCACAACAATTGGAAGCTTCCCGGCCAGGAAGAGTCGGAGCCGCAATTCCGGACCTGCGGTAATTACAGGATCCGTATTCTGGAATGCCAGACGATTTCCATTTACATAGGTTTCCAGCGTCCGTCCCCAAACCACGCCGATGTCGGACCAAAACGCCAGGGTCATTCGTTCGAAATAGAGAAACGGGATCTTCAATCTGATATCCCGAATGAGAGGCAACCGATATTCGGCAGAAGCATGGAGGAACCGATCTCCTTCACGGGATTCCGTCAATCCACGAATCATAGATTTTCCCATCTGGGTCAGATCTTGAATGGGCATGTCCCCTTCTGTCAGGTCACAGGCCAGACGCACTGCAGCCACATGCCGTTTCCACGGCAGTTTCTGACGATATTGGGTGTTTGCCCAAATATGGGTTTGTTCAATGTCGCTTTTCCAGACTGCGTCCGAATGGCTGAATCCGGTTGACAGTGCAACGCCCGTCATGGGATGAATGCCCACGCCCACATCAGGCCGCTGCCATGCCCAACCATATGAGCCACCCAGCTCGTGATTCCATCCTGCGAAGGGACGAAACATCGGAGAAAACAGATGAAAATGGCTGGGATGAATCGGCTGTATCCGCTCGCTGCCGGTCCAAACGCGGAGCACATGATTAGAGAGCAGTGTTCGCCCCAGATTAATTGGCCATGAGAAAGTGAGGCGCCAGCCCGATCGGCGCTCCCAGAGTCGCGCGAAGCCAGCTCCGAAATAATCGCCCCGATCGAATGTTTGCGCCCAGACATTCAAATTGATCAGTGGTGCGAACTGCGTGTTGATATAATCCATCCGGAAATCCGCACGCCGTCGTGCGGTCAGATAACCTGTGAACTGATGCTTGGTGATAGGATCTGCCGCATATCCAATCAGACCGAATTGGGTGCCGCCATCATCCAACCCAATAAAGGGCAGAACCAGATGGGGTCGCACTTGGGCCAGCGATCGATAAGTTTTTACTGCATACACGGACGATTTGTAATCGAGTAAATTGTGCTTTGGGAACGGTTCAGCACTTGCCCACGAGGGCTTACGCATTTTGGGTATGGATGCTACTGCTTTTGTACTCGGAATGATTGCAGCCTTGACACTGTCTCTACGCTCAAAACAGATTGCCGCGATTCCCGATCCATCCGGCATCCAGGTAGGATTAAAGAGACCACCCGCCGCGTTCGTCATAGGGATGGGATCGCTGCCATCTGAACGAATACGAAACAGATTGGGTGTGCCGGATGCGTAATCACAATATGCGATCCTTTCTCCATCCGGGGACCAGGTCGGTGTGCGCGCCTTTCGTGAATTTTCAGTAAGCTTGCGAAATTCAGAACCATCGCGACGGACAATACCTACATAACGCTGCCCCTTTGTGTCAAATTGGGAAAATGCGATCCATTCACCGTCAGGAGACCATGAAGGCGCAAACACTTCCACCCCGAATTCGGGCTGGAAAATTTCTCTCATCTCTCCAGTTGGGATGTCCAGCATCCAAAGCGATGAACCGCCCCCATACCGGCGCACAAAAACAGCTTCCTCCTGTACGGGGGACCAGGCCGGATCGGTTGCACGAGCGCCATCAGTCAGCGCTTCTTCCTTACCGGATTCAACGTGCATTAAAAAAAGATCGTCCACAACCGATCCATGCGGCCCGCGATGCTTGCGGCTGATAATGATTCTTTTTCCATCCTTGGACCATGAGAAGAAGCCGCTCACATATGGCCCGCCAAGCTGCTTCCACGACAGATCGGATTGTTGGATATAGAGCCGTTGTACACTTTCATCCCAGCGTTCCATGCCGACTGCTGCGATTTGACCGGTTGGACTGTATCGCACTCCCATGACGACTTGCAAGGGAATGTCAAGTGGCTGACCTAGATCTGAAATGGTTTCCCTGCCTACGGATGCCTCATCATAGAATTGATCCAGCTCGGATTTCCATTCTTTAAATATTTGACTACCAGTTTTTCCCACCGTCCGTTTTAACGTCCATCCAAAATCGATAGGATTTTTGCGATGACTTTGGATGATTTCTGCAACCTTCTCCTCTCCGTACCGATCCGCGATGTGCCGTGTCAATCCGTGTCCCTCTTCGTAGACCAGCCTGCCGTCAATGGGATCAGCAGCGAGAAAACCATCCAGTTTATTATTTGGCAAAAGGGTGTTGGATCTTGAATTGAGTCCAAGAAAAAGATTGCGGTGGGTATCCCATGTCTCGGATTCCCACTGGGCAACGCCTTCTAAATACCAGAGTGGAGTAAGCCCCAAAGTCAGCAGTTCCCACGGCTTGCCCAGCCAGTTTCGCGCCGCATGAAAAGTCGCCATGTGACCAAACTCATGGCCGATCACCCGATCAAGCCAGCGTAGCGAATCTGCGGTTTCTTTAGGAGTACCCGCCATATAAATTAAAATGGAATGATTGAGAGGATTGGCCATGCCATTGGCAATATCATCGCCATCATAAAGGATAAGATCGGTTTTGCCCATATTGGGAACTTTAAAATCGTGGCTGATGCGGGTGAAATGATCTTCAGCAATCGCGGCAGCTTCAAAGGCGAGTGAATCCAGACTCTGATGAAACAGGATTTGAAAATGCGGTGTTTGAAGGATTTTCCAATCCAGCTCAGGATGATTGCGGCCGTAAGAAAGTTGGCCCCATCCCGAAAGTGGGATACACACTAAAAACAAAAACAGGAGGAATGTGTTAATCCGAACCATATAGCATGTCCGGGATCGTCACGAGCTGATATCCCTTTTTCTGAAATCCCGCGATCATTTCAGGTAAACGTTCATGCGGGAAATCCTCGGTGCGGTTTGTGCCCAGATGCATTAGCATGATCGTACCGTTCGCCCCGGTTCGTCCATTTTTCGTGAAATTCAACACTTTCTTGACAATCTCATCGGAGGAATGATAGGCCGAAGAGGTTTTATCTGTGACCCAATCCATCGTATCACCCGTCTCTGCCCATCCCCGGCCTGTGGTCCACGCAATGTGCTTGTACCCGACTTTCGCAGCCCAACCTAAAACCTCAGGATTATACTCGCCATAAGGCGCCCGCCAGATGTGGGCCATCTCTTCACCCGTCACCACTTTATATAATGAAGCGGTTTTATTCAATTCTTCTCGAAGCTTCTCTTCTGACGCTGTGGGCATGGTCTGCTGCTTTCGATTCTCGGAGAAACTCGTCAA
The DNA here is from genome assembly GCA_013202295.1 of Candidatus Zhuqueibacterota bacterium. Classification (GTDB taxonomy): domain Bacteria; phylum Zhuqueibacterota; class QNDG01; order QNDG01; family JABMRT01; genus JABMRT01. Next base: position 20,788 of record JABMRT010000293.1, read on the forward strand.
ATGCGGATGGCTCCAGGTATGATTGCCAATCACATGACCCGCATCAGAGATTTGTTTGACGGTTTTTGGATAATCCTTGATAAAGGTTCCGGTCAGAAAAAATGTGGCTTTGATCCCGGCCTCTTCCAAAGCGGAAAGAATAGGTTCTGCAGCATTATCCAGAGAACCTCCATCAAACGTGAATGCCACTTCTTTTTTACGAATGGAACCTCGCCGGAAATCCTTCACAAGAAAATCAAGATGGGGCGTACCGTAATGCAGGGCAAGCGTCTGGAGAACATAAACCTCTCCATCGGGATTCAGCGCCCGTACCTGTAATCGATTTTCGCCGCGATTTAGTCTGACTTGCCTGAAGGCAAATTCTCCATTTTTTGGCAATTGCACTTCCTTTAATGCGTCATCGATGGAAAGGGAGATAATCCAATTGGATTCTGCATAACCCGTAATATCGATACGGCTGGAGGTAACCATCCCACCCTTCACTGGCGCGGAAATCTGAACCGGCGGCAAATAGGTCGTGTCTGCAACATCAGTTTGGACATGCGACCGTTTAATCTCGATATCCAGCTCCTGTACCTGTTCGTTGATCCGGACGAGTTGAATCACACAGAACACCAATCCGGCCAGAATCAACACCTCAAGAAACGCCAGAAGGGAACCCTGTCGCAAGCGCGCGAACCGGTCTTTCAGAAATTTTAACGGTGTTACGAAAAATCCGAGAAGATAATCGGACATCCTTGAGAAAACATAATTGCGCTTACAGGATTCGCTGCAAAAGGACTTGCCATATGCTTTTTTTCGGCAATTATAGCAAATCGCTTTATCACAGTGAATGCAGTTGTCATTCGACACCACATCCGGATGGTTTTCACAATAGGTTATTTTTTTTGATTTTGGCATGATGCGCTCCAGAGGTGATAGACGGACGAAAAATCATTTTAATCAAAGAAGCCAGCCATCAGTTTTGGTCAAATTAAACGAAATCAAAGAGAATGTCAAGATACAAAAAATATAAATGCAGGGATCAATTTTACATCATTTGCGTAAACAGATACGAGCCGAATCAAGTCAGAAGAGAAACCACCATAGAGGAGGAGAGAATGGAATCGAAACAGAAGAGCAGAAGAGACATTATAAAACTGGGCGCAGGATTGACATTGGGATCAGCAGCGGTGGCATGCCAGAAAATGCCAAGCTTCAGTATCAATTCAAAATTGGACACAATCGAGATTCTGCATGCACGCCGGTCTGTAAGAAAATTCAAACCGACACCTGTTCCCGAAGAACATCTCACCCGTATTCTGGGTGCAGCTCGAATGGCACCGACTGCAGGCAATCAGCAGCCCTGGAAATTTCTGGTGATTCGGGACAAGAACAAAATCAACGAACTCAAAGCAGCCTGCATAAAAAACAGCATGGACTGGTATAAAGAGAACCAGAATCCCACAGAAGAACAGGTGAAAGAACGGCATTCGGGAGTTACTGAATATTATAATGGACGTTTTTCTGCGCCAGTCTTTGTGGTCGTGTTAACGGACAATGAGTCGCAAAATGCAGGATACAATCATCATGACGGCCCGCTGGCCGCTGGATATCTATTAATCGCCGCCAGGTCGTTTGGCTATGGTACCGTGTATTATACGGATTCCATCCCCGACGCAGTGACGAAGCAAGTCCTGAATATCCCCGACCGCTATACACGCGTCTGTATCACACCAATCGGTGTTCCAGAGCAATGGCCTGAAACACCCGATAAGAAACCGTTGGAAGAAATTGTGGCCTATGGTGTCATCTCTTAATCGGTTGATGAAATAAAAATGAGAAGCATTCCCCCTGATAAGGGGGATCCATCCCGCTGAGGTGGGATGGTAGGGGGTTTTACATACAGCATTTTCTATACTTGACATTGCCGAATAAATGCATATATTTAAAACGAATTATGTTATAAACCATTGAATGGAGGACGGTATGTCATCCCCGCTTTTGAATTTAAAACCTGAACTTTTATGGAAACACTTTGACGCGATTCGCCAGATTCCGCGCTGCTCCCGCAATGAAGACGCGGCTGGAAAATACGTGGTGGATTTCGCCAAGCAGCATGGATTCGAATCCAAAAAAGACGACACCGGCAACATCGTCGTTCGTGTGCCCGCCACCCCCGGCAAAGAGAACGCCCCGGTCATCGTGCTTCAGGGCCATTTGGATATTGTTTGTGAAAAAAATTCGGACAAAGAATTCAACTTTGATACGGATCCCATAGAAGTGTTGGTTGAAGGTGATTGGGTCACAGCCAATGGCACAACCCTGGGTGCGGATAACGGAATCGGACTCGCTGCATCTCTGGCTGCTGCAGAAGATGCATCGTGTGTTCACGGCCCGCTTGAATTATTGTTTACCACGGATGAAGAAACCGGATTGAACGGCGCCAATGGCATCCAGCCCGGTTTTCTGCAAGGCAGGATCATGCTGAATCTGGACAGTGAGGAAGAGGGCAATTTCTCAATTGGATGTGCTGGCGGTGCCGATTCTGAAATCACACTGTCTATTACTCGATCTTCCGGAGGGAGTGGATCAGCATTAAAAATCAGTCTCGCCGGATTGCGTGGCGGCCATTCCGGAATCGACATTCACACCGGTCGTGGAAATGCCATCCAGCTTCTTGCGCGCATGCTGTACAAATTGGATGTACCGTTTGATCTGATTTCGTTGGAAGGCGGCTCCAAGCACAATGCGATCCCTCGCGAGACATTCGCTCAGGTAATGACCGATAAAGTGGAGGAGCTTAAAGCTGCAGTTCAAAAACAGTTTGAGCAAATCCGGTTCGAATACAAGGCTGTGGAAAAGAATATTAAACTGACCATTGATGCGGGAGAAACTTCTGATCCCATGAATTTGGATTCGAAGGATACCTTTCTTGCACTCGTTGTAGGACTGCCCCATGGTGTCATGGTCATGAGCCAGGAAATCGCCGGACTCGTGGAAACCTCAAATAATCTCGCCATTGTGAAAACAATGACAGATAAAGCGACAGCCTATACCAGCACGCGCAGTTCCATCATTTCGGCGCTGGAAGCCACCCGCCAGAAGATTGACGCGATCGGCAAACTCTCCGGCGGATCTGTGGAACATCTCGACGGCTATCCGGCCTGGACACCCAATTTGGATTCAGACATCCTGAAAGTACTCAAAAAGACATACAAGAATGTCACTGGAAAAGAGGCCAAGGTTATGGCAATCCATGCCGGACTGGAATGTGGCATTATCGGTGAAAAATTTGAAGGCATGGACATGATTTCCTTCGGTCCGGATCTGAACAATCCGCATTCGCCTGATGAAAATGTCAGTATTGCCTCGGTGGAACGGTTTTACAACCACCTGAGCGCCACACTGGCTGAGTTGGCTTAAAAAGGAGGAAACCCTCATGGCTGAAAATAAAATGGACAAAGACACCCGCCTTCTGGCCACGCTCTGTCATGTCTCTGTTGCGGCCGTCTTTTTTCTTGGCCCCTTTACCATGGCCGTACCGCTCCTGATTTGGCTGTTGGAAAGAAACAAATCCAAAGCATCGGATTTCATTCTCTTTCAAGCCAAACAGGCCTTCTTTTATCAGGTAGCTGTCTATGTTCTTATGACGGTTTTCGGACTCGTGGTCGCCCTGCTTACACTCATCATCATCGGCTCGCTCATGGTACCGATTCTGGTTCTGGCCATGATCGCAGCCGTGGGATACGGAGTATACGGCGGTGTGCAGATCTGGAATGGCAAACCGTTTGATTATATTTATGTGGCTGATTTCATGCGCGCTGGTGAATCCTGATAGCATGCAAATATTATAGTTTTGATACCGGGATTCTGTATGATTCGGAATCCCGGTATTTTTATGTGTTATGCCGGGATCTTTAGTTCGGGAAACATTTCATCATTCACAACAGTTAAAGCTGCGATTGTAGGATAAAAGGTGTATAACCAATATCACTGGAGAATCATGAAAAACCATCGCCCACTGATTGCCTTCGATTTTGACGGTGTCATTTCCAACTCGATTCACGATTCATTTGTGACCGCTTTAAATTCATATATCACATTCAAACCGGATCATGCACTGCCGCTATCCAAGCCCATTGTACCGGCAAAGCGTATCTTTGATTTCGAGAAAGAATACTCGGATCTTTTCGCCGCGTTCAAGAGTCTGCTTCCTATGGGCAATCGTGCTGAAGATTATTATGTGATTTTAAGAATTATTGAAGAGAACCGAACCGCGTCTATCCAGGATCAGGAAACCTTCGATGACTACAAGAAACGTCTTGCTGAGTCATTGCGGAACGAGTATCACGAATTCTTCTATCAATTCAGAATCAATCTGCAGAAAAAAGATCCGGAAGCGTGGGCCGAACTGCTTCCCGCTTTCCCTGGAATAAAGGAGGCTGTACCGATTCTTTCAAAGGATTTCATGCTCGCTATCGCCACGGCCAAAGACCGCCGTTCAGTGGATCTGCAGCTGGCCAGGTATGGGCTAACCGATTTCTTTGATCCGAACAACATTCTAGACAAGGATTATTCCGAATCCAAGCGAGAGCATCTCACACGATTCCATGAACTGCATGGCACGCCTTACGAGCACATGCATTTCATCGACGACAAGGTCTTGCATCTGGTTTCGGTAGCAGATCTTGGCATACATTGCTATCTGTCGATGTGGGGATTTAATTCTGAAAGGGAGCACACCATAGCAAACGAGAACGGATTCATTATGCTTGAACTGGATCAACTCATAAATTTTAAACAATTTATATAGCATTATCTTGGCATTTTAGAGATTAAATAACTGACACGAATCATCGGATTTGTATTAAATAACTTTACTGGCATTAATTCTGCACAATTATATTCAATTGAAAGATATAGGATCGAGATACAACAGGATGTAAAAGCATTAGGATTTCAAACATTATATAGGTATTTTGGGTCTCAATAAATTTGGATAGTGACTTGAGCAATAGAATCAGAACATGGGGTCAAATTCTTCGACGTGCGGATATTTTCATCTGCCGTAAAGTCTTTGGCTGGAGTGGCCGAAAATTTATGGATCGCATCATGCTTGCGGCGTCCCGTCTTGGTGATCCATGGTCCTATGGAGTAATCGGGCTGTTGATCTTCATTCTGGATTTCACAGTCAGTCGAATTCTTTTACCTATCAGCCTTTTCTCATTTCTGATTGAACTTTCGGCCCAGACTTTTGTGAAACGCAAGGCAAAACGAATGCGTCCGTTCAAGGCATTGCCCGATGAAATTCGCATGCTTGTCAAACCGCTCGATGAGTTCAGCTTTCCTTCCGGACACGCGGCCGCGGCATTCATCATGGCCACGGTGCTCCGCCACTTTTATCCGCAATTCGGTATTCCATTTTACCTCGGCGCCTCAACCATTGGCGTGTCCCGTGTATACAACGGCGTGCATTATCCCAGCGATGTCCTTTTCGGATGCGCGCTGGGAATCGGCAGCGCTCACTTGGGATTATATTTATTTGCCTAGTTTGTGAATTGAAATTATATGGATGCAAAAGATACAAATCCTCTCAAACGAGAGGTTTTTTATTGCCACCTGATGATAATTCTTGAGTTAAATTTTGAAGGTGGTTGTGAAGAAGCAGTGGCTAACGGTCATATGCAAAATGAAAGTGCACCCCTTTTTGTGAGTTTTTGTTTAGTACGTTCGTTAATACAGAAGTCTGTTTTTATTAACTCTTTTAGAGATTCATCTTGTTCTATTGAA
>JABMRT010000294.1 GCA_013202295.1 Candidatus Zhuqueibacterota bacterium
AAGGGAAAATGTTGGCAGATGTATGCGCTTTTGGTAATATGAATGAATCAAGCAGGTATGTATTAAGCACATTTTGTAATAAATAAAATTGATCTTACTATTTTTTTATGAAATTTGCTAAAGAAAGGGCTAACAAAATCATGCAGGGGATTCAAACGCGTACCACTTTATTTGTTTTGAGGCCGTTGCTCACATCACAGTACCCAGAAATGGCTGATCATGTGAACTTTATATATTCCAAGTATCAAGATTGGCGACGCAGAATCGGTGCTGGCAAACCAATTCTCCAAGAGATTGATGGAAGAAGCGAGGAATCATTCAAGGAACTTAGAGACCGGTATGGTCTTGTGATTCGCAATATGCGGAAGAAATTATAAAATTACAGATCCAATGCCGAACAAAGTCATTGAGATGGATTGTGAAAAGCTGGCGCTTTCCACAACCACTCATGACTGGCGTTATGTGCCAAATTATGTATTAATATTCAGCATTTTTTAAATATGGGGTAGTACTCATTATGTATATATCTCGAATTGTTATACGAAACTACCGCAATTTTAAGCACCTTGATGTCACACTTGGTGATAATGTCACTACTATTATAGGCGAAAACAATACTGGTAAGACAAACCTACTATATGCCCTCCGGCTTGCTGTTGACGTTACTCTTTCATCACAGTTTCGCCAGCTCCGCGAGCATGATATTCATAAAGGTGTTGATATTTCAAAACCACAACAGGTTATTGTATCAGTTGAATTTTCTGACTTTACAGATCACGATAATCAAAATGCTTTGGTTGGATCTTGGACCGTTGAATCTGGAGTTGCTCGGTTGAGCTATCGGTTTTTACCAAAACGAAGTATTCGTGAAGCGATAGAGGCCGAGGAAAATGCAGGTGATGATTTAATTTTTGAAGATTATCATTGGGAAATGACAGGAGGTGGAGACAAAGATCCGGCTACTGTTAAATGGAACGAAGATATTGGAAGTAGTATCAGATTTGGGGATCTACAGCAGTTTCGAGTTGTTTTTCTACCAGCGCTTCGAGATGTAAAATCAGAACTACGCCAAGGTAGTTATTCGCCCTTAGGGAGATTATTTGCCGCTGCTGATATTCCTCAAAACGAAAAGGATGAATTAATCGGAATAATACAAGAGGCAAATAAACAGGTAGCGAACCGACCCAGCATTAAAGCTACTGGTGATGCAATTCAAAATGCATTCTCAGAAACAGCTGGTGAAGCTTTTGACATGAAGGTTCGGCTCGGTATGGCTGATCCTTCATTTTCCTCCATTTCGCGCGCACTTACTGTGTTACTTTCAAACGATGCTTTGACTGATTTCGAACCACAAAGAAATGGACTTGGTCTAAACAATATCCTTTACATTAGCATGCTACTTGAATATTTTAGACGACGAGTTGCAAATCCTAACACTGCTGGCCAACTGTTACTCATAGAAGAACCCGAAGCTCATTTACATCCACAATTACAACGCGTTTTATACTGTGATCTGTGCAAAATGTCCTTCCAGACCATCATTACAACTCACAGCACACACATCAGCTCTCAGGCACCACTTAAATCAGTTATCAACTTTACTAATAGTGATAATCCTGCCACCCTTTCAACTACACCAGCTAGAACGGGTGAGTTTACTGACCAAGAAGTTTCAGATTTAGAAAGGTATCTTGATGCTACGCGGTCAACACTACTTTTCGCTCGTAAAATAATTTTGGTAGAAGGACCTGCAGAGCTTTTTTTAATACCAGCTCTCGTCAAGCAAATCATGAAGATTGATTTAGACCGTTTGGGCATATCTGTTGTACCTATTTATGGCGTTCATTTCGATGTATATGCCAAGCTTTTTAGTACACAATCACTGCCCAAGAAATGTGCCATCATAGCCGATGGCGACTTAAAACCTGGCGAGGATTTGCCAGAAGGCGCTGCAGAGGATGAACTACCTGAACTACCAGACATTGATGCCTTGAACAGTGACTATGTTAGCGTGTTCCGCTGTTCCACAACTTTTGAACGAGCGTTAACCATTCCTGAAACTCTACTCATGCTTGCTACGGCAGCACAAGAATGCGGTGCTCCAATAATAGCACAAAAACTACAGCTCGGTAATGAAACTATAATCCGTGATGGATTTGATCAGAATACTCACGGCGAACTTTTAACAAATCTGAGTACAAGTGTATTGAATACAGCAAAAAGGTTTGGTAAGGCACGGTTTGCACAAGTGGCAGCCAAACACGTTGCTCTTGCATCAGGTATGCCAAAATACATTCGTCAGGCAATAAAATGGTTAGTGCAAGAAAATGAAACTGACTGAAGCTCAAAGAAACGCTGTTAAGTATGATGGGCATACATTTATTACGGCCTGCCCAGGTAGTGGAAAGACCAGAACTTTAATTGCGAAACTATTACGGGGTGTTGATGAAGTAAGAGGTACGTCGCGACGAATAGCCTGCATTACCTATACCAATGCTGGTGTATATGAGATTGAGAAGCGTTTACGCGCCTATGGCAAAACCGGAGATGACGATTACTGTGACATATCTACGATTCACGCTTTTTGTCTGAATAATATCCTCCACTACTTTTACTGGCGTTTACCAGCATATAAATCCGGATTTACTATTTTGCCTTCAGACAGCGATCGGTATCGTGAAATAGTTACTGATATTTGTAATGACTATGGACTTAAGACTAAAGATCACGAACGATTTGAACAACTCAATCGTCAACCCGACGGAACACCTATTGTTTCAGAGCCTTTGACTTTAGAAATAGCTTTTAAGTTTTGGGAACGTTTACAGTTAGAAGGTTTTATTGACTTTACTAACATCATATATTATTCTTACCGCCTGATGGTGGACTGGCCCGCTATCACGCACACTCTGGCTTGCCGTTTTGCTTGGTTTTTGGTTGATGAATTTCAAGACACATCAGCACTACAGGTAGAAATTTTACGGTTTATCGCTGGTTGTTCTCGCAGCAAGTTTTTCTTAGTCGGAGATCCGTATCAATCTATTTTTGGATTTGCAGGTGCTAAGCCGGGCCTAATGGAGGAATTTGTAAATGAGATAGGTGCGGAGCGAGGTTTTAAACTTCTCACAAACTTTCGTTCCAGCGAACGTATCATTGCTCAAGCAGAGCGGTTATGCCCACGCAATCCAGCAATGACTGCTGGTGGGGATGCTATACATTTCACAGAGATACCCAGGTATATTCACGCAACAACTGCTTTTGAAGCAATTACAGACTACTTTATTCCAATCATTGACGAGTTAGGCATTAACTATGGCGAAACGGCAATTTTAGCCCCGTGGTGGATTAAGTTACTCAACCTTGGTCGTCAACTCCGCAACTATGGTATTCCGATTATTGGGCCAGGCGCACGCCCCTATAAACGCAAGCATCTATTTGCGTTATTGGCTGAACAGATCTGCGCCTATATCGAGCATCCTCAACCTGATATGATTCCGCAAATCGAGCGTGAACTGTTCATGCTTCTTAACAACGTTACAGGTTCATTGAACTTTAAGGTATATACCTATAAAGGCAGGACAACTGTCTATCGACTAATTAGAAAAGGTAACGATTTACGCATAAAGTATACTAGTGGTGTTGAGTGGTTAGAACATGCTGTACAGGAGTTTTCTAATATTCTCTATACTAACGAATTTCTACCTTCCTCAGCTATTCATTTATTGAGCGAATCAGTAGATGATATGTTAAAAGACATGGTAAAAAACAAAGTAGATATAGAAAATTTGACTGTGTCTGATCTTGGATTGTTTGCAAGTACTAAAAATAATATGAGGCTTCGAACTATTCATAGGGCAAAGGGATTAGAATTTGACGCTGTTGCGATTATTGATTTGCACGATGGCCGTATTCCAGATTTTCGCGCAGTTACTCAAGAACAATTTGCTGAGTCACGACGTCTGCTCTATGTTGCTATGACAAGAGCACGCAGAGTATTAATGTATATTACTGATGCTGAGAATTGGAGAAATGTTCCTAGCCCGTATCTTTCAAATGATGTGCTGGGGCTGATTGACTAACGGCTCTAAGCTAGTTTAATTGATTAACAATTTCGATTACTTGATATAGGCACATAACAATGGCATCAAGCAGATGTGAGAACGCGACGTGATCCACGAAAAGTTTAATGGTTTATCAAGTGTATCGCCGCGCTGCTTATGCCCAGCCGTTAGCAAAATCAAGATATTAGTCATATCCGCAACACCTCCCGGCCTTTAAAAACAAATGATCTTTGTTCAGGATAAAAAACAAGCGTGTTTTAATGAAAAAACTCCTGTGTTTTTTGAAAAAACTCAAGAGTTTTCTGAAAAATGTCCTGAAGTTTTCAGATTAAACTCAGGTCTTTTCAAACTTAGTGGTCGTGAGCACCTTTTTCACCTCTAATCCGGGTTTGAAATACATCTTCACCCCCCTGATCAATTTCACGTGAAACGCCGCTTTCGAATCCGCGCCTTCGCTTGACAACCGCACACCGAATCGTTTACACACATTATAAAATACTACATCACAAGACTCTACATCACGCGGTGCATGAATAAAATGTGATCAAGATTGAAAGGAACTGGCTCAAATGGCTTGACATTAGGCCTTTAACCCATTAATATATAGTTGCAAACTGACTCCGCGCCTTGAAGACGATTGGTGATAGCAGGTTCACCTTTCGCACTGAATTTTCACATTTATGGATAATAAAGTGTTATTTCAATCAGAGGATTGAATTTTCTCTACTATTGCATTCAAGATTGGGAGTTCATGAACAATTGCACGAATTTCAAACAGGAATTCTACACACATGGAGTGGTTGCATGTTTTATCGATTAAAGATTAAGGATTGGCTGTATCTGTTGGCCCTGGTTGTTTTAACGTATCTTTGGATTAACTATGATCAATTGATTTTTGCTGAATCAGGTCAACGGATGATTGCTTTTCCAATTTTGGGATTGGCCTTGATGATCCTTTTTTTCTTTCTGGTCAACCCCGAAAAGCCTTTGATGCTTTCCAATACAATGACTGTTATTTTGATCCCTTTGTTCATCTTTCTAAGTCTGTTTCTGCATGTCTTTCTTTTTAAAGATGGATTTCAAAACAAGTCGATCATTTTGTGGTTTATGACCGCAGGTATGATTTATCTCTCCGGGTGGTTATATGGGTTGATTCGCAGGGGATGAGAAATAGAAGGTTCAATTTTTATGGATGATTCTTGTGCCTTAGTAAACTGTCACAAGAAATCCAAATTATAGAAGGAGCCCGATTATGAATGCAAAAAAGATAAAGGAAACGGGCAAGCCGTTAACTTCCGAGCTGCTCGTGAAGATGAACGCCTATTGGCGTGCTGCGAACTATTTATCGGTCGGGCAAATCTATCTCTACGACAATGCACTGTTGAAAAAACCGCTCAAGCTGGAGCACATCAAACCCCGGCTTCTCGGTCACTGGGGCACCACACCGGGCCTGAATTTTATTTACGTTCACCTGAACCGGGTGATCAAGGAACACGATTTGAATGTGATCTACATCACAGGGCCGGGGCATGGCGGACCGGGATTGGTGGCGAATGCGTATTTAGAAGGAACCTACAGCGAGGTCTATCCCAACATTTCGCAAGATGAAGACGGGATGAAGCGGCTGTTTAAACAGTTCTCTTTCCCTGGCGGGATTCCCAGCCATGTGGCGCCTGAAACACCGGGATCGATTCACGAAGGCGGAGAACTGGGTTATTCCCTTTCCCACGCATATGGGGCCGCGTTCGATAATCCCGATCTGCTCGTTGCATGTGTAATTGGCGATGGCGAAGCAGAGACCGGTCCGCTCGCCACAAGCTGGCACTCGAACAAGTTTCTCAATCCGGTTCATGACGGCGCGGTGCTTCCTATCCTTCATTTAAATGGCTATAAGATTGCCGGCCCGACTGTGCTGGCTCGCATTCCGCATGACGAGCTGGAAGCGCTTTTCCGCGGATACGGCTATTCGCCGTATTTCGTGGAGGGGGATGATCCGACAGAAATGCATCAACTTCTGGCGGCCACACTCGATACGGTGGTTGCTGAGATCCAAACCATTCAAAGCGATGCCCGTACAAATGGATTTAAGACCCGTCCGAAATGGCCGATGATCATTCTGCATTCACCGAAGGGCTGGACCGGTCCGAAGGAAGTGGACGGCAAACCGACCGAAGGGACGTTCCGTTCGCATCAGGTCCCTATGGGCGATATGAGTCACAAGGGGCACGTGAAAATTCTTGAGAAATGGATGCGAAGCTATCAGGCACAGGAGTTGTTCGACGAGAACGGTAAATTGCGCTCTGAATTCGCGGAGTTGGCTCCGAAAGGGGAACGCCGCATGAGCGACAATCCGCATGCCAACGGCGGTCTTCTGCTGCGTGATCTGCGCCTGCCGGATTTCCGTGATTATGCCATCAAAGTGCCGAAGCCAGGTGCTGTGTGCGGAGAAGCCACACACGCTCAGGGCGAATTCATCCGCGATGTAATGAAACATAATCCCTCTAACTTCCGTGTTTTCAGTCCGGATGAAACAGCGTCAAACCGCTGGGGATCCGTCTTTGAAGTGACGGATCGCTGCTCAACCGCGGAGATCATTCCATCTGACGAGCACGTCTCGTCCGATGGCCGCGTGATGGAAATGTTAAGCGAGCATCAGTGTGAAGGCTGGCTCGAAGGTTATCTTCTGACAGGCCGGCACGGCTTTTTCTCCTGCTACGAGGCGTTCATCCATATTATAGACTCGATGTTTAACCAGCACGCGAAATGGTTGAAAGTGACCAAGCATATCCCTTGGCGGCGGCCGATTGCTTCGATGAATTACCTGCTTTCATCACTCGTATGGCGGCAGGATCACAATGGATTCAGCCACCAGGATCCCGGCTTCATTGACCATGTCATGAATAAAAAAGCGGAAATCATCCGCGTGTATCTGCCGCCGGATACCAACACGCTCCTGTCTGTGACTGACCATTGTTTGCGGAGCCGCGATTATGTCAATGTCATCATTGCGGGTAAACAGCCGGCGCTGCAATGGCTGGATATGGATTCTGCCATCAAGCACTGCACTGCGGGGCTCGGCATCTGGGAATGGGCCAGCAACGACAAAGGCGGGGAACCCGATGTGGTGATGGCGTGTGCAGGTGATATACCGACTATGGAGACATTGGCGGCTGTTGATATCCTGTGGCAGCGTTTTCCGGACCTGAAGGTTCGTGTGATCAATGTGGTGGATTTAATGACGCTCCAGCCACAGAGTGAACATCCTCACGGATTGAGTGACAGGGACTTCGATGTCCTCTTCACAAAAGACAAGCCCATTATTTTTGCGTTTCATGGGTATCCTCTGCTCATTCATCGTCTGACCTATCGTCGGACCAATCACAAAAACCTTCACGTTCGTGGATATAAAGAAGAAGGGACTACAACCACGCCCTTTGATATGATGGTTCTGAACGATCTCGATCGATTCCATCTGGTGGGGGATGTCATTGACCGAGTGCCCAGTTTGGGTTCACGCGCAGCTTACGCCAAACAATTCCTCCGCGATAAGTTGCTTGATCATAAGAAGTATATCCGAATACACGGTGAAGACATGCCGGAAATCCGTGACTGGAAATGGGGCAGATCCAAATAAACCCGGAAAGAGGGAGCGAAATTGAGAAACAGACAGATTTTTTTGTCTCATGAGATACCTGGATTACTCCATGGATTAAGCCGGAAACCGTGAAAGGGAATGAAACGCGTTCAATCCGATGAGAGTATGTTCTGGGAATGGATAGTTGAAAAATATGCTGCAAATTGATCTTATCCATGATAACCAGCCTGAAAAGGCGTATACGAAACGAGGTGAACGATGATTGGTCAATTAGGAGCTGGTATACTGGAGGCCCTGCTGGAAACAATTCCAGTTGAGTTCTCTGTCGTTGATCAAAATGATCAAGTGCTCGCATGGAACAGACATGAAACAAGAATATTTAAACGGCCCGAAGGTGTGGTAGGGCGCAATGTTCGTGATTGTCATCCGAAAGGCAGCCTTGATAAAGTGGAACAAATCATATCCGAGATGAAAGCAGGGAAAAGGGACAAGGCCGATTTTTGGATTGACTTAAAACTTGAGGGTGAAAGCGATCCTCAAAAAGTACTGATAGAATACTATGCTTTGCGGGATTCAGCGGGCCAATATTTAGGTTGTTTGGAAGTTTCGCAGAATATTACAAGGATGCAGAAAATTTCAGGTCAGAAACGGTTGCTCGATTAGACTACAGGCCCCGTTGCGTGGTACTACAGGGGTTCCCAAGAGCGGGCATCCTTTTTGTCGGCAGTCATGAAAATAGTAAAAACAAAAAATGATTCTACAAATCACTGTTTTTATTTTCGGATGGATCCTTTTGATCAAGGATTTACACATTTTTGGAGGCCAAGGAACATTTTTTTCCCCTCTGCGTTTATTTCTTAGTTATCCATCCGGTCTCGGTCAGGCTGCCATGAACTTCAGTTTTCCTGGTTCTGAAAGCCAGGATATTTCGGGCCCACATATGAGCGGCCCAACAAAATAATGGTGTGAACAATGACAAATAAGCAACCCACTCCCAAACCGCGTGAGCTCAATGAACCTTTTAAGATCAAGGACTGTACCCTGATCGCCCTTGCCACCGGCGTCCGGGTGCATAATCTGCGAGAGCTACGGGACAAGCTCGAAATAATCGATTCCGGTAGCATTTATTATCATTTCTGGGGAAGCCGTTTGCGCGCCCGCTTCGATGATCCGGAATACAACAATGATTTTGCCGCCTGGGCCCGTCATGGACTGCACGACTGGATTCTGGCTGAACGTCTGGGCACCATTGATCCCACAGAATTTGACAATCTCAAAGAACTAAGGCAAGAAATCATCGAGATCATCGAACAGCGGCTCGATGAAAGTGAATATGTACCCTGGGCAAAAACAGATCATCAGTTCGCGTTTGCCACTTCGCAAATCGTGGTTTTCAATACCTCCAAACACTTCAAGCACCCGGAAGCGCTGGGTCACCTGGTCCCCTATTTGTCTATCGGCAGCATTTTTTATCATTTTATCGATGCCAGACGGCGGGCTCCCCTCGGAGTCGATGATTTTTCCAAATGGTTGATGGATTTTAACGGTCTGCACAAAGATCTGGTCAAGGAAATAGCAAGGGTCGATCCCTATTTTGCCACACTGACCGAGATCAGAAGCCAACTGGCTCAAATATTTGAATCTTACTTCGGGGTAGCAGCATGAGTGTTACACTTCAGGAATATGCCAAAATCACCGGTGATGCGGTCATAGATCAGCTCGTTCAATTGTCGAAAACACTCAAAGGAAAAAAAGTCGTTCATGTGAATTCAACTCGGGTGGGCGGAGGTGTGGCTGAGATACTGGACAAACTAGTACCCCTCATGAATGAACTGGGCATCGAGACCAGTTGGGAGGTCATTAACGGAGATGCTCCATTTTATCAATGCACCAAAGGTTTTCACAATGCCCTTCAGGGCGATACGGTTGAAATCCCCGACACATTGCTCAAGGTCTATGAATCGACGAATCAGGAGAATTTCAAAAGGTTGAAACCCGAGCTGAAGGATGCGGATATTGTCATCATACACGATCCCCAGCCGGCCCCGTTTCTGTCGTTCTGTCCGGGTCGAAAAGGGAAATGGGTCTGGCGCTGCCACATCGACGTGAGCCGGCCGTACAGACCGGTCTGGAAATACCTGCGCAATTTTGTGGTCGGATACGACGCCAGCATCTTTTCTTTGGATGTTTTTTCACAGCGTCTGCCACACCCGCAATATCTGATATCTCCCAGCATCGATCCCCTGAGCGAGAAGAATATTGATCTGCCCCAGAAAGAGATCGTTGCCACATGCCATGAGCACAAAATCGATATGAACCGTCCCCTGATCACCCAGGTCTCACGTTATGACCGTTTCAAAGATCCGATCGGGGTCGTCCATGCATTTCAACTGGCGCGAAAATTTGTCCCGGACCTGCAACTGGTCCTGGCCGGGGGCGGGGCCACAGACGATCCTGAAGGAGAAGCGGTTCTGAACGAGGTTTACGCGGCAGCAGGAGACGATAAAAGCATCCATGTGCTGCTCCTGCCATCGGACGCCCACAGAACCATCAATGCACTGCAGCGCGCTTCGGATATCGTTCTGCAAAAATCGATCAAAGAAGGATTTGGTCTTACCGTAACCGAAGCGATGTGGAAAGGCAAACCGGTGATTGGTGGCAACGTGGGCGGTATCCGCTTGCAGGTGCACAATCATCACAACGGATTTTTGGTCGATACACCGGAAGGCGCAGCAATGAGAATCCGGTATCTCTATTTCAACCGCGATATCATGGCCGAAATGGGCAAAAATGCCCACCGGTTTGTGCTCGAGAACTTTCTTATCACCCGGCATTTGAGAGAGTATTTGACTCTTATGGTCGGCCTCCTGCACGGCAATCAGAGTGACCGGATAGAATTGGGATAACGATTTATCACTGATGCGTTGAACCGAATACTCCTTGACTCTCTCGGGCATTATCCTCAAATTGAATTAAACCGCACAAATATAAGCATGTCAATACGGATAGGCCGACATGTCCAAGTCAGGATTTATCATGAGACGTACCATCATTGTATCGAATCGGCTTCCTGTTCAAATCAAGTTGCACGGCAAGGAGTTTTCCATCAAATCGAGCATCGGCGGACTGGCTACAGGGCTTCGCAGTGTGCATCAGGCCAGTGACAGTATCTGGTTGGGCTGGTGCGGGATTGAATCAGAACAACTGGACCGAAAAACACAGAAACAGATCGAAACCGAACTTACTTCAAAATACAAATGTGCGCCCGTTTTCCTCACACACGATGAGGTGGATTGCTATTACAATGCGTTCAGCAACAAGACCCTGTGGCCGTTGTTTCATTATTTTCCTATGTATACCGAGTACCACCAGGAATACTGGCACGGATACAAGGATGTTAATCAGAAGTTCTTCAAAAAACTCAAACGCATCATCAAGCCGAATGACCGCATCTGGGTGCATGATTATCACCTGCTGCTTTTACCCCAAATGATCCGTGAGGCCTTCCCCAATACACAAATTGGATTTTTTCTGCACATTCCCTTTCCATCTTTCGAGATTTTCCGGCTTTTACCGTGGCGTGAGCAGATTCTTGAAGGGATGTTGGGTTCAGATCTCGTCGGATTTCACACCTATGACTATGCCCGGCATTTTCTCTCGAGCGTCCAACGCGCCTTACAGCTTGACGCTAACCTGGGCACCATCAACCTGGAAAAACGAAAAGTCCATGTGGATGTGTTCCCCATGGGGATCGATTATGAAAAGCACAGCAAAGCACTCGAGCTCGATTCGGTCAAGCATCAGATCCGCAAATTCCGAAAAAATCTGGGCAAACTGCGCATCATTCTGTCTGTAGACCGCCTCGATTACACCAAAGGCATCCCCAACCGGCTTCACGCCTTTGATAAGTTCCTTGATTTGTATCCGGAATGGAAAGAAAAAACCGCTCTAATTCTGATCGTTGCCCCATCACGGATAGATGTCCCATCGTATATGGTACTGAAAACCGAACTCGATGCACTGGTCAGCCAGATCAACAGCAAGCACGGCACCATCGGCTGGACACCCATTACTTATTTTTTCAGGACGTTTTCTTTCAAGGGGTTGTCCGCACTTTATGGATTGTCTGACATTCTGCTGGTCACTCCCCTGCGTGACGGCATGAACCTGGTGGTCAAGGAATATCTCGCGGTCAGAAAAGATAACCTTGGTGTGGTCATTATCAGTGAAACCACTGGCGCCTCGGGTGAAATGGGAGAGTCCATCCTGGTCAATGCCAACAACATCGAAGAAATGGCAGACGCACTGAACCACGCACTGAACATCCCCCCTGATGAACAGAAACGCGCCAATAAACTCATCAAAATCCGCATCAAACAAAACAATGTCGATCACTGGGCTGCTGATTTTTTGGATAAACTTGCATCCGTATCTCAGGCACAGACCGACCTCAAGATCAAAAAGATGACTACCGCAGTGCAGGTGAACCTGATTACTGAGTTTGCTGCCGCACGTAAACGACTGCTCCTTCTCGATTACGACGGCACGCTGGTCTCATTCAAGAAAAAACCGGAACTCGCCTCTCCTGACAAAGAACTCAAAGACTTGCTGAAAGCATTGGGTGAAAACAAGAACACTGAACTGGTGATCATCAGCGGACGGGACCGGGATGTGCTCTCGAACTGGCTGGGTGACCTGCCCATTCACCTGGTAGGCAGCCATGGCATCTGGATCTACGAACACGGGCATAAATGGCGACTGATCGAGAAGGTCGATTTTAAGTGGAAAGAGATTATCCGCCCGATACTCGAATTTTACTGCCACCGCACACCTGGATCGCTGGTCGAAGAAAAATCATACTCCCTCGCCTGGCATTATCGCAACTGCGACCCCGACTTTGCCACAATCCGTCTGAGTGAGCTCAAAGCCGCCCTCATGGATCTCACCAGCAACATGAATATCGGCATACTCGAAGGCTCGAAGGTACTCGAAATTAAAAACACCGCCATCAACAAAGGCCGCGCCGCCAGCCTCTGGATCGAAAAAACCGAACCCGACTTTATCCTCGCTATCGGCGACGACTGGACCGACGAGGATACCTTCGAAGCTCTGCCCGAAACCGGCCATGCGATCAAGGTCGGATACGGACAGACCGGAGCGCAGTACACAATTGAGGATACAGTAGAAGTACGGAAATTGTTAGGGAAGCTGGCGGGGTGAAGGATTAAAATCTAACTGAATTTCAAATCGAGTTTCTTATATCCAAAATGCGGGATCAAAAGAGGGAGATCTGTGGCGAGCGCTATAAAGCCATGGATGCTTTTTCCTCTTATGGTCGGCTATCTCTCCACCCCAATATTTCTGAAATCATAATTCCTTGTACTGCCCACAAACCGGTGCAATCCAGTCTACTCCAAAATGAGGATTGATGATCAAACCACCCCGATAAGTTGATCGTCCCGGGACTGTGCACCTTAAATGATCTTATCTCATACATTTTTGCCCCCGGAGTGCATGTATCATTCCGGGGATTTTTCGTATTGTATTTTGGTTTTATTATTATTACCATTCTGGCGGTTGCGAGATCTGATTTCGATGGAAACCGAAAATTCTATTACTTTACTTCGCCGATTAAGTAGTTATAGACTGTATTCAATAGACAGGAGCCAACGAGGGTGAAGATATCATTTCAAAATTCGATGCTCATCGGGCTGTTACTGCTCGCTCTATCTGTGTTTGGCCAAATCGATCCCGATTTTGAAGACTATCTTCAAAATGAGCATGAGAATCTTCCTGTCGTTGGTGAGCTGCTTTACAATGCTGCCACGTTGAGCGGGTATCGATTCGGCGGGGGAAGTGGCGCCACAAAACAGACCGTGGATGCTGACTCGACAGTTCCCTTTGGAAAGGCCATGCAATTGTCCATTCCGGCTGCGGGCGAGAATCCCTGGGAGCCGCAACTTGAGACTCCTGTGAATGCGATTGATGTTGATGAGGATGATATCCTTTTCTATATATTTTACACTCGTGCGCTCGAAGCCTCCACTGAGGATAGCACAGGCCAGGGCCTTTTCTATGTGCAGCGGTCCGAATCACCCTGGACCGGTCTGGGGAGCCAATCGCTCACCATCCGATCTGAGTGGCACAAAACCTATGTGATCGCCACTGCCGGAGAGGATTATCCATCAGGTGAAATGGAGGCTACGTTCCACCTGGGTTCTATTCCGCAGACCGTGGAAATCGGCGGCATCATTGCTTTGAATCTCGGGCCGGACGTGAATCCGGAAAATCTGCCCACAACCCCGATTTATTATGACGGTATGGAAGCCGATGCCGCATGGCGTGCAGAAGCAGCCGCTCGCATTGAGCAGGTTCGAAAAGGCGATCTCACAGTGATTATCAAGAATATGAACGGGCAGCCCATTCAGGGGGCGGAGATTCGTATCGAGATGCAGAATCATGCGTATGGATTTGGCACGTTTATGAGCGAGCTGGCATTGTCCAATTCAGATGACGCAGAGAATTATAAAAGTGAAGTGCTCAAATTATTCAATTGCGCGACGACGCCGTTTTACATGGGCAGTGATGGATGGGGGTGGTATCATTCTGAACAAAACCGGCAGAACTATACCAATCTTGCCGGTTGGCTTCAGGATCACAACATCCCCACAAAAGGGCATGTGCTGATCTGGCCGGGATGGGACTGGATGCCCCAGTCGATCCAGGATCTGGAGAATGATCCCATCGGGCTTCAAACAACGATTGAAAATCATCTTGACTGGGTCGTCCCCATCGGTAAGGAAAAAGGGTTGATTCAGTGGGATGTGGTCAATGAACCGCATATCAATCATGATGTGATGGATATCCTGGGAGATGAGATTCTCATTGACTGGTACAATCAGGTGCATGATCTTCATCCTGATGCGCGGTTGATTTTAAATGAATATAACATACTGATGGGCGGGGGCGACGAATCCTTTCAGGACGATTTTGATTATTACATCAGTCTCCTTCTCGAAGGTGGAGCACCGCTTGGTGGGATCGGTATGCAATGTCATTTTGATGCGAATGTGCCCAGCATCCCGCATGTACTTGAAATTCTCGACCGGTTTGCTTTACACGGTTTACCTATCCAAATTACAGAGTTTGATATTGACATTCTGGATACCGAATCACAGGCTGCGTACACCCGTGATTTTTTCACAGCGGTTTTCAGTCATCCAGCCACAGACAAGATTGTGATGTGGGGATTCTGGGAAGGTGAACAGTGGAAACCCAATGGTTCAATGATCCGAACTGACTGGACTTACAAACCCAATTATCACATTTACAATGATCTTGTATTTGATCAATGGTGGACAGATGAAATTGGGTCATCCAATGAGAATGGTATATACACTACGCGCGGATTTCTGGGGGATTATGTTGTCCATGTCACTTTTGATGCGTATGAAACACAGCAGAATATATTCGTCACTCCTGATTGGGCGACTGTAGAAATTCAGTTGGCTTCTACAAAAACCATAGTGGAAGATGTTGAGACATACATCCTGAAGCAGAATTATCCGAATCCATTCAATAATACCACAATCATTGAGATTGCTTCGCAGCAAACGGGTCAGGCTGAGTTGATTATTTACAATGCAAGAGGGGAACAGGTATTATCCAAAGTCATAAATGTGGAGGTGGATTTTCTGTATCGTGAGGAAATATCCTTTAATAATCTGGCAGCCGGCACCTATTATTATTCCGTGAAACTGCCGGATGGATCGCAACCCAATCGGAAAATGATTTTGGTTAAGTGACATTCCGTTCAGAGTAAGAAAATAAGTCCATATAAACGAAGGAGTATTTAATGAAGAAGATTCGTCTGGGAATGATCGGCGGCGGTAAGGGCGCGTTTATAGGGGTCGCGCATCGAATCGCGGCGCACATGGATGATATGTATCAGCTTGTCGGCGGTGTTTTGGATGTCGATTATAAGCGGGGCCTTGCATTTGCAAAAGAGATTGAGCTTGACACATCGCGTGTTTATGCGACTGTTGAGGATTTTGTAAAGAAGGAGAACGCGCTTCCGGAGAATGAGCGGATCGAGGCCGTATCGATTTGTACGCCGAATTTCCTGCATTATACCATGGCAAAGAAGCTGATCCAGGGCGGATTCCATGTGATCTGCGAAAAGCCAATGACGACTGATTCAAAACAGGCACTTGAGCTGGAGGGCCTGGTTAAAAAACACAAGGTTATTTTCTGTTTGACCCATAATTATACCGGCTATCCCATGGTGCGTGAAATGCGCAAGCTGATCGAGCAGGGAAAGATCGGCAAAATCCAGCGGGTTCACGGTCAGTATTATCAGGGTTGGATTAATCCGATCATTCATGATCCGAAGAAACGGAAACAGATCTGGCGGCTCGATCCCAAAGTCGCGGGAATCAGCTGCTGCATGGGCGACATCGGAGTACATACATTTAACCTTCTGGAATATATCACCCAAATGGAAGTGACTTCAGTGCTTGCTGATCTGAATACGCTTTATGTGGATAATCCACTTGATGTGGATGGCACAGTACTCCTCCGTCTCGGAAAGGGCGTTAAAGGTGTGCTTGCCGCGACTCAGATTGCGACGGGTGAGGAGAACAGCATCCAGATTAAGGTTTATGGCTCCAAGGGAGGTTTCAGATGGGATCAGGAGAATCCAACCTATCTCTATTTTCTGCAGGAAGGGAAATCCGCGCAGGTGCTTAAGCCGGGGAATCCGTACAACACGAAATTCTCCTTGGCCAGTACACGAATCGTATCCGGTCACCCGGAGGCTTTTTTCGAAGCGTTCGGAAATCTATATCGTGGAGCAGCAAAGGCCATTCGGGGTAAAAAGATTGATGCTGGTGAGTTTCCCACAGTTCACGACGGGCTCAGAGGAATCACCTTTATTGAATCCGTGGTGAAGTCCAATAAAACCGGAAATAAGTGGGTCACGCTGTAGTTTTCTTAACAGCGTGTGCGCACCCTTTTCTCTGATGCCGGAACTCTGGAGCGATAAAAGTAAATTTCAGGCAAATATAATAAAAAAGGAGTATGTCATGAGAAAAATGATTTTAGTGGTTTTCGTCAGCCTGTTTTGACAACTCTGGCAAGTGGCTCGTGACTGAGACTGAAATTGAAAAAGGGGATTTACCCGCAAATGTGTTCAAGAGCCTGTCACTTCGTTTTGATGGATTCGAAATTGAGGAAGCCGAGAAACTCGAGAATCCGGATTTTAGCGGCTTTGAAATTTTGCTTGAAAAAAACGATACCGAGATTGAAGTTCTGGCTGCCAAATCGGGTGAACTTACGATAAAGGATGTTCTTGTCGAAGATGAGGATGAAGGGGGCTGTAAAGGTGACGCTAAGGATGAAGATGAGGACGATGATGAAGAAGATGATGATTAATCGGTCTGATTGATCACGGATCTGAGTTTGGTTATAGAGGCGGGCATAATATCCGCCTTTTTTATTGATCCTCATATGTGCTGCAGCGCACTGAAATTTCCCTCGATCCCGCTTTGTGAAAGCGACCGGAGTAAAACGGAGGAAGTGCCTGTGGCAGGTGATTTATCCCGCATGGGTGGGATGGTATAGGGATTTAAAATTCTCTTGCATTTTCAATTTGCCATCGTAAATTATATTCAGTGATCCTTTTTTTCGCAAGGATTTTATGTTCTTTTACTTCAGGAGAATATTATGTTTGAGTTAGCGTTTAAAAGAAATAAAATACTTGTTATGCAATTAACGGGAATACTTTTTCTGATTTTCTTATTTGGAATGGGATGTAAAAAATCCAGCAATCAACCGGAAGCTCCAGTTGATACTGGATCGGCAGAATTCTGGCTCAGCGACCCGACCCTGAATATGAAATTCGTCGAACAATATACCGGAATTGAAACAGGTCGAGTCGATGATTATCAGAGCATCACGGTCGATCCGGGGGTGGCTTATCAGAAAATGGACGGATTCGGATTTGCATTAACCGGCGGCAGCGCTCTGCATATTCACAATATGTCTGCAGCAAATCGAAATAATCTGCTTTCTGAACTGTTTAATTATATGGATGCTGAGCCGATGGTGAGTTTACAAAGTAATATTGGCATCAGTTATTTAAGAGTGAGTATTGGCGCATCTGATCTGGATGAGTATGTGTTTTCATATGATGATTTGCCAACGGGTCAAACGGATGTGAATATGGAACAGTTTACTTTAGAGGAGGACAGAAAGCACGTCATCCCGGTATTATTAGAAATTCTTCAAATCAATCCGGATATTAAAATAATGGCCTCCCCCTGGTCTCCGCCAGTTTGGATGAAAACAAATCGAAACAGTGTCGGTGGCAGTCTAAAACCCGAATATTATGATGCATATGCAAAATACTTTGTCAAATATATTCAGGAGATGGCCAATGAAGGCATCACAATCGATGCAATCACCATACAAAACGAACCACTTCATCCCGGGAACAATCCCAGCCTACTAATGCACGCCGATGAGCAAGCTGCATTTATTAAGAACAGTCTGGGGCCTGCTTTTAAGAATGCAGGATTGCAAACCAAAATCATTATTTATGACCATAATGCCGACCGCCCGGATTATCCCATTGCAATCCTTGATGATCCCGAGGCAAATCCTTATGTGGACGGTTCCGCGTTTCATCTGTATGGAGGCGATATCAATGATCTGAGTTCCGTACACGATGCACATCCGGATAAGAACCTTTATTTTACGGAACAATGGATTGGTGCGCCGGGAAACTTTGCGGGCGATCTCAAGTGGCACGTTCGGCAGTTGATTATTGGCGCTTCAAGAAATTGGTGTAAAACCGTGATTGAATGGAATCTGGCCGCAAACGAAAACCAGGATCCACACACACCGGGTGGCTGCACTCAATGTTTAGGAGCGGTTACCATTAGTGGAGATATGATCACACGTAATCCGGCATATTACATTATCGCACATGCATCGAAATTTGTCAGGCCGGGATCGCTAAGGATTTCTTCGACCACAACGGAGGACTTGCCGAATGTCGCTTTTAAAACACCGGATGACCGTGTTGTTGTAATTGTGTTGAATAATGGCAATTCTGAAGAATCGTTTAATATTTTAATTGATGATAAGGCGATCAATTCAAGTTTATCTGCGGGAGCTGTCGGCACATATGTTTGGCAACCTGGAATATAGCATACGTTTTAAATAAAATTGCACAAAAATATGAAGGTCGGATTGAAGGCAATGAAATCCGACAATGGGTATTGTGATTTATGTCGGTTTTACGGGTTCATATTCATATAAGGGGGCAAGTCCGTAAATTTTAGCATGATAAACAAGCAAAATAGAGAACAAATTATGGGAGCTATGTTATGATAATGAAACATAAATGGTATGTATTCTATTGCGGTATTTTAATTGTACTGGTGATAAACCAGGTTGTATTGGCCGGTGATAACTGGCCATCTTTCCGAGGTCCGACAAATGACGGGATTTCTGATGCCAAGGGCCTTCCGGTTGAATGGAGTGAATCACAAAATATCCAATGGAAGACAGCGATACATGATCAGGGGTGGTCTACGCCGGTGATCTGGGAAAATCAAATCTGGGTGACGACCGCGACGGAAGAGGGTCATAATCTTTACGCAGTTTGTGTCGATTTTAAATCTGGAAAGATCATCCATGATATATTGGTCTTTGAGGTTGAAGACCCACAGAGAAAACATCCTTTGAATAGTTATGCCACGCCGTCACCGGTCATTGAAAAAGGGCGCGTCTATGTCCATTTTGGCACGCACGGCACGGCCTGTTTGGATACGAAATCCGGTAAAATTCTCTGGAAACGAGATGACCTAAACTGCAACCATGTGCAAGGTTCTGCTGGTTCCCCGTTTCTTTATAAGCATTTACTGATCCTGCATCTCGAAGGGAATGACGTACAGTTCGTCATTGCTCTGGATAAAATGACCGGAAAAACTGTTTGGAAAACAGACCGTCCCAAAGAGCAATATGAGAAAGCTATCCCGCTATATCGAAAGGGGTATTCCACACCCATTATCATTCAGGTTGATGGAAAAGACCAGCTGATCAGTACGGGCGCGCAGATGTGCCATGCTTATGATCCACTGACCGGTGAAGAAATCTGGTCGGTGTATTACGGAACAGATTCAACGATCTCCGCTCCCATTTCGTATGGGGGACTTGTTTTTATCAGCACAGGATACCAGCAGCCCTCACCTGAACTTTGGGCCGTACGTCCCACAGGCAAGGGCGATGTGACCGAGAGTCATGTCGTATGGAAAATTAAAGAACGTGTACCGATTGAATCTTCCCCAATCGTTAAAAGTGGATTGGTTTATATGGTCAATGACAAAGGTCAGTTATCCTGCATTGATGCCAGGACGGGTCAATTTATCTGGCGGGAAAACCTGAAGGGTGAATTTGGCGCATCTCCTGTTTATGCGGACGGTCAGATCTTTTTCTGCAACAAAAAGGGAGTGACAACGGTTATCCCCGAAGGAAGAGAATACGGAGTAATATCCTCAAATGGTCTTGATGCAGGATTTTTAGCATCACCTGCGATCAAGGGAAATTCATTCATTCTGCGTACGAGGACGCATCTGTACAGAGTGGGGGGAGTGTGACTTGCACTGAAATCTCCGTTAAATGTACAAATTGGCTGAAAACTGTCAGTCGATGGGTCAATTGGCCTTGACCACCCTGATGTTCTGCCCTCCATGTTAATTCATGATTTAGAACAACCATCGGGTTTTCAAATTTTCTCTTCGAAGGGCGATGTCCCTTCACGAAAAAAGCGCTTGCATTTTCAAACTGGCTTTATAAATTAGATTTAGCTCTTCTTGCTTGTGAACAGCATCTTTTAATCAAGCATCACGAGATTGTGTTGGAGAATAAAGAAGTGGACACAGGCTTACCCATCAACTTGAACCAACGTTAAGGTGCCAGAATGACAGCAAGTGATAATAATTGGGTTTTAAAATGAGCAAACCGATTAATAAAGAATTTGAAAAACCCATTAACGATCATAAACAGGCAGATGCTTCAAAGAACCAGATGGAGGAAGCCCAGAGAAAGAACGCAGAGGAAGAACTCGTTCTTCAGAAAACCTATCTTGAAAGGCTATTCAACAGCGCCCCCGAAGCCATTGTATTGCATGGCAATAATGACCTCATTATTGACGTCAATTCTGAATTCACAAAAATGTTTGGTTTTTCTCGCGAGGAGGCCATAGGCAAACCCATCAATGAATTGGTATCATCAGAGGGATTCAAGGATGAAGCTTCTTTGATTTCTGAAAAGGTTATTCGCGGAGATAGAATAGATTTAGATACAAAACGCAAACACAAAGATGGGACACTCATTGATGTCTCGATTCTCGGTGCTCCGATTGTTCATGACGGTAAACAGATTGGAGACTATGCGATCTATCGAGATATTACCCAGCGTAAGAAAGCAGAGGAAGAACTTCATATTCAGAAGACCTACTTGGAAAGGCTTTTCAACAGCGCACCCGAAGCAATTGTGTGGCATGACAATCAGGATGTGGTGGTCAATGTGAACGATGAGTTCACGGT
>JABMRT010000295.1 GCA_013202295.1 Candidatus Zhuqueibacterota bacterium
TAAAAGGCCGTTGCTCTACCTAACTGAGCTACACCCTCAATTTTGAGTCGTAAATAATAGTAATTTCTTCAAGGAAAGTCAATGTATTTTTTAACAAATTATAGTTTGGTCTCTTCCTGGACCAACAGAGACGATATAAATTGGCACATCCAGTATTTCCGATATCCTTGCAAGATATTTCTTCGCGGCTTCAGGCAAGTCATCATAGGTTCTTACTTCAGTAATGGACTGTGACCAACCAGGCAAGGTTTCATACACCAGTTCAACTGCATTAAGCTTATGTGAGTACTGGGGATAACCTGGCAACATTTCGCCTTTATACTTGTATCCTGTACAAATTTTAATTTCATCAAGCGTATCCAGTACATCCATTTTAGTGATGCAAAGCGAATCGATTCCGTTAATCTGAATCGCGTATTTTGCGGCCACACAATCAAGCCATCCACAACGACGGGGACGACCGGTCGTCGCGCCATATTCTCCGCCTAATTGGCGAAGTTTTTCTTCGAACTCGCCTTCCAGCTCTGTGGGAAAAGGACCATTTCCAACCCGCGTCGTATACGCTTTCAGAATGCCTAAAACCTGATCAATGCCACGCGGCTCGACACCCAATCCTGTGAGTACACCACCAATCATCGTGTTGGAGGATGTCACATAGGGATAAGTTCCGAAATCAATATCCAGGAGCGTTCCCTGAGCGCCCTCCAGTAGAATCCCCTGATCATTTTCAATGGCCTGATGAAGAAAGTGCACCGTATCGGTGATGCAACTTCCAAGACGGTCTTTGAATATCTGAAGCAAATGGATCACTAAATCAGCGTCAACCGGGGGTTCATCGTAGACCTTTTTAAAGTATATATTTTTTATCCGTACGTTTTCACGAACGAGATCCTGCCAGTTATCTAAATGAACCAGATCACCTACCCGAATTCCCTCGCGATTGATCTTGTCTGCGTATGCAGGACCGATTCCGCGTCCTGTAGTACCGATTGCACTATTCTCTTTAATGGCTTCTGAAACCCGATCCATTACCTTGTGATAAGGCAGGATGAAGTGGGCATTTTCGCTGATGAGCAACCGTCCGCAAACATCAAATCCCTTTTCTTCAAGTTCATCAATCTCAACCAGGATAGTTTCAGGATCGATCACCACACCGTTGCCAATGACGCATGTTGTATGACCATGTAAAATTCCAGAAGGAATATGATGTAAAATAAACTGTTTGCCACTTATATTGACTGTATGCCCTGCATTGGGTCCCCCTTGAAAACGTGCCACAACCTGATATGATTCCCCAAGCAAGTCTACGACTTTCCCCTTCCCTTCATCTCCCCATTGAGCTCCCAGGATTAATAGAATTTTAGATTTCATACTAGAAACTGGCAAGAGCGAGCTCCTCACTGTCAAATATATCAAAAACACGATCGAGGTGCGTGACTTTTAAAAGCTGCATCGGTTTCTGACTTAAATTCATCAACTTTAATTCACCGCCATAATTACGCACAGTCGTAATCGCACCAATTAAAATACCGAGACCAGAACTATTCATCCAATCGATTTGTTTTAGATCGACAAGAATTTGTTTTTTATCATGCTCAATCAAATCGTGCAACGTCTCTGTCAACTGGGTTGCATCCGGACCGCCAACCATCTGCCCTTCAAGCGTGAGAATGACGACACCCTCTTTTTCCTTTTGACTCAGTTTCATAGGCGTTCCTTATTGATTCTTGGTCGGTTTACTTTTTCTTTTTCACCATCCGCAGCTGTCGTTTGCCACCATGACGACTCTGCCACTCAATTACAACCGGACTGGCGACAAAGATGGACGAATACGTTCCAACAAGAACACCAATCATCATGGCAAATGCAAATCCTTTGATCACTTCACCGCCAGCGATAAAAAGAATCAAGACGACTAAAAAGGTCGTGGCCGAGGTAATTACTGTTCGGCTGAGAACTTGATTAATACTCTTGTTTACAAGTGCCGGAAGTTCCTCACTGCGCATTACTTTGAGATTCTCACGGATACGGTCGTAAACCACAATTGTATCGTTTAGAGAATAACCGATAATCGTGAGGAATGCGGCGATTTCTTTCAACGATATTTCAAAATCAAGCAGGCTAAAAATACCGAGGAGAATCAACACATCGTGAAATAGCGCCACAATCGCGCCCACCGCAAATACCAACTCAAAACGAATGCTGATATAAACCAAAATTAGCCCGAGAGCGATCAGGCAGGCCATAAGCATGGCTGCGCGTAATTCCCCTCCGATCTTCGGGCCCACAGTTTCTTCCTGAAGCACTTCATAGGGGATTTTTAATCCATCTGTGATTGCAGCCTCGACATTATCAACCATCTCAGAGGCGCTGATTTCTTTCTGCTGCTCGATATAGATTATATACTCATTCTTTGCGCCAAACTTCGATATTTCGCTGTTCCCTAAACCTATGGATGACAACGCCTCTCTTAAATCACTCGGTGTAACCGCGCTCTCAAACCGCAATACAACGGATGTTCCACCTTTAAAATCGATCCCGTAATCAGGACCTCCCTTAAAAACAAGTGAAATCAGTCCAACGACCAATAAGGTCAGTGAAATATAATAGGCAGTTCGTCGTTTAGAGACAAAATCAATATTGGGTGTTTGGAAAAATTGCATACATTTTCCTTTCGTCTATCATGCAATCCTCATGATAAGGATGGATTTATTCTCCATCAGTTTAAATACTTAATTTCTTAAGTGTTCGCCGCGATGTGATGTGATCAAAAATTGTCCGTGTTACCACAAGTGCAGTAAACATACTGACAACAATACCAATGGACAGCGTCACAGCAAATCCTCGAACCGGACCGCTTCCAAATTGATAAAGAACCAATGCAGTTAGAAGTGTAGTAATATTGGCATCCAGAATGGTGCGGAACGCCCGCCCATAACCCGCATCAATAGAAGCCCGAACTGTCTTTCCCGTTCTGAGTTCTTCACGGATACGTTCAAATACAAGCACATTCGCATACACGGCCATACCGATTGTGAGCACGATACCTGCAACACCCGGCAGTGTCAAAGTGAAGCGGAACTGAGCAAGCACAGCCATCAGTAATACCAAGTTTAAAAGAAGCGCGATATTCGCTACAAAACCGGACAGGCCATAGTAAACAATCATGAACACGATAACCAGTCCCAACCCAACGAGAGCGGAATTCCTTCCCGCGTTCACGGAATCCTGACCGAGTGAGGCACCCACGGTTCTTTCTTCGATAATCCTTACCTGCGCTGGCAAAGCACCCACACGCAACACAATGGAGATCATCTTGGCTTCATCCATGGATTCAATGCCGGTGATCCGGGAACGGCCATGGGGAATTTTATTTTGAATGCGCGGGGCCGATACGACTTTGTTATCCAGAACAATCGCCATGCGTTTATCAATATTCGCGCCCGTGACCCGTGAAAAGATTCTCGCTCCGGAGCGATCCAGAGTGAAATTGACTTCCGGCATTCCGGCACTCTGAACATCCCGGCCAATCTCCACGCGGGCATCGGTAAGATGCTGACCCGTGATCTCAGATTCTTTTTTCACAAGATAGAGTCCCTGATAGTCTTTATCTCCCAGCTTGAAGGTTTCTGATGACCAGAGAAATACTGCATCTGAGGGAATCAATCGTTGGACATCTTCTCGAGCGAGAATACGATCTATCGAACCTTTGTTATCCAAAGGAGCGCTGACTTCATGCTTGCCGCCGCTTGTGCTCCGTAAAAGAGCAATGAATGGATTTTCCTGAAAGAGTTCCTCATCCACAAGAATAGTTGTATCTGCAGTGGCAGTATCGTCAGCCACAAATGCAGGATCCTGTCCGAAAAGTTCATTTACGCTTAATGCGGTATCATCACTCTGTTTTGGCTCTTTGGTTACTTCTGTTGAATCTTCTTCGGATTCTAGAGCAATGTCTTCATCAACAACAGCTACACCCCGTTCCTTTGCTAGCGCCTTGTCGATTTTATCAATCGTTTGTCTAAAAACGATCGGATCCTTCAACATGCTAAATTCAAGCAATGCCGTTTTGCCAATCAGCCGCTTTGCCTGATCCGGATTGGAAACACCGGGAAGCTGGATTAGAACCCGATTACCGCCAACCTTTTGGATCGAAGGCTCGGAAACACCAAATTGATCGATACGATTGCGAAGTTTTTGAAGCGAAATGTCCATGGCATCTTTGCCTTGATCCTGCAAATAATCCAGAATCTTATTATCACTGTCATCCCGCTCACCCCAATATCGATGCAGCGGCACTGTGGCAGCTTCAAAATTTGTTCTCAGAAGTACTAAATAATCTTCCGTACTGACGTTCAGATCTTCCTGGGTCTTTTGCATCAATTCGTCGAATTGTGCATCCTTATTATCAGCCAGCCGCTGAATCAGATCGGGTAAATCCACTTCAAGTGTCAGATACATCCCGCCTTTTAAATCAAGACCGAGATTGATTGCCTGACCCTGAAGATTTTCAAGTGAGCCCTCGACTTCACGCTCCTGCCGAACTTCCGGATCCATCGTCCACAACTGATAAGTGGGGAAAAGTGCATAAACCGCCCAAGCGATCAGGGCAACAATTAGAATGGTTTTTGTGAGTAACTTGCCTTGCATATAATTCTCCTCAGTTCACCGAAAACCGCAAAGAAACAGAGTTTAATGGTTCCTTTCAACTGATCCAAACCGAAAAAAAGGTTCCTATTTTAGGAACCTTACAATAGGCGATATTTGAGAGTTAAATATACCTTTTTAAGCTTCTTTTTGCAAGTCTTTTTTGGAGCGATATTGGATTAAAGCCAGCCTATACCGTTTGGATGAGTGAATCAATATCAACCTGAGATAATGATTCAAGCTGTTGACCGAGAAACTGCTCACCAATTTGTCGGAATTGATGGGGTATATCACTGACCAGGTAACGATGCCTGGCCCTTTGACTGCTGTCAGCGAGTAATGCATGTTTACTCAACATTAATTGAACAGCTTTAGCTGTTTCTTCGGCAGAATCAATTAACGTGATTGATGGGCCAAGCACCTGATTCAGCAAAGGTTTAAGTAACGGATAATGCGTACAACCGAGAATAATGGTATCTACCTGATATTCCTGAAATGAACCCAGATAGATATGCGCCACTTGTTTTGTAATGTCATGATCAAGCCACCCCTCCTCTGCCAGAGGAACGAATAGCGGGCAGGCTTGGGGAAACACTTCGATCTCAGAGTTGGCCTCCGCAAGTAATTTCGGATAAGTACCGCTTGAAATGGTACTGCGCGTACCTATGACACCGACCTTCCCGTTTTTCGTGGCTTCAAGCGCTGCTTTAATGCCCGGCTCTACAACACCAATGATTGGAAGATCAAAACGCTCGGTTAGGACATCCATGGCCATGGAAGTTGCCGTATGACACGCCACCACGATCATCTTGACATCATGTTTCAGAAGGATCTGAGCATCCTGTAAAGCAAATTCACGCACGACCCGCGCGGATTTTGTACCGTACGGAACGCGTGCTGTGTCTCCGAAATAGACAATATGCTCATTAGGAACCGCAGCCAACATCTCTTTCACGACGGTAAGCCCACCCACACCGGAGTCAAACACGCCAACAGGTTTTGCATTACTCATTTTTAAATAATCATTCTTTTATTTGTTTTGGAAAGAAGGGCTGATTATTCACAATTATTTTTTGGATTATCATATCCCCTTTTCCGATTTTTCCTTAAACGCCTTTACACTTTCAAAAACCGCTTCAGCCACTTTTTGTCTGAAATCACGCCGACGAAGTAACGTCTCTTCATATTTGTTTGAAATAAACGCCGTTTCCACAAGAATTCGCGGCATGGCCGCACCCATTAACACGTACAATCCCGCCTGAAAAACACCTTTATTGGGGACATTGGCCTTCTTACTGATAGAATCATTCACAATTTGAGCAAGCGCCTCACTCTCTTTTAAATAGGAACTCTGCGCGATTGCATTTAATATATGTGCAGCATCTTCCATTTCTTTATAAGCTTCAGAGGATTCTTCAAGTTCAATCACAGAGTTCTCCGCCTCGGCCACGGCCAATGCCTCCTCAGTCCGTCTTGTTCCAAGAATATAGGTGGAAACGCCTCTGAGTGATTTCGAAGGATTTGCATTGCAATGAATACTAATAAACAATTTCCCATCATGGGCATTTGCAAACTTAGTTCGATCTTTCACGGGCACAAATTTATCCGTTTCCCGCGTCATCAGAACTTCAACATCTTTCAGATTTGCCTTGATTAATTTCTTCAATCGTTGTGCAATATCAAGATTGACTTCTTTTTCAACAAGCTTACTATAAGGACTTGGTGCCCCGGGATCTCTGCCTCCATGCCCTGGATCAATGATAATTCTGTCGATCAGCCAACGTTTCTTATTCACATCAAGCCGCGCCTGGATTGCATCCGCGTCGAATTCATTCTCTGTACGCAGAGAAATGAGTACCTCACCAGGCTGGACAAACACTTTCTCATCGTGTACCTTACGGTCGAGCATGAAGGATATTTGGGCGGCATTCTCTAACTGAAACGGCACAATCTTTCTGATTAATCCGGTTTGAAATTCGGAAGCAAGCTGTGTTGAATCCAGCTTGCCGTTCAGAAGCGTGACATACAGATACTCGCGTCGAATAAAATGAGCCACGTCCCCTTCGGTAAAATCCTTCGTGGTCGAAAGCCGGATGAGCGTTCCATTTGCCTTTTCTTCTATCGCAATGGCTGATATGTTATTTGGATTATGTCTCTTTGACAGGGATCGCCGCTTTTGGTCGAACACCAATTGATCGGGCAGCTGATCACCCACCGCATCAAGAAACACAGCCAGCGGGATAGAAATCATATCCCCATCCAAACGGGTTTCGAGCGCCATTTGATAGGTTCTATCGTCAACCATAACGAATGGATTTAGGGGGGACAGCTTGATATTCCTTATACCCGCCCGCACAATCATCTTCTTGTTCTTGTCATTAGAGAAAGTCGTATAGGAGAACAATCCGGCAAACTCTTCAGCAGAGATATAGAGAATGCCATCCTTACTCAACGCCTGGATTGTCCGAGGTGCTGAGGATGGAAAGCCATCAAGTGTAATACGGACACGTTGATCCGCTCCCTGAACGGTTAGAAATCCAATTAGGAGTGTATTGATCAAAAAGACAATTAAAATAACGGATCGAAGATTCAATCGTTTCATTTACAGATCTGAGTTATACTTCTCATTGTTTTTAAGCACCTGACTCGCTCTTTTCAGGATGAGTTTTTCATCTTTGGTCAAATTCTTCATACCCACAGCATTCGCTTTATCAAGCACCGCGTCGGCAAGCCGTCGTAACTTCTCAAGTTCTTCTTCGTGTTCCCGATGCACACGCATGTTGCGCCGGCGTCTCCATTGGGTATACTGTGTCTTTAAACCGCTGAGACTGCTGCCGCGTTTAAGGTATAAATACCCCACCAGCATTCCGCCAAGATGGGCAAAATGGGCAATCCCGTCCGGACTGCCCGACGCACCGCTGAACAACGATATAACCGCATAGCCAATGGCCAGCGTCCTCGCCTTCAATGTGACTGGAAGGATAAAAAACAAAAGCAATGTAATTTCACGGTCGGGAAACATAATCGCAAATGCAGTTAATACACCCAAAACTGCGCCTGACGCGCCAATCGTAGGAACGGTGGACATGGGCATAAGCAATGTGTGTATTAATCCGGCACCGATGCCTGTAATAAAGTAATATCGTAAAAATGCTTTCGGACCCCACATCCTCTCAACTTCGCTACCAAATATATACAAGGCATACATATTTAGGGCGATGTGGAGAATTCCACCATGCAGGAACATATAAGTCGCAAGCTGCCAGATATGGAACCTTGACCAGGCAAGCTTGGGTACAAGTCCCAGTATATAAATAAGTGAAGGGCCGGTAAACATCTGAAGAAAATACATTGCTCCATTGGCAATCAGCAGATACTTCACCATATCGGGGATTCCACCACCCCCCATGCCCCATTGTATGCGTCTGTAATTATCCATTGATTAATAGAACTCCAGTCGTAAACCCGCTCTGAAACCCAGCCCGGTGAGATTCACTTCGCGCCAGATCGATCCGGATTCATTGATATCCTTTGTCACTTTGCTGTTATTGTAAAAAGCTTCTAACAGAATGGATGAACGGCTGCCGACCAGATACTCAATCCCTGCAGTCATTTGCCAACCCATCCCTTTATAATTTCGTTTTTCCTCTTTCGGTTCCTCAAAATTGTAATCTGTTTCTTTGTTCCACAGAAACTGGTATGAAAGCCCGCCTCCCATGGCCCAGTTCAATCCACGTTGCAACGGGAATCGAACCTTGGTCCCAATACTGATCGGAAGCAGGGTTGTAACGTATTCCAGATCTTTTGTCGCTTCAATATCACTGATCTGCTCATAATATGCTGGATCATGATAGGTTATTTCTTCATACTTCTTCCGATAGAGACCTGCGCCCACATTTAAATCAACACGTTCATCTACTGAAATGCCATATGAGAAGCCAAAAAGAGCACTGTTTGGCGCATCCTTCGGATTCAGCATACCGCCGTAAAGTTCCAAAACTCGAGCATCCTGCGCAAACACATTTCCTGCGATAAGGAGTACAAATAGGCCGAATAGAAACCGCTTCGTTTTCATGACGAACCTCCTTGTTTTCTGAGAAATGATTTAACAACCATTTGGAAATTTATTATTGTACGACCAGATTCACCAATTTGTTCTTCACCACAATCACGCGAAGAATTTGTTTGCCTTCCACATACTTCTTGATTTTATGGTCAGCCAGTGCAGCTGCTTCCACAATGGATTGCTCCGAATCCAGATCTACTTCAATGTTGGATCGCAGCTTGCCATTGACTTGCACGGCCAGAGTAATAGTATCGGTTTTAAGTTTATCCTCATCCCATTCGGGCCAGGATGCATTAAACACACTGCCTGAATGACCGGTGCGTTCCCACAATTCCTCACCCAGATGCGGTGTGAATGGCGAGATGAGCTGAATGAGTGTATCCCGGATTTCATTTAGGATCTCGCGATTTTGCTGATCCGCAGGGACATTCTGAATATATAAATACATCGCATTGACCAACTCCATAATCCGGCTGATGGATGTATTGAACTGGAAACGGTCCAAATCATGGGTCAACATTTTTACGGAATTATGCCGAACGCGCTCTACGTCCTGAATTGCTTTCGTCTCATTGCCTATAGGTTGATTCTCCTCCATCATCTCGAATAACCGCCAGAACCGGTTCACAAACCGGTTCATCCCGTGAATGCCATCATCGGACCAGTCACCGCCCTCGGTATATGCGCCCATGAACATCAGGTACATTCGGAAGATATCAGATCCGTAATCACGAATGTACGTATCAGGATTAATCACATTGCCCTTGGATTTGGACATTTTCACGCCCGAATTTGTGATCACGCCCTGATGCATGAGACGAGAGAACGGCTCGTCGAATTTTATATAGCCAAGATCATTGAGGACTTTGGTAAAAAACCGCGCGTAGAGCAAATGCATGACTGCATGCTCTGCACCCCCCACATACTGATCAACCGGCAGCCATTGATCAATTAAATCTTTGTTAAAAGGAGCGTCATCCAAATTGGGATTGGGGAATCGCAGATAATACCACGAGGAGCACACAAACGTATCCATGGTGTCGACTTCGCGTCTGCCCGCCCCCCCACATTCGGGACAGGGTGTGTTAACCCAATCCGAATTGGTTTTTAGGGGTGATTCGCCGCTTCCTGAAAACTCCACTTCTTCCGGGAGTTTCACAGGGAGTTGATCTTCAGGCACTGGCACAGCGCCGCATTTATCACAGTAAATCATAGGAATCGGCGCGCCCCAATACCGTTGACGGGAAATCAACCAGTCCCGCAATTTATAGGTGACTTTGCTACCACCCCACCCTTTTTCTTCAAGGAAGGCTATTACTTTCGAAATCCCAGGTTTGGAGGGCTCTCCGGTAAACGGCCCGGAGTTGATCATCGTACCCGGTTCCGTGTAAGCCTCTTTCAATGGAATTCGGGATTGCCCGTCCAGGCTGATGACTTCACGGATGGGCAATTGATACTGCGTGGCAAATGCGAAATCTCGTGTATCGTGTCCCGGCACGGCCATGACCGCACCTGTGCCATAAGAGCCCAATACATAATCCGCGATCCAGACAGGAACTTTTTCACCATTGACTGGATTCACGCAATAACTTCCAATAAACACACCGGTCTTTTCTTTCTCGGTGGATGTGCGGTCAATTTCAGTCAACTTTCGGGTTTGTTTGATGTAGGTTTCAACCGCCACTTTATGTTCGGGCTGAGTCAATTCAGAGACGAGTGGATGCTCCGGTGCCAGCACCATGTAAGTCACGCCCCAAAGCGTATCCGGCCGCGTCGTAAACACTTCAATGACATCATCCCCGCCGTCAATCTGGAATTTAACCAGCGCGCCTTCACTGCGCCCTATCCAGTTGCGCTGCATGCTCTTGGTCTTCTCTGGCCAGTCAATCCGGTCCAATCCTTCGAGCAGTTTGTCCGCGTAATCCGTGATTTTAAAGAACCACTGCTCCAGATCCTTTTGGGATACTTCGGAGTCACACCGCTCGCAGCTTCCATCCACGACCTGTTCGTTGGCCAGAACCGTTGCGCAGGAGGGACACCAGTTCACGGGCGCTTTCTTTCGATAGGCCAGCTTGTTTTTATAAAGGAGCAGGAAAAACCATTGTGTCCATTTATAATACTCAGGCGAGCTAGTGTTGATTTCATTGTCCCAGTCATACATCGCGCCAAGTGCTTTAAGCTGTTCACGAATATTGCTTATATTTTGAGCGGTGGATATCGCAGGATGCACACCCACCTTGATGGCGTAATTCTCAGCCGGAAGCCCGAACGCATCATAACCCATCGGTTCGAATACATTGAATCCCTGCATACGTTTGAAACGGGCCCATGTATCGGTCGGCCCATAGTTCCACCAATGACCGATATGAAGCCTGTCACCAGAGGGATAAAGAAACATCACAAGACAATACAGTTTCTTCTCTGCATTGGTCAGATTTGTTTTGTAAAGACCTTGTTCATCCCAAATCTTCTGCCACTTTTTTTCGATGGATTTAAAATTTAAATCAGCCATAGGTTTTCCTGGTTTAACTCATAATGATTCGGATCTGTGTATCAGGCAAGCTTTGCCGCTAAATTTAAGTTTAAATATAACATATAGGGATTAAAAAAACAAAGGCAAATTGGAAGATTAAAACCAAAATACTCATTTTGGATTTCTCAACAATCCGATAAATCCGACGCCAATCAAACCGATAATGAATGCGGAGAGAGGAACAACACCGCTGACCGGCTGACTAGTCAGGAAAAATATGACCAGCTCAATCCCGAAAGCAACCAGGATGAGACCGCCCATTGCAATTGGGGTTCGAATCCGTCTGATCTGAACATACAACAGGAAGAAAAATGGGATGAATAAAACAAAACAGAATGCCAGCCATGCGAAGGCGTGGCGGCCCATACCGAACATCACAGGCAGATAATCCCTGCTCAAGTTCATATTGGATGGAACAATTGCTCCATCAATATAAATTTTGGACACTCCACGATTGTATGTAGCGACTACATGATGCCATTCTGTATCTGGCAAGCAATTGAATGCGATGAGTTGAAACTTCGATCCGTTTCGACCGGAGATGGGTGTGCGAACTCGGAAAACCAGGCTGGTTCCCATCTGCCCCAAGGTCCAATTTCGCCGGGTAGGATCCATAGATTGCGTCACAATGCGCGCTGGTCCGGATTGATCCAGCCGCTCGGTCCGAAGACTCAGAAGCAGGGTCATTTGCGAGGTTTCCATCATTGGAGGCGCGATAATTTGCCCAAGTGATCCTGTGTGTGGAGGACGCTCTCCGGTGTTGGGCGGTACTGTGAGTGCAATACCAAACGTCGCGGGTAAGGAATCCTCTAACTCCCACGAATCGGAATTATAGATCCTCTGAATTTGTACCACATCCAGTGCATGATTCAGGAATATGCAGTCATTAATTTCCCCATCCCAGGGACGATCTCCGGATGCTTCATTGTAAAATACGAGGGGATAATCCGGATTCCATTTCGAGAAATTGCTGTAGTGGACAGGAAGAAGGAAAATCAGGATGATCACAAGTGCCATAGTTAGGGTAACAATAATTCGGAGGAACCGGGGCATACAGCTGCGTATCCAATGGATGAGCCGGAAAATTTGATTGGAGAAGTGAAAGCCCAGAACGGTGCCGCTTGTATTAGAAATCAAGTCAACCACCGAAGTGGAGCGGATCAAGAAGAGTTGGGCCAATTCAACCATCAGGGACAGCGACAATCCGATAATCACTGGAAGCCAAAATGAGACTGAGCGATTCGGATTCTTTTGAGTAAATACAGACCGTAACCAAAGTCCGAAGGGGATAAAAAGAAGCACATTGCCGAACACATCATAGGACTTGAATACAAACAGATCCTGTATCCGCTTGACCATTTCAATTTGGAGGAATTCACGAAAATGTTCGACGGAGAACACCAGCGGGCTCAGCGTGAATATCACCAGAAAAGTGAGAAAAAGGACCAAATATCCTGTCAATCGTCGCATCGATTATCCATTTATAAAGATTCGAATCGGCTGAAATTTACAGGGATTGCGCCGTAGATGCAAGTGCTTTATCGTGATTAGATTCTCAAACGCTTGACATCCATTGCCTGGAATATTATATTGAATTACTGATTAGAATAGGAAACTCAAATGACCGACCCGAAAAAACGTTTGATTGTAATGGGCGATCGTGTCCTGATCTCGCCCGAAGAAGACAAGATCCGTACCGATGTGGGGCTATATCTGCCCAAAAGTGTGGCAGAGAAAGAACCTGTGCAAACCGGACGCATTATCTCAATTGGGCCGGGCATTCCCCTGCCCGATCCGCAGGATATTGAAGATGAACCCTGGAAAGGGTTTCAGAATGCCTCAAGCCGCCACATGCCCATGCAGGCAAAAGCAGGTGATATTGCCATTTTTCTGAAAAAGGCCGCTGTGGAAATCAACTATGACGGAAAGATCTATCTCGTGCTTCCCCAGGCCGCGATCCTGGTTCTGTTGAGAGAAGATCTGCCTCCGCTTAAGAATGTGGACATTTCATGAATACACTCACCGACAAAGAATGGATCCAATTAATTCGGGGTGTTTTTTCACCTCGAGCCTCAGATCACAGGCTCGCGATTTTTGTAGATGTGCCCTCCATCGCCGATCAGGATACTGTCGCGTGGAAAAGCCGCAGAGCGCTCGCTTTTCAGTGGGCCAAGCAGATCAACCATCTGAAACCGGATCTAAATCTGGAAGAGATCAGCCTTTTTGTCTATGCCAGTGTGCCCAACAACAATG
Organism: Candidatus Zhuqueibacterota bacterium; assembly: GCA_013202295.1. GTDB lineage: Bacteria > Zhuqueibacterota > QNDG01 > QNDG01 > JABMRT01 > JABMRT01. The sequence continues at coordinate 13,497 of JABMRT010000295.1, forward strand.
CCGATCTGCCCGCAGAGGTCTATACCGGCGAAGGCAATCCGGATACATTGACCAGTGACATGCTCCCGCATCAGGGTGTCAGATATGAAATGAATGAAATCCTTTTTGACCATCAGATGATCATGGCCCCTACACAGTTCTCAGCCACGGCTCCGCTCAAAGTGCTAGCAAAAGAATTTGGATTCAGAGCAGCTACCATGCCCGGATTTTCAGAATCCATGATTCCCGCATTAAAGCTGGATTACGATATCATCAATCAGCGCGTCTCCCGGATCAAAGAATTACTCGATCCGGCTGAAGGATTGGACATCTCATTTGCTGTGGGTAGTCAGGTCTATACCATCCATTTTGATCTGCGATTCAGGGAAGCGCACGCTTCGGGCGGACGGTTTCCCAATCCCGGCACTGCAGGAAATCTGCCAAGCGGTGAATCCTATATCGTACCGTATGAAGGAGAAAAGGGTGAGCCCAGTTTATCGGATGGCACCCTGCCGGTTCAATTTGGATCTGAAGTCGTCTTATATCGAATCAAAGCCAACAAGGCAGTGGATATATTAAGCCAGGGACAGGAGTCGGACCGGGAACGTAAAGCCATATGGATCGAACCCGCTTATGCCAATATTGCTGAAATCGGATTCGGCATTCTTGGGGATTTCGGCGTCAAGCCCAGTGGCGAAATTTTATTGGATGAAAAACTGGGATTGCACATCGCCTTCGGACGAAGCGACCATTTCGGCGGCTCAGTCGGTCCGAAAGATTTCTCGGCACCGGACAAAGTCATTCACCTTGACCGGATCTACATCCCTGAAACCATGAATAGAATTCAAGTAAAAGAAGTTGAAATTAAATGTGCGGACAAACCATCCATCCAGATCATGAAAGATGAGAAATATCTGATATTCTAAGCGCTCAAGATTCACTTTGGCATAAATAATCCTGACTGGCTATCAATAGAAAATCCCTACAAGTATCCAAAGTTTTCCTTATGTTTGGAAAACACAAACAATGCTCAATAGTCGATAAACTTGGGCTATATAACTCAATAAAAATAGCGTGCGTACGAATGAAAGGAAAGAACATTATGTCGAAATCAATAAAGCGCCGGGATTTCCTAAAAGCTTCGGCTGCATTGACAGCTGTTGCAGGAGTAAATAGTATTGGTGGAGCTGAGAGTGACAACTCCGGAAACAAACAAGAATACTATGAGTTTCGCGTTTACAAGACAGACGATATAAACAAGAAGAAGATGTTGGATGTTTATCTTGAGAAAGCACTTCTTCCCGCTCTCGACCGAATGGGTATTGATCGCATCGGAGTGTTTACAAACATGGACAAGCCTGATGATTATTCCATTTACATTTTGATTCCGTATTCGACTCTGGAGTTATTTGCCTCGGTAAATCCAAAGCTTTTAGAGGACATGGAGTATCAGAACGCGGCCAAAATATATTTCGCCGCACCTAAGGACGATCCAGTATTCACTAGAATCCAGAGTAAATTCTACAAGGCGTTTGAGAGAATGCCCGTCATGGAGATACCTGAACAAACGGCAGACAATAAACCACGCGTTTTTGAGTTAAGAATATACGAGAGCCATACAGAAGAAAAAGCCGCATTGAAGGTCGATATGTTCAATAACGGTGAGATGCAGGTTATGCAAGAAACAGAGTTGGCCCCTGTGTTTTATGGGGAAGCACTTATCGGCGATGACGTGCCTAACCTTGCTTATATGCTCTCCGCTTCTGATCGAGAATTACACAAGGCGCATTGGGCAAAATTTGGAGGACATCCTGAATGGAAGCGTATGAGAGAAATGCCAAAATATAAGGATACGGTTTCAAATATTACAAACTTCTTTCTGGTGCCAACTGTATATTCACAAATATAAATGGTAAATAGTAACCCTCAAGGTACTTGATAACGGAGGATGAAATGAAAATCCGATTAAATCATTTTCAACTGTGGATTCTCTTTTGTGGAATCTATGTCGCCTCATTCCTCACTGTCACCGCTCAAACCAAGGACAATGGATTCCGATTTGTCTTCATGACAGACATTCATTTACAAACCGAACTCAACGGGGATGTAGGATTTCAAACCGCGATTCAGAAAGTCAATACACTCAGCCCGGATTTTGTGATCACAGGCGGCGATCTGATCATGGATGCGCTCGAAGCCAATCACGAACAAGCCACAAACTTATATGATCTGTATCTGGAATCATGCGAAGAATTTGAAATGCCTGTGCACAATACCATCGGGAACCATGAGGTCTTTGGACTCTATGAAAATAGTGGCGTGTCTCAGGATCATCCCGAATATGGCAAAACGATGTTTAAGAACCGGATCGGAAACGGGCAGACCTATCGATCATTTGATCATATGGGATGGCACTTCATTCTGCTCGATGGGATCGGATTTACTGAGGATCGGCACTACACCGGCGAAATTGATTCCGTTCAATTGACCTGGATTAAATCCGATTTATCAAAGGTGGACAAAGAAACTCCGATCGTCATTTCAACCCATATCCCCTTGATGTCCGTCATGTATCAGCGGGGTTACGGTGGCACAGCTGCTCTGCCTGAAAACCTCGTGATCGAGAAATCGAATGAAATCCTCGCCTTGTTTGATGGATATAATCTGAAATTGGTGTTGCAGGGGCATCTGCACATTGTGGAAGAAATCATCTTTTATGATGTTCATTATATCACGGGCGGTGCAGTTTGCGGGAGTTGGTGGAATGGCCCGCGCGCGGGTTTCCCCGAAGGTTTTGTGGTCGTGGATGTTCAGGGTGATGATTTTAGCTGGACCTATGAAACCTATGGCTGGGTTGCAAAAACGAATGAATAGTTAAAGGTTCTATGGTTCCCAAATTCCTGTTTGGGAACATACTAACCTCCAAACTTTTTATCGTCAGCACATTGATTTTAATTTCTCAATGTGCATGGAAACAGAGTTTCCATGCACATTTTGCTTAGTGATCAATTAATCTTGCTATTGTTTTATCTGGTAGCCGACATAATAAACTCCGATGATTTCGCCATCAGCGTTCATAATTGGCTCATAACCGGTTTCATATTGACTGCCAAGAATATCAACGGTGCCATAGAACGGTTTGCCCTGTTGTATGGCAATAATCACTGAGCCATCGGGATCCAGTTGAGTACCCACAGCACGATGGCCTTCCTGCATCACATTGGTACTAATACGGATGAATGCGTTACCCTTTTTTGCAAAGAACGTGGCCGTGCAGTCATACTTGGCACGCAATGAATCCACAAGCTCATAGTTGCCGTTCAGCCTGGTCGTTCCGAAATATAGTGAGTCGGCAACCACTTTGGGCTCGCCAAGTCCCGCAGCATCGGCTTTCATAACGTCCAGGACCTTTTTGATTATAGTCGAATGCTCAGTCTCCGAGGAACATCCTACCATAAGCCCGACAATAAAGAGCACCACCATCAACCTACTGTAATATTTTAAATAGTTTCTTACCATTTCATCCCTCCTCTTGTCAAGTTGTTGAGCGTCGATTTTTTTTAATAAATTACAACATAAATGTAGGCATCGAGTATTTATTTTCAAAACGCAATCTAACGATCTCTGTCTCTAGTTTTTAATAAGACTCCAGAAATTCCCATCGCTCATAAATTTTAGGGAGTTCTGCTCCAAGTTCTTCAATCCGTTTTTTAGCATCAACCACATCTTCTTTGTTTTGATAAAATGCCGGATCAGCCATCTTTTCATAAAGTGCGTTTTGCTCTTTTTCAAACAATTCAATTTGAGCCGGCAGCGCTTCCAACTCTTTCTGCTCTTTGAAACTGAGCTTTTTCGTACGTTTTGCTTTTTGAGTGTCTTTATACTGTTTCTTCTTATCTACCTTCTCTTCATACTTTGGAAGAGGAAGTTGTTCATTCGTTTTCTTAAGCCATTCATCATAACCGCCGACAGTTTCATTAATAAACCCATCTTCTGAAAATGAAAACGTGTTTGTCACCACATTGTTGAGGAAGGCTCTGTCGTGACAAATCAGTAACACAGTGCCTTTAAAATTGACCAATAATTCTTCAAGCAACTCAAGTGTTTCAGTATCCAGATCGTTCGTCGGCTCATCTAAAATAAGGAAATTTGAAGGTTGAGTAAAAAGACGCGCCAATAAAAGCCGGTTGCGCTCTCCTCCGGATAAACTCTTAACCGGCGTTTTTGCCCGTTCAGGTGTAAATAAAAAATCCTGTAAATAGGATATGATATGTTTTTTATGACCCTCAATTTCTACAAACTGACCATGAGGAAGTACGTTTTCCCAAATGGTTTTTTCCTCATCAAGCGTTTCTCTCATCTGGTCGAAATAAGCGATGGAAAGATTTGTGCCCAGTTTGATTGAGCCTGAATTTGGAGCCAGTTCACCGAGTAGGATTTTAATCAGCGTTGTTTTACCGCAGCCATTCGGACCGATAATTCCAATTTTATCACCGCGGGCAATCAGGGTGTTGAAATCATTGATCAGTGGAGTCTCATCATAACCAAAGCAGACATTTTTCGCTTCAATGACAAGTTTGCCTGAGCGCTGACCATCTGCTAAGTTTAGCGAAACGCTCCCTTCTCGAGTACGTCGTTTTGCCCGTTCCTCACGCATTTTCTTCAGCGCTCGCACACGGCCCTCACTTCGGGTGCGCCGTGCTTTAATGCCTTTTCGAATCCAGACTTCTTCTTGCGCTAATTTCTTATCGAATTTCTCCCATTCCTTTTCCTGAATATCCAGCACCGCTTGTTTTCGCTCAAGAAATGTATCATAATCACATGCCCAATCAACCAATTGCCCTCGATCCAGTTCTATAATACGTGTCGCAAGTTTCCTAAGCAGCATTCTATCATGTGTCACAAAAAGAAGGGTCGCGTTTAAATTAAGCAGAAATTCTTCCATCCAGGCGATTGTGCGAATATCGAGATGATTTGTGGGTTCGTCCAGCAAAAGCAAATCCGGCTCTGAAACAAGGGACGCAGCCAGAAGCACTCTCCGTTTTTGTCCACCGGAGAGCGATTGATACTCCCAATCACTGTTTAAATCCATTCTGGATATGATTTCATCAATTTGGTTTTGAGCGGACCAAGCATTGAAATGATCCATCTCTTCATGCAATTTATTAAGCGTGCTATGATCATTATCCGTATGTTCTGAAATTCGTTTTTCCTCATGATGGATTTTTACAAGTAATTCACCTCTGATTCCGAGCCCTTTGGCAATGATTTCAAACACACTTCCACTTAAGTTTTGAGAGATTTTTTGAGCAAAATAGGATATTTTAATTTTTTGATCTTTGAAGATTGTACCTGTATCCGTGGGGATGCTGCTGTCAATAATTTTCATTAATGTGGATTTGCCGGTCCCATTTCTCCCCAAAAGGCAAATACGTTGTTTTCTCGCTATCTGAAAACTGAGATCCTCTAATATTTTCTGTCCGCCAAAAGCGATACTAATATTTTGTAAGGAGATTAGAGCCATAAGGGGATGTTTCTTCTTTCTTATCAAGGATCTATTCTGACAATTATTTCTTGTTCATCCGTGAGTTACTGCCCATGGATGATCTGGCGTAATTCTTCAACACCTTTCGTCAAATGTATTTCAATGGTTTTTATTTTCCGTGATCAGGGCAGATTCTTTGAGCCTCGTACAAAGGAACAGGCTGAGGAAGATGAGCACGATGAGTACGACCAGAGAGGAGGTCATCGAACCTGTCTCCTTGGATTTAAAGATGTCCATCCCGAAAATGAAGAGGATTCCGGAGATTTGCCCCATGAGTATGAGCAGGCCATTAGACGCGCCTTCCGGCGCCGGATAGGTAATTTCTGCGCCATATTGAAAACCGACCGGGCCTGCGCTCAAGAGGAAAAGTCCCAAGA
>JABMRT010000296.1 GCA_013202295.1 Candidatus Zhuqueibacterota bacterium
AACTAAAGGATTTTACTGCTCGCGCTGATTGTATAACCATCCACATACCCAAGCATTCAAAGAACATCAACTTCATCGATGCTGAAAAATTATCCTGGATGAAAGATGGCGCGGTTATTGTAAATACTTCTCGTGGTGCTCTGGTATCAGAGGATGCTCTTTATCATGAGCTGAAAGCAAAACGGATAAAGGCCGCTTTTGATGTTTTCTGGGAAGAGCCTTATTATGGAAAATTAAAGGAATTTAATCCGGATTATTTTTTCATGTCACCGCACATAGCCAGTACCAGCAATGCCTTTCTGGAAGGTTCAGCAGCTGATTTTAAAGAATTGATCAAGGAAATAGAAAATGATTAAAGTTGGTATAATTGGTCTCGGTAAAATGGGGCAAATTCGTGCCGATGCAGTAAAAGCTGATGGGAATGGAGAAGTTATTGCCGTTTATGAACCCGAAAAAAATGGCCATTTCGACAAGTTTCCAATGTATTCTTCAAGTGATGATATAATTAATGATCCCAAAGTAGAAGCAGTATTTATTTGTACGCCAAATTCTTTAAACAAACCGCTTACTGTCCAGAGTCTCCAAGCTGGCAAGCATGTGTTTTGTGAAAAACCACCTGCTTTTAATTCTGATGAGATGCAGGAAGTAATTGATGTGGAAAGAACCAGTGGCAAAAAATTAATGTATGGATTTAACCATCGACATCATTCGAGTGTAAAATATATGAAGCAACTGATTGACTCAAATGAATATGGCAAAGTGTTATGGATGCGCGGACGCTATGGTAAAAGTGTTGATAAACAATTCTTTTCAAATTGGAGAGCGAAAAAAGAGACAGCAGGGGGCGGAATCCTGTTGGACCAGGGAATCCATATGCTGGATCTGTTCTTGCACCTTGGCGGCCATTTTGATGAAGTCCAAGCTTTTGTATCCAATCTCTATTGGAAATTAGACATTGAGGATAATGTTTTTGCAAACTTGAGAAATTCACAAAGTGGTATGGTTGCGTCCCTGCATTCAACGATGACCCAATGGAGACATCTATTTTCGTTAGAGATATTTTTAAAAAGAGGCTATATGGCACTTAATGGTTTAATTACTTCTTCAGGTACCTATGGTGAAGAGATTCTAGCAGTAGCAAAGAATAGAAGTACAGCTCCGGCAGCAACCTGGCAGGATGAGGAACGAATCAAATTTAAATCTGATGTCTCCTGGCGGTCTGAAATAAACCATTTTTTTGGCGCCATTAAAGGCTATAACGATATTTCAATCGGTACATCCTTGGATGCATTGGCTTTGATGAATACCGTTGATATGATTTACAATTATTAAGAGGATATTTATGGACAAGAATCAATTTCTCAATGAATATTTCAACGAATATAATAATCTAATCTATGACAGAAGTATTTTCACTGATTTAATTAAATCGGCTGAACTGCTTCAGGACACTCAAAAATCAAAAAACAAGATCATACTGGCTGGCAATGGAGCCAGCGCCGCCATTGCAAGTCACTGTGCTTTGGATTTTACCAAGCAGGCGGGTGTTAGGGCTGTAAATTTTAATGAGCCATCAATGGTGACCGCATTCTCAAATGATTATGGCTACGAAGATAGCGTTGTACAGGCTATAAAGTTCTACGCAGATCCAGGTGATACTATTATTCTTATTAGTTCAAGTGGAAAATCTCCCAATATGGTCAGAGCTGCCGAACACGCAAAGAACAAGAATTACAATCTTATTACGTTCACTGGCTTTTCTCCTGAAAACCCAGTGAAACAGCTGGGTGGAATTAATTTCTGGGTTGATAGTAAAGCTTACAACATAATAGAGTGCATTCACATGATATGGTTGACTTCGATTGTCGATTCACTGATTGGAAAAGCTGAATATCCGGTATCCTGATAATTGTATACGTACTATTAGTATTCTATTAAATAATCTTTCATATTTCTCTTTCCTCAATTCATCATATTTATACCTGAATAAATGAATTTAAACAAACTAAGGATCAATTACTTACCACCGACCGTTAAAAGCAGTCTGTACAATTATTATCAATTTATTGATAATAAAACTGGACTTAATAAGGTTTCGTTAAATCCCATCGAAAAAAAGAACATATTAGCTTTAAAGAATACAAAAAAAGAAAAAATTGCATATATAATTGGGAATGGACCAAGCGTGCGAGTATCTGACCTTGAAAAGTTAAGGAACAGGGTTACGTTTTGCGCCAACCGATTTTATTTGGCCTATGATTTAATGAAATTTCGACCAAAATATTATCTAGTATCCGACCCGCAGATGATAGAGGATTTCGGCGATGAGATTGTTCAAAAATCGTCATCTCTACCATTCATTATATCATTATTCAGACCAGCGCTGCAAGGTGTATATTATTGGATTCCAATGTTGCCAGAAGTACTTTTCGATTTCTCCACAGAAATATCTCGGGGTGTGGCACCAGGTGGTGCTGTAATAGTTTCAGGTATTCAAATTGCCAACTATATGGGCATAAATAAAATCATCCTTTACGGTATTGATCATAATTTTGACTATAAACTACTTAAGGACAGTAAGACCCATTACAATCGAGCCATAGGTGATAATAATCATTTTATCTCCAATTATCGGTCAGGAAAAAGTTGGTGCCCGCCAGACATCGAGTTAATAGAGAGTGGCATTAAATCTTGTGATGAATATTTAAGAAGTCAGGGGGGATGGGTTAAAAATGCAACTCATGGTGGCCATTTGGAAGTCTGTGAACGTGTTAATTTTAATGAAATATTGTGAATCCACATCCTGAACAATCACCACTATAATTTATTAATTATAGGATGAGATTATGTCCTCAATGCGGTAGTGCCGGTAAAAATAATGGAACCATATTGAATGAATATCCGCTATTGAATTGTAGACAATGTGGTTTTGTATTTGCTGACTTATCTCAAGAACAGTCAATTAACGCTAATTTCAATTATTCATGTCCGAGTATGACGGTGTACGAACAATCCCAGACTTATCTAGATGATCTCTGGTTTGAAAGTGTAGCAAAAAAATTATCACTGAGAACCGGAAAAGGCAGGGTGCTTGATATTGGCTGCGGCAATGGATTACTTTTATCAAAATTTAAAAAACTAGGTTGGGATTGTTATGGCCTCGATGTTTCGGATTGGTCTGAATACTATGCTAAAAAATATGATTTTACATTATTTAAAAATGAGATCGAAGCAAACGAGATACCGGCTGGTTTTTTTGATTTAGCCGTTAGCACCTCAACATTAGAACATTTATTTGACCCTAAAGAACATTTGATGTCAATTATTAATGTTCTTAAACCGGGTGGTACTCTGTATATCGCCGGTGTTCCAAATTTCAATTCAGTTTCAGTCAGGCTCGGTGTATCCAAATTCCACTATAATAAACCACCGGCACATGCTAATTACTTTACTCCTGAAAGCATATATAATCTGATAAAAAGAATGAAAAAGTTCCACAAACTGAAATATATTAAAATAAATACCTATGGTGTACCCGAATCGTTTTTAGTTTATGACACATTCAAAAACAGTTGGAGAAAAAATAAAAAAAGTTCAATAGCAGATAAAAAAAGTAAAATATATACCCCAATTGCTGCGAACACCAAAATAATATCCAATTATAATAATAGACTCTTCGGATTTGTTAAAGCTATATCATCTTTATTGGTCAATATAAATTATTTCCTGGGAAGACTTTTTTATCTAGGCGATAAAATTGAAACCATAATAATTAAAGACAGCCAGTTGTGATTTAATCATGACAACGTATGCTATATTATTTTTGATCTTGATATTCAATGTGATCTTAAAAATACCATATATTAATATTCCAATAGACAGGGATTATGGTATTTATGGATATCATGCCTTATTTTGGTTAAGAGGAGATAAAAAGCCTTATGTTGATACTCAAGAGAATCATCCACCAGGCCGCTGGCTATTATATGCGCTGTTATTAAAGTTTTTTCCGCAATCTCGGAAAATATTCCGGATCTCAAATTTATTTTTTCTAATTGCTACCAACATTCTGGTATTTTTAATTACTGCACATTTATTTGGGATCACCATAGGGCTTGTTTCAGCGGGATGCTTTGCTATATTATCGTCATTGCCGATTTTTGTTTGGACCCAATCCAGCGACGAAGTTCAACAGATATTATTTAGTTCTTTGGCAGTACTATTGGTGCTCACGGTAAGTGAAACGACTGTTGGTCTATATTATGTCATTGGAATAATTAGTTTTTTAACAGTATTTTACAAACAATCTGCCTATGTAAATACATTCCCTTTAATAGGATGTCTACTACTAATTGAAAATACTTCACTGTTGTCATATTTTTTGCTTGGTGTTGGCGTTTTAACTGGTTATTCGTTTGCATTTTTATTTTTTAAATACCAGGAAATACCTACTAAAATATATAAACTAATCTTTGTTCTCGATTTATCTGCGGCTAAATCAATAGTGTCATGGTTGAAATACAAAAATAATAATGAACAGAATACTGATTCTGATAAATGTTATCAAGACTCAGAAGGTGGGCCTCCATCTAACAATGCTGATACAAATAAAACATCAGACAGCAATTCTAAATCAGATTTCTGGGCGCACAAGTTGAATGTTGCATTTATTAATCAAACGTTTTTCTTTCTCAATCTTTGTATGATAGCTCTGGTGTATTCCATATTTGGATCAAATGAAATCTCAAAAATATATCCGGTGATTCTGTGGCTAGTTTTTTGTTTTGGTACGATTTGGTTGAACAAACATAGAATGCCCATACATTTCATTCCTTTACTGCCCCCGCTCGCCATATTATCGGGATACGGGGTAATAAATGGTCTTACATGGGTTGAAAATACAATGGGTATTCAGGCTACGTTGACTGGATTTATTATTGCCGTGGGTTTAACCGTTTTCTATATGAAAAATGAAGTTATTGATAATGTTAATTTAGAAAAAAAAGGCCGTGGTCATATGTATTTCCATGATCAGGAGTGGGAGTTTAGTACTGTCGGCGAACGGGTTGGAAAATATCTGGCACAAATAACAAGTGCTGATGATCAAATTTACGTTTGGGGTTCAGAGCACGAAATATATTATTGGGCTTGTCGGTCGTCACCAACGCACACCCTGTTTTGCCCACGCTCAGGAGTATCCTATTCGCCAGATCCTGTTGGGATGGAGAAAGATATTATTAAAAAGTTAAAATTGCAGATCCCCAAATACATTGTAATAACCGCCCTTTTAGATGAGAACCAAATGTTTAGCGAATTTTTAGCTGAAAACTATTCGATGCATCGCAAAATGTATGGTGAAATCGAAATTCATCGACGGAAAGATCTGCAACAGGGGGACCAGGTTGTTACAGTCTCTGTACAAAAGCCACTCGTATCTATCATCATTTTAACTTGGAATGCTCTGGATTATACCCGTCAATGCATCGAGTCTATCCGTGTTAATACAAATCACCCCCACGAAATAATCTTCGTTGATAATGCTTCCAATGATGGTACTCGGGAATACCTGAATGAATTAGTGAAGAATAATGATAATTATTATCTAATTGCTAATAATGAAAATCGTGGCTTTGCTGCTGGAAATAATCAGGGAATGTCAATCGCCAAAGGCAAGTATATACTGTTACTAAATAATGATGTTCTGGTTCCGGAAGGCTGGCTGGAGCGGTTGGTTCGCTGTGCGGAAATGGACAGCTCAATAGGATTGGTGGGACCTTTGACTAATCAGATTTCTGGTTTACAGATGATCGCTAACGTGACCTATTCCAATCCCGATGATTCATACGAATACGCCCGACGGATTGCTCAGGCGCATAAGCAAAAATACACACCCCGGCGCCGCCTGGCTGGATTTGCCATGATGATAAATCGCAAACTGTATGAGCAAATTGATGGCCTTGATGAAAGTTTTGGCAGTGGTAATTATGAAGACGATGATTATTGTCTGCGGGCTGCCGAAGCGGGCTATAAGATCATGGTGGCAGAAGATGTTTTCATCCATCATTTCGGCAGCGTTTCGTTCAGCGCAAACCAGCTTGATTACAGTAATGCAATAAATCACAATTATGAAATATTTAAAGGAAAGTGGCCGCAGATAGACGTCAAGTGGCTGATGGAAAAAGAGCAAACTGTGGTGGAATTAAACGATCAATTATCACACGCTGGAGAATTGGCTCTGAATAACCACCAAATCGATGAAGCTATTGAAATTTATCAACGGATTCTGAAGACTAATCCCATAGATATCAGGGCACTGTATGGGCTGGGGATTGGGCAGCAATTAAAAGAAAATTTTGATTTGGCACTCAATTATTTTACGATGGTCGCCGAGATCATTCCGGAGTACGGCAGCGTGCACACCAGTATCGCGGTTATTCATGCACATTACGAAAACTATGATCAGGCAGTGACAAGTCTGAATCGTGCGATTGAGTTGGAACCCAATAATATTGATACAAAAGTTTATCTGGCTAAGGTATTACTGGCAAACGACCAGGCCGAGCTTGGGATTTATATGTTAAAAGCAGTTCTGAAAGATGATCCACAGCATATCGATGGTTTGAACCAGATGGGGTTATTACTGTTGAGCCTTGGCAGGGGTCCGAAGGCCCGGAAATATTTTGATATTGTACTACAACTGGATCCTGCTGATAAACTGGCAATGGAAACGCTGGCAAGAATAAATTCTAATGAAACAGTCTGACAAACATGTGATTCAATGTTCCCGTGCCGGTGCCATCGGTGATATTATTATGACAACTCCCGCAATAAGAGAATTGCGACGAAGGAATCCCGATTCATTAATTCGCTATGTTACCGAGTTACCAGATATACTTATCAACAATCGGAATATCGATGAATTATCCTTTGTCAGGATGGATTGTGATACTGAAATATTATTTGAATATCCGCTCAAATCAGGCTATCCTAAAACACCTCTGACTCGGCATTTAGCCCATGAGTTTGCGGCCTGTTCAGGTTTAGAAATAGAGTCTATTGCTGGTGATCTATTTTTCAGCCAACATGAGTTTTCAGCTGTTAAAAGTATAATCAAGAAGTTCCCTGTACCGGTTGGGGTAATCCATATAAAAACCGGCTGGTCTCCATATAAGGATTGGTCAGTCAACAACTGGCAAAAGATTGTGAATCATTACGCTGGGCGGGTAGTCTTCGTTCAAATAGGGGAAGCTGGTGAGCCGCAGTTAGATAATGTATTACAAATGGTCGGTAAACTTTCTCTCAGGATTTCAGCCGCCTGTATTGCCATGGCAGATTTTTTAGTGGGCGGTGATAGTTTTCCCAATCACGTTGCAGGAGTCTGTAAAAAGCCGGCTGTGATTCTGTTTGGTAGCACCAGTCCAATAGGATCTGGTTATTCCACTGCAATCAATTTATGGACTGGCGAAGATTGCTCACCCTGTTACCGGGAATACATGGAGCTTACACTACATAAAGCTGAACCATGTCCGTTTGACGTAAAATGCCAGACCGGTATCACCGTTGACCAGGTAATTTCAGCCATTGATCAGATTTTATCTTTAAAAGTAAGAATGAGGACCTAGTATGGGATTTATTGAAGATCATTCAACCAGAAATTTTAATGCCGGCGATGTCATCTTTCATGAGGACGATCCTGGAAAATCAATGTTTATTATTCGTAGTGGCATTGTTGAAGTACTGGTAAAATCAGGTAACAAACAGGTGGTGGTTGCGACTCTGAAGGACGGTGCGATTTTTGGTGAAATGGCTCTAATTGATGGTCAGCCGCGTTCCGCTGCGGTAGTGGCAAAATCAAAAACCAGCTGTATTGAAATCAGCCAATTGATGTTTCAAAAGCGTCTCAGTGATTTGCCAGGCTGGATGCAATCGTTTTATCAAATTCTGGTTGAACGTCTGCGCGATTCTGCTAAAAAAATCGGATCAACTATAACTGATGATACCGGACGTCAGATAGTTGTACTCCTGCATGAGATATTACAAAAGAACGATAGTCCGAATAGCAATGTCTTCCAGTGGAAATTGACGGTTGAATCCATTGCGGCAGTACTGATTATTCCACCGGCTCATATAGAAAAGGTGCTAAACAAACTTACAATTACTAAAATGGCGCGTAGTGAAATCAATTATGAAGGTCGAAAATTGATTATTGATGATCTTCAAGGATTTAACAATTTTGCCGACTATTGCCGTAATAAAACATTAGAAAAATTGGGAGTGAAAGATCTCGAAAGCGGAGATAGTTATACGAAGCGTGAAGAAGAACTGATTGAATTTGTTACGAAGCTGGTAAAAGAGCAGGCGAGTGCGCCTGATTTGGAAGAGCACTTTTTTAAGGATCGCTGTAAAATTGATTTGGGAAAATTATTTGAGGAAATTCAGCCTGAATTCAACCGGCTGTGTACTTTGGGAATAATAAAGCCCCGTCGGGACATGGATGGTCATAAATTCTATGATATTAATCTGGAAAGAGTTAATAAGATTGAGGCGGAGGCAGATAAGCTGGACAAATATGAAATATTGGAAAATAAGCTGAAATAGCGTGGCAAAAAAATCGAATTATTATGAAAGTAAATCGTCCTGCTGAAATGATTACCGTCGGCATCATAACAAATAATGATGTATCCGGAATACCACTGACCCTGAAATCAATTAATGATTTGGGGTTGAATCCAATTGTGGTCGATATTGGTTCCAGTGATGGAACACAACAGGTAGCTGGGAAATTTGACACACGGGTACTGGAAATGAACACGGAAACCAGCGAAAGCCAAGCCTGGTCCGCACTGTTGGAGCAGGTTGAAACAGACTGGGTACTAAAAGTGAATTCTGGGCAGATTATTGCAATGGCAGCTGGAACTGATTTGATGGAATGTATAAAAAAAGAGCATTGTACCAATATTTTATTACGTGAATATGATATCAATCACCAGGGAGATTTTTTCTATCGAAATACCTTAGTAAAGAAAGCATTCGCAAATAGTTACCGGGCGGAAACAAATTCATTTAAAATTGATGATGGCTGTTACTCCAATAACCTAAGCCTAAAGTATACTAATCGTGAATTTTATTTTATTGATATTGAAAAAAGATTGGGCAAGGTTAATCAAGAACTGGCCAGCAAGCCTACCTGTGTATCAAGTCTGTTTTTACGGGCTTGGTATTATCAGCAAATGGAAAAACACCAGGAATTCAGTGTTGCCGTACAGGACGCAATCAAGACCTTGACAGATTGCGATCCGGTGGAACTAATCGGTGATG
>JABMRT010000297.1 GCA_013202295.1 Candidatus Zhuqueibacterota bacterium
CCGATAAATATAGGCATTTGTGGTTACGATTAAAAGGCGTTCAAGCCTGACATTTTATAACAAGGTCACAATTTCTCTGTTTTTTATTCAGCCGCTTAAAAATTATTATAAACTTCATTAGTAAGATAAATGTCCGCTCCCGAACGGAGTGTGCGATATTGAACACTTCATGAATCTTGTCAATGTTCACAAATACAATATAAACAATAGATTTGAATTTGGCACGCTTCTTGGCTATACATATTCAGAAGGAGAAATAAATTGGATCGAGATTTATCAAAAGAACAAATTAGAAAACAACATATAAAAAAAACATTGCGGATATTGGGAATCATCGCAATTTTCATTCTTTCCATTCTATTATTCCGGAAAATGCTTCAATCTTCCGTAAAACGATCTCAGGTTTTGACAGCTTTTGCTGAAATCGGTGACATTGAAGGCGCTATCACTGCATCGGGAATAGTCATCCCGGAATTTGAACAAATCATTACAAGCTCAATTCAATCTAAAATCGAAAAAGTGTATTACCAGGCAGGTGAAACAGTCCAGAAAGACAGCTCGATTTTAAAGCTCAATAAGGAGTTCACCCAGACATCTCTGGAACAGACAAAAGACGAACTTGCACTTAAAGTCAACCGAAAAGAACAACTGAAACTAAAAATCGAACGCAGTTTGATCGACCTGAGTGCTCAATATGACATCAACAAACTTCGGATCCAATTCCTGGAATCTAAGCTGGCAGTACAGAAACGTCTGAATAAGATCGGCGTCGGTATCCAGGAAGAACTTGATCAAGCCGTCCTGAATCTTGAAATCGCCAGGCGGGAATTGGAACAATTAGAAAAACGCATCGACAATGAGAGAAAGTCACTTAAAGCTGATCTAATGGAACTGGAATTGGAAATCCAAATTCAGGAAAAGACTATAAAAACCCTGGAACGGCAGTTGGAGTTAGCCGATGTTTGCTCCGATCGGGAAGGTGTTATTACCTGGGTCAACGACGATATTGGCGCCAGCATCAACCCCGGAGATATTATTGCCCGGATCGCCGACCTGACAAGTTATAAAGTGGAAGGCAAAATATCAGATATTCACGCCTCGAAAATTATGGTGGGAAATCCTGTAAGAATTCGTATCGGCGATACTGATCTAAGCGGAAGGATTACCGGTATTCAGCCTACAATTCAAAACGGAATTATTACCTTCATCATTGAATTAGACGATAAAACAAACTCTCTTCTCCGCTCGAACCTCAGAATCGACGTATTTGTGATTACATCATTCAAGCAAAATGTCGTCCGTGTAAAAAATGGTCCGTTTATTAATGGTTCCGGCGAACAGGAAATTTTTGTCCTTGATGGAGACAAGGCAGTCCGCAGGAAAGTTCTGGTTGGAGCAACAAATTTTGACTGGATCGAAGTGATCAACGGTTTAAAACCGGGCGAGGAGGTCATTATTTCCGACATGGAAAAATATATTCATAAAGAGATAATTAATATTCGTAAATCAAAGAAAAATATTTAATCACACGGTCAAACAAAAAGGGGAACCAATGATTAAACTAAGCGATATTGAAAAGGTCTATCGAACCGACAAAATCGAGACATTAGCCCTTAAGGACATCAATATCCATGTTCAGAAAGGTGATCTTCTATCTGTCATGGGTCCGTCAGGCTGCGGCAAAAGTACACTTCTGAACATCATGGGATTGCTCGATGATCCATCCCGGGGTACCGTAGAAATCGAAGGTCATTCTGTCCAAAAATTCAAAGACAAAAAGATGGCGTCGTTCCGAAATCACAAAATCGGGTTTGTGTTTCAGAGTTTTCACCTGATCAACGATCTAAGCGTCGTCGATAATGTGGAAATCCCATTATTATACCGTCGGATGTCAGGATCGGAACGCCGCAAACGTGCTCTGGCTGCTCTTGAAAAAGTCGGGCTCAGCGCCCGGACAAAACACTTCCCGTCACAACTGTCCGGAGGTCAGCGGCAGCGTGTTGCGATCGCCCGGGCAATCGTCGGTGAACCAGAGATCATACTTGCAGACGAGCCAACCGGGAACCTCGACAGCAACATGGGACAGGAAATTATTGATATCCTGTTTAATCTGAACAAAAATGACCACACGACGATCGTTATGGTCACTCACGACGAACACATTGCTGATCAAACGGGGCATATTATCCGGCTTTTTGATGGCAGTCAGGTTAACTAGCTCTTGAGCTTCAAATACCTTAATAAGGAGCTTCTATGTTTAAAAACTACATAAAAATCGCCTATAAAGTCCTGCTCCGGCATAAACTGTTTACCTTTATCAGTCTGTTTGGGATCAGTTTTACACTTCTTATCCTGGTAGTAATTACTTCATTTATTGACCATTCCGTTGGAAGAGAAGCACCGGAAAAAAAGCAAAATCGTATTTTATCGGTTACATATTTCAAATTAACACGTCCAGGTGGCGGCATTACACAGGGACCGCTTGTCAGTTATTATTTTTTGGATAAATACGTGAAGAGTCTGCAAACACCAGAGAAGATCTCGATCTCAAACTTCCATAAGAATATCATTACCTATAAAGATAATAAAAAATTCAATTTTGCACTTAAGCTCACAGATGCCGAATTCTGGGATATTTTTGATTTTAATTTTATTGAGGGTAAAGGATACAATTCGTCAGATGTTGAACAAATAAACCCTGTCGCCGTTATTACTTTAGATGTCAGGCAGAAATATTTTGACAACCAACCCGCCGTCGGGAAATTTATCGAAGCGGATGGGAAAAATTATCGCGTGATCGGAGTTGTCGAGAATGTATCCCTGCTCCGGATTCTGCCCTATTCGGACATCTGGGTGCCAATTACAAATTCCAAGGCTAATCTTGCAGAACCTAAAATAATGACCGATGAGTTTCCGGGATATTTTTCCGTAATATTAGCTGGAAATCGAACTGATTTCCCACTGATTAAATCTGAGTTCCAAAAACACCTCTCACTAGTGGAGTTTCCGGATGGTCGTTATAATAATATCTACGGCGGCGCCGAAACCTATGCCGAAACGCTCTCAAGATTGTTTATCGGAGGTGCAGAAGAGACAAACTTACCCGGATTGATGTTGGTTCTCTTTTTGTTAATGTTCCTGTTTATGATTCTTCCGACTATCAACCTGGTAAACATAAACATCAGCCGGATAATGGAACGTTCTTCGGAAATTGGGGTAAGAAAAGCTTTCGGGGCATCATCAAAAACGCTCGTGGGACAATTTATCGTCGAAAATGTCATGATTACTTTGTTGGGTGGATTGATCAGTATTATTCTGTCGATCATAATTTTGAATATCATTAATAAAAGCGGAATAATTCCTCATCTTCATCTATCCATGAATTGGCGAATACTTTATAAAAGTCTTATTATATGTGTGTTTTTCGGATTTTTATCTGGTGTATACCCAGCTTATAAAATGTCCCGCTTGCGCCCGGCTGAAGTATTAAGAGGGGGTGAATGATGATTAAGCATTTATTCAAACTTATCTGGAATCGTAAACGACATAACTTATTAATGACTCTTGAAATATTTATCTCGTTTATCGTGCTGTTTATCGTTTTGGTAACAGTAATTTTCCTTGTATCGAATTACATGAAACCGCTGGGTTTTAATTATGAAAATGTCTGGATTATCAATATTGACTGGCAAAACACGGAAAAAACAGAGATAATAGAGACTCTATACCAGATGGAACATGCACTGAATTCATTTACGGAGGTAACCAGCTCGGCATTATCCAATGCCTTACTATTTACACCTATGGCAATGTCGATCGACGATTACGAGTATAAAGGGCACAAAGTTAACTCTCATTCCCTTTGGGGTGATGACCGGTTTGCCGAGGTACTTGAAATCCCGATAATCGAAGGACGCTGGTTTGATCGAAGCGACGATACTTCTTTAAAAGAGCCGGTGGTCATCAATCGAAAGCTGGAAAAAGAGCTATTCCAGGGTGAAAACGGCGTTGGTAAAATTATTTTGGAAGATGACGAAGAAAAGATTGTCGTAGGAATTATTAACGACCTGCGAAACTCCGGCGAACTGACCCGCTCGAAAAATATTCTTTTAAATCGTATCAATCTCAACCAGCCTGTTGATAAAATTAATTTCGTAAAAGAAAATTTTGGGAAACGATTATTAATTAAAACAGTCCCCGGAACAGACGCCCAATTCGAAGAACGTTTACTAAGACAATTATCATCTGTTGCAAAGAATTTCAGGTTGAAATCCCTGAGAATGGAAGAAGCCCGCACCAGCGCTAATAAACAATCAATGATCTTTCCAATTATTTTAGCGATTGTCTGCGGTTTTCTGTTAACCAATGTCAGCCTGGGATTGTTTGGAGTCATCTGGTATAATACAAATAAACGCCGTGCCGAAATAGGGCTTCGCCGGGCATTAGGTTCTTCTGCAAAAGGAATTTATAGCCAGATTCTCGGAGAAGCCCTGGTACTTGCAACGTTTGGCATCCTGCTTGGCAGCTTGCTCGTTATACAAATACCTATTTTAAATGTGATTAGTTTCATTGAAAAACCGGTCTATTACATAGCTTTTTTCCTTAGCATCATATTTATTTATATCATAACATCCATTTGCGCACTGTATCCGAGTAAAATAGCGGCTGGAATTCAGCCGGCGATGGCATTGCATGAGGAATAAAGAGGATTAGCGATTAACGATTTACATCAGATGATTGATAATCCTACTAAATCATGTCCTGAGATCCAATGATATCACAGGGAGTAGCAACTAAAAAAATTAGCGAATTTAGCAATCATTAGCGGTCTTCTATTGAAAAGAGTGTCTATTTTAAACATTGATTTTAACAGAATACCAAAATAAATTGAACCTGTTACAATTATGAAAAATATATTAATTATTGATGATGATATTGCAGTAAGAACTTCATTGAGTCTTTTACTAAAACGAGCCTCTTATCAAGTTTCCGATGCAAGTAATCCCAAAGATGCGATTTCATCTGTTCGGCGAAATACATTCAACCTGATTATAATGGATATGAACTATTCCCGTGCAACAACCGGAGAAGAGGGGCTGACGCTTTTAAAAGATATAAAATCATATGCACCTCAAACTCCCGTAATCTTAATGACCGCATGGGCGTCAATCCAACTGGCAGTTGAAGGAATGAAATTAGGCGCATCAGATTTTATCAGCAAACCCTGGAATAACGACCAACTGCTGAGAAATGTAAAAACCGCTCTTCAGCTTGTTGATAATGATCAGAAAGACTTACAGGGTGTTTCTCGTAGTAATCTGGATAAGAAATATGATTTTGAAAAGATCATCGGGGAATCGCCTCAAATGCTCCGGATTCTTTCTACCATTGGCAGGGTCAGCCAGACCGATGCGTCTGTCATGATTCTTGGCGAAAGCGGCACGGGCAAAGAACTCATCGCCGAAGCTATCCATATGAACAGTCAGCGAAGCAATCAATCATTCATAAAAGTGAATCTGGGAGGAATTCCATCTACACTTTTTGAGAGCGAAATGTTCGGCTATAAAAGAGGTGCTTTTACTGATGCCAAAAGTGATCGTATGGGACGCTTTGAAATGGCGCATAACGGCACTATCTTTCTAGATGAAATTGGTGATCTTCCTCTCAATAACCAGGTCAAACTCCTGCGGGTCTTGCAGGAAGGAAGTTTCGAAAAACTCGGCTCAACGATTACCCAATCAGTCGATGTCCGTTTGATCTCTGCAACCAATCACAACATAAAAGCATTAGTTGAAAGCGGTCAGTTCCGTGAGGATCTTTTCTATCGGATCAACCTGATTACCATCCAGCTGCCGCCGTTAAGAGACCGCACAGACGATATTCCGCTGATGGTCAATCACTTCATCGGCAACTTGAAGACACTCTACAAACGTTCTCATCTAACAATCAGTTCTTCCGCCATGCAATGGTTAAAACAATTACCCTGGTCGGGCAATATCCGCGAATTAAAAAACCTGATCGAGCGAGTCGTTGTAATATCACCCAATGATACAATCACTATAGCGGATTTTCAGGCTCATATTCATACAATGCCAAAGAAGACTGACGCCACATCGCTTCCTCCAATCGGTAGTATGACTTTGGAAGATATCGAAAAATCCATGATACTGAAAGCGCTGGAATTTCATGGAAATAATATCAGTAAAGTAGCCAATACCCTGGGGTTAAGCCGTGCTGCATTGTACCGGCGGCTGGAGAAATATAATCTGACCAATGAAACTTCATCATAAATATATTCTGTTCATCTCTCTCGTAATCCTGCTTTTTGTGGGATTGTCATTACAATTACTTCCCGATCATAAATGGCTATTCCTGATCTCCGAACTCATAGTACTGATAATTGTTGGATATTCCGTACATTTATATCAGATCTTTATCCGACCAATCAATCTTATTACCGCCGGTATTGAGTCCATCAAGCAACGGGACTTTAATACAAAATTTCTGAAGGTCGGTCAGTCCGAGATCGATCAATTGATCGATGTTTATAACGAAATGATCGAACATCTCAGAGATGAAAGATTAGATAAACACGAACAGCAATTTTTCCTTGAGAAATTAATTAAAGCATCACCGGCGGGAATTATTATCCTGGATTTGGATGATAACATTTCATTAGTGAATCCCGCAGCAGAATCTATGTTAACACTCTCAAAAGAAGTTTCTACCGGAAAGTCTCTGAACCAACTAAACAGTAATCTGGCGCATTCACTGGCGGAATTGAAAAACAATGTGCCGGAAATCATTACACTCAATGGAATCCAAAAGTACAAATGTCAAAAATCTCACTTTATTGACCGAGGCTTTCAGCATCATTTCATTATTATGGAAGAACTCTCTGAAGAAGTAATCCGAATGGAAAAAAATGCCTATGGTAAAGTTATTCGACTGATGTCCCACGAAGTCAACAATTCCATCGGAGCCATCAATTCTATTTTGAACACATTTCTTCATTATTCGGTTCAACTTCCGGCAGAAGATCAAAAAGATTACAACCATGCGCTGAATGTCGCAATTGAACGGAATAATAATCTCAATCGCTTTATGGCAAACTTTGCGGATATTATACGTCTTCCCGATCCCCGGAAAAAACCGACAGATTTACATGAATTACTACGACGTATCCAAATCCTGATGGGATCGGAATGTCAGAAACGAAACATCCGATGGAATACTCAATTTGAGTCAGATACATTTGTGGTTCAAATTGACGTTGAACAATTCGAGCAGGCGCTATTAAATATCGCAAAAAATGCTGTCGAAGCCATCGAAAAAAACGGTGTTATAACAATCGTCACCCACGAAAAGCCGGAAACGCAGCTTATTATTCGCGATACCGGAAAGGGAATTCCACCGGAAATACAGTCACAGATATTCACACCATTTTTCAGTACAAAACGGGATGGTCAGGGAATCGGTCTTACGTTGATCCGGGAAATCCTTTTAAATCATGGATTCCTGTTTTCACTGGAAAAATCATTGGATGGATATACCGAATTCCAAATTCGGTTTAATTCAAAACAACATGAATAAAATACATTTATCAGCCACCGGCAGATCAAACGGGTTTTATACTACCGATAAATAAAAAGGGATGAACAACGCCCGGTCGTTCATCCCCTTGTTGAAACAATTCAACAATCTATTTCATC
>JABMRT010000298.1 GCA_013202295.1 Candidatus Zhuqueibacterota bacterium
AAAAATTATTTTTTATTTTTGACAAAGGAGGGAGGGCAACCAAAAATATTTTGAGAATGACTCAACAGAATTAATTTTATTAAACCGTGGAGGAAGAAAAATGAAAAAGTTAATGTGGATTTTATTGGCCCTGCTCATTCTGAGCAATTCGGTAATTGCCCAATTAGGAATCGTTATGGATGCAGAAAAAGACGATTATTGGGGCACTCTGACCGGTCCTGATGATGGGTACGTTTATATTCCCTGGGAAGCCGCTTCTACTACTACATTTCCAGACGACGATGAAGATTTATCTGCATTTTGCTGGTTAGGCTGGGATGAGGACTACTTTTATTTCTATGCAGAAGTTGAGGATGATCTTCTTCTTGTCAACAATGCGACAACTTACGAGAATGACGCGATTGAACTTAAAATTGATCCTGATCCAGGATTTGAGAGTACGTCCGGTGTTGTGGCCGTGCGTTTAACCTGCTGGGGAGTAGATGAAGCGGATGAGGAGGCTGGCGTTGATAATCTTACGGCTGGAGCTGAGATCGATCCCTCCTTTGTACCTGTTGAAGGTGAAGATTATGCACGCAAGGAATATGATGAAGAAGATCGCTACGGTTATAACCTTGAATTTCGTTTACCCTGGGATGCAATCATCAGTGGCGATAAGATAGTCGATGTGGCTGTGGATGGAATCTTCGGACTTGCCATTAACATCATGGATAATGACGAAAGTGCACGTACAGAAAATCTGCAGTGGTCAGCAGGCTTGAATGATTTGGTATGGAACAATCCTCAATTGCACGGAACCGTTACATTTTTAGCTGATGGAAAATTACAGCTCGTTCCAGTAAACTCAGCGGGTGGTCCAGATCCACTCACTGATCCTGAATGGTACATTCCTCCTGCTTCTGCTGTGAATTCAAAAGGTCAGACAGTCTCAGGGTTCGAACTGGAACAGAACTATCCGAATCCATTCAATCCTCAGACGACCATCGATTTTTCTGTTAAAACCACGGGTTTGGTTAAGCTGGCGATTTATGATATTCTCGGACGGGAGATCAGAACGCTGGTGAGTGAGACTTTGACTAATGGTCGTTATACCACGGTGTGGGATGGCCGCGATAACACAGGTGATATTGTTCCTTCAGGGATATATATCTATCGTGTTGATGCAGGCTCTTATAAAGCATCCAGGAAATTATCATTTATTCAATAATAAGTCCGGCATGCTTTTCTCTTGGACCCTCTATCCAGTTTTTGGATAGAGGGTTTTTACTTTGTCCACTCTATCTTTTAATCATTAAACATATGCTGTGCTGCCAATGCGAGGAACATGAAGTTAGTGGCGCCGCCACCTATGACATACTCTGTCTGCTGCCAGAAAAAGGGCCAAATCTTCAGCTCTGGGAAATCGGGTCGGATGTAGGCCGTGCCAGAAACCGAACCGCCGGGAATATAGGACCAGTCCGCGCGGTTCAGGCCGTAACCCACAGTAACCGATTTAGCTCCCACACCCGAAACGAATGAAGATGTGTTTTCACCCGGATGGCATCCCAGCACGAAGTTGAGCGCATTCAGCATGTAGGTGTTGGGTATCAATTCCGGCCAGGCTTTGTGCATAAAATACTGCTGCACACCGAAGCGCTGGATGTTCCAGCCCGCGCCCCAGATATTCGGGTGGTAGGGCACACCGTAAGGATTTTCCTGTTGGGTCTCATTCAGATTCTCAGCGTATACCTTGGCCGCTTCGGTCATCGCTTCATTAAATTCCGCATCATCCATTTTCGGAAGCACATGCGCGATACTCCATCCGAACCGATTGAAACCGCGGCCCATATTCGAAGCCAACGTTTTAAGGTCTGATTTATATGATGCCTTCTCTGTGGCGAGTATCAATTCCGACAATGCGTCAATCTTTGATCCTGCCATCCGCGGACTGGTATCTGCGCTGGCGCTTTGATACAGCGCTTTTGCTACATTGATGCAATCCAGGGCCATCTCATCATTATATCCTTTGAGCGCACGTGAAGCGGCAGCCAGCCCAGCTGCCGCGCTGAGTTCTCGGCGGGGATTTTCCTCCGTGAATACCCAACGATCTTCTTCTCCTCCAACCTCATTGTCCGTCATACTGGCCGCGTCGCCAAGCATGACGTATTGACGAAGTTGTGGACATATGATGCCGCGATAGAGTCTTCCGAGATTCTTATATCCCCCCAGAATGGTGAGGATTCCGTGTTCGATCTGCTGTAACGCATCCGGCTTTCCGTCGGGACGATGCAATTCCACAATACGGGTTTCCTGATCCACCGAGGTCTGATCCAGATCCACGCCGAATTCCTCATATGCGAGCGCTAACATGCGTACGGTACCGGCCTGAGATTCTACACGCAGATCAAAGTCACCGGCATCATGCCATCCTCCTGAATTCAGACCGGGTACGGGCTCCAGCGGTTTGTATTTTGTCAGGGTGGATGAGCCCTGATGATACCCATCAAAGTGCAGTGTATCCAATGGTGCCATGAGCGCATCATCCATGTGACAGAAGTCGTGCCAGACCCGATAGCGGTCATTGATGCGCATGTGGCACATTTGCACGGGCAGGAAGATCTCCAGTGTCGGCTGCCAGACATGGCGGTCATAAATCTCTCCGTCAATTTGGAAAGGCGCGGATTGTGTCTCTCCATAACACACCACATACATGCCGGATTGTTTGACCTCAGAGAAATCGAACTGAAGGTATTGATAGCGGAGAAACTGTCCCCAATTCTCCGGCTTCTTCTCCAGAATCACCTTTTTTTCTCCGCTCGGCAGGATCTGTTTCAGCAATACCGGCGCTTCTACCTTATGCTTTTTATCACATTCAATCACTGTGATCTTTTTCTGATCAGGATGATACCCCACTTGTGATACCTGGATCACAGGATCATATGTCCAATCCGGGATGATGTGGGGCGTGACCAGCCACTCCATTGCGCCTTTGGTTTTACCACCAGCAATCAAGGAGTGTACGACATACCATCCGTTGTTGTGATGAGCACGGCCATCCAGGAGCTGAAGCTTGACTTTCTCTGACTTGATTGTCATTCGTCTGGCATCGCACTCCGGAGCGATCACGAGTGTGTTGCCTTCGGCCAGAGGTTCACCTTCCCAGACACCCTGATCCTTTTTCATCGGGCCATTGAACTGGCGGGGGAAGAGTCCGGCCTCTCCGTCCAAATTATAGGTATGTCCAAACAATTCGCCGGGAAAGAGCTCAAGATTGAATCCCACCTTGCCAACCCAATCTTCCGGTAATGGCTCGGATAAATCCACGCGGATGCGAAATGACTCACTCTCTGCGATAACCACGACATTGTATTCCAGTTCGAGATCCGGATATTTGATTGGATTGAATCCTGTGCGATTTCTTTTTGGATCGGGAAAAACACAGGGAACGGAGAGAGTGAGATTTTCAGCATCCACTTTGCGTTTACCGGATTTGGACATGGGCTGCCATTGACCCGGTGTGGGTTCCAACCGGATATCTCCATTAGCAGCCACACGGGTGCCATTCTGGATGATGGTCACACCGGTTTGATGGCCCTCGGGATAATAATCGTGAAACACCATTACATTCAGGCCAGGCATTTCGAGATATTCCTGATCGTTGATTATGAGATGATCCTCCGCGGTGAATCCTGAAATAGAACCACACAATATTGTCCAGATGATCAAATATGGAGTGAATGGTCGCATCTGTTTATCCTTTGTGTTGGGCGGGATATAAATAGTAGCTTGAAGATAATATATAGCATCCGACTGCATTTAATGCAATGGGGTTGTCAAGTGTTATCATAAATTGTCATATTTTAAAAAACAGAACCTCCGGGAGGGGGTGAGAATCTCCCGGAGGTGAAAACAATATAGATTTGAATACACTTACGTAGGGCAT
>JABMRT010000026.1 GCA_013202295.1 Candidatus Zhuqueibacterota bacterium
AACAATTCAAGACCGACAGATAGGCCGTCCGCGAATTTTGGTACGTTATAATAAATCGCCGTGGATGGATTGAAGTGATTTGGAAAATTCGGCAGCAGGTCAAAGGTGGATGGAATTTCACTGGATCGTAGCGCACCGGTCTCACTGAATGCGGCCGTATGGATCAAACGTATCTCCGGGTCCAACTCAATCGAATCCGGCCGGGCAGAAAGCCGGAACACAAAATTCTCCATCGCATCGTTAATCCATATTGTTGTGTCCTGGACAGTGCTGCTGGAGTGAATCCGGAGATCCAGAGGGAACGAGAATATGGGTATGGGTATGGTTTTGGAATTCTGAACCTGCTCAATCCGGATAAATGTATCCACACCTTCCGATCCAGCAGACTCACTGTACCAGGCGTATTCAAGTTGAGGATAGCCTGACTGATAGACCCACTGTTCAAAGAAGGCATTTAAATCTTTCCCGGAAACCAACTCACAAACGGCCTGGAATTGCGCGGTAGACGCATTTTGATATAGATACGTTTCAAAATAAGTTTGCAGAATGTCAAAAAATACCGCATCCCCTATAAGCGCGCGCAGCATATGAAGCACGAATCCGGCCTTATTATAGCTGATTCCCCAGTTGAACAACTCTCCAGAAGGTGGATCATAAATCGGGAAATCCCTGGCCTTGGATCGGTTCAGATATTGATTCCGCATATAGCGGACCTTTTCTTGAAACCGCTCGCGTCCGTAGTATTGCTCAAAGAACAGTGCTTCGGAATAGGTAGCGAATCCCTCATTCAACCAGATGTCCGGCCAATCCTCCAGTGTGACCGCATCACCCCACCACATATGCGCGAGCTCGTGGACAAAGCCGTTTTCAACGGCCCGGTTGCCCTGAATCCAGGACCGGTTGACCGTGGTCATGGTTTGATGTTCCATGCCGCCGCTTCTAAAAGGCGTCACTTCTGCCGTTCCATATTTTTCAAAAGGATAAGCTCCGAACAGATTGGAATAGATAGTCATAGCATCGGGCATGGCAGTCACATCAATGACCGCCATAGCAGAATCTTCCCGAAGGATGTAATAGGGCATCTCGATGGAATCGCCGACATCGGTCACAAACCAATCGGACCAGATCGCGTATTCATCAGACATGGTAATACAAAAGAGATAGGTCGCCACCTGTAAGTCGGTTTTCCATATAAAAGTCTCGGTTTGCTTGATCGGATCAATCGTCTGACTCTGAAGCAGTCCGATAGAAGCGACTTCCACACCTTGCGGTACAGTGATAGTCAGCTCTGCGGTGGCCTTGTCCCAGGGCACATCATGGCAGGGGAACCACGCCCGTGCATCCTCCGGCTCGGACATGGTATAGGCACAGCGATCATAAAAATAGAATCCGTGCTCATCGGGCGCGCCGCCAAATGTGATGGACACATCCAGTGTGTCATTAATTTCCGGAGTTATTGGAAGATCGATCTGAATTTGATCACCGGCCAGTGTGGTTTCAACGGCTTGGTCATTTACAGTGACTTGGCCAGAAATCAGACCCTCCATGTGAAGATCAATGGCTTCCAAATTGGATTGGAGAACTCGAACCCGCATCTCGGATCGACCAGTGTATGAACTGCTCACATAGGGAAAATTAAATTCGAGGGTATAATGCAGCACATCAATTGCAGATTCATCCTGACCGGAAAACAGAACGGGGACGGATCGAATTCCCTTATCCTGTAAATTTGATTTTTGCTCCGACATCTGTGGAGGATCTTGTGCAGAGCTTCCAAGGGCCAGTCCAAAAAGGAGAAACCATATTGTCTGTGTCTTCATTGATACGCCATTCACTCATCCAATATCAAACAAATTGGGTCGGCTTATTCAGAAACGAGTTGGAAATCCACCTTGCGTTCATCAAGAAGCACGCGTTTGATCTGCACGCGTATTGCATCACCCAGCTGAAACGTACGGCCGCTCCGCTCGCCTGTCAGCCGCAAGCGGTCTTCGTCAAAGTGATAATAATCATCTTTCAAATCGCTGATATGAATCAGCCCTTCTACGAGAAATTCCGGTATTTCCGCAAAGAATCCGAATCCGGTCACACCGGACACAATCGCGTCGTACTCCTCTCCGATACGCTCGGCCATGAACACACATTGCTTCGCGCGTATGGATTCCCTCTCGGCTTTGTCCGCACGAATCTCACATTCAGTGGCTGTCTTGCAGATATCATTCAGGGACACAGCCATTTTGGGTGTTGCGGGAACCGGCTTCAAATAGGCCTTCAGAAGACGATGCACCACCAGATCCGGGTAGCGCCGGATGGGAGATGTAAAATGCGTGTAGTGTTTGGAGGCCAGACCGAAATGGCCGATATTTCCCGTGGTATATTGCGCCTTCATCATGGATCGCAATGCCACCTCTTCAATCACGGTTGCATGTCGGGTACCTTTGATTTCAGTAAGAAAAGTCTGGAATTTCTTCGGAGTGATCTTCTTTCCTGCGTCAAAAGGATGCCCCATGGCTTTCACGAATCGCATGAACGTCTCCAGCTTCTTGCCGCTCGGTTCCTCATGCACACGGTATACAAACGAAAACTTTTTATCGGATGTCTGGCGCAGTTTATCGACATGTTCCGCCACGGTCCGGTTCGCAAGCAACATGAAGGATTCCACAATCCGGTGGCTCGCGAGACGTTCTCTCATTCCCAGCTGGATGGGATGTCCCCGATCATCCAGGATGACCTTGGGTTCGGGCGCGTCAAAATCAATGTTGCCTTCTATCTTCCATCGTGCGAACAACTGTTGGCTCAAGGCATACAGGTCTTGGAGTGTTTGAGTGATTTCTTTTGGATCACCGGACTCCGGTTTGCCATCAATTAGCCGCTGCGCCTTCTCATAACTCAACCGATGATCGCTGTGAATTACGGATTCATGAAAGGAATAATCCTGAACTGAACCAGTGGACGACAATTCAATCAAGGCACTGAAAACCAATCTGTCCTTGTGGGGTTCGAGACTGCAAATTGTGTTTGACAGCCGTTCCGGCAGCATGGGAATGACGCGATCTACGAGATAACAGCTGGTGCTGCGCTTGAGTGCTTCCAGATCAATGGTGGAACTGACCGGAATATAATGGCTGACATCTGCGATATGCACGCCGAGTTTCCAATTGCCGTTGGATAATTTTTCCAGGGAGAGTGCGTCATCAAAGTCCTTTGCATCTTCAGGATCGATTGTGAATGTTAGGGTATTGCGAAGATCCAGACGATTTGCGAGGACACTGTCCTCAATATTTTCAGGGATATTTTCGGCTTCCTGATCTACAGCCTTCGGAAAGGATTCTGGCAAACCAAAACTGCGGGCCACTGAAAGTACATCCACACCCGGATCATCGGGAAACCCCAGCACTTCCGCAATCCGCCCCTCTGGCATGCGCCGCGCGTCTCCCCAGTCAAAAATTTCAGCCACCACCTTATGCCCGGGCTTTGCGCCTTTCTGATTCTGGGGACTGATTGATACGTCTTTCGAAATCTTCAGATTATCGGGGATCACATAACCGTAGGTATCCGACTCATGGAAGATACCCACAATTCGTTCGCTTCCCCGTTCGAGCACGGAAATGATTTTGCCCTCAGCCAATTTTCCAGAAGGCTTGGCCCATAGTTCAATCCCCACACGATCGCCATGCAGCGCCGATCCCATATTCCGCTGGCTGATAAACACATCATCGCCATCATCATCCCGTATTAGAAAACCATATCCCTGGGTTTTGACATGCAGAACACCTTCAATCAGTTTCTGATCGCGGACCGTGCCGTAGCGATTTCCCTTGAATCGGGCGATCTTCCCGTCCTCAGCCAGATCTCGGAGTAACTCCTTGAAATCTTGATACTCCTTTCCGGCAATACCCAGTTTTCGGAACACCTCTCGCGCCTTAAAAGACTGCCCTGAAGATGACTTCAAATATGAGAGAATCTTAGATTCAAGTTGGTCTTTTAATGATTTTTTCATACTCATTTTATCCAGCCTTTGAAAAATTAATCAATCTTCACTATTTTATATTTTAGCTCATTTTGGTCATTTTACATTCAAACTGATCTTGGACACTTCTTGTTTTTCCTGTCCGAAATATAACAATCTTGGGTCCAAGAACCAATAAAAGAAAAAAGCCCCGAAGGGCTTGAAAATAAAATCATAATTGGACAATGCGAATCACGTCTGCTCCATCTTATATTCCTTCACATATAAAGCCAGACAAGTCAAAGCCAGAAATGCAGCGGACATTAGAACAAGCGTAAAAAACGAAGCCCATCCATTGGCCAGGGTGAATTTAATAGGAATCAATCCCAAAATACCGCTCGCTTTCGTGCGGTAAAATGTGGGGAACAAACTGTGCAGATAATGCACAATCGTCAGATACTTCACATTGCCCGGAAAATACGCCACAAGATTTTCCCAGCCAAACGCGAAAAGCAATCCGGTCAGGACCGGTTTCTTGAGCCACGCACCGAGGCATCCGAAAAAAGTAAGATATGCCAGAAGTCCGAGAAGCAGCACGCCCAATCCTTGTAAAAGCTTGCTGGATGCATCCAGCCATCCTTCAAACCCGAGTTGAATATTGAGAATCGTGAAAGAAAGGAAAAGCGAAAGCGCGACAACCGCACCTACTACCGAGAAATACACTGCAGATTTTGCAAGGACAATCTTCCATTTCGGAATCGGCCGGACGACAAGATACGACAGGGTTTGATCTTCAACCTCTTCATTGATAATGGACACACCGGTCAATACGGCAAGGATCGGCAGGAGCAGATGCAAATATACAAAAAAGCTGATTTGAGGATAGAGCCGAAACAATTCAATATCGTGATTGGCAAGAATCGGACTCGCGAACTGCAATAATACAGTAAGCAGAACCGGGAACAATCCCAAACCTGCGGCCCAGAACAGCTTGTTGCTTCGAAGCCAGTTTTTTAAAAAAAACGGAAAAAGCGCAATCACAATTTACCTCACAAGATAGTCAAATACTGCATCCAGGTTTTCATCAGGGGACCAAAGCGAATGAATGTCAATGCCATTTTTTTGAACCAGCTCCGGCAGCCGCTCATGAAACTCTCGCGGCCGGTTCGTCTCAACCGTGAGCTGGCCGCGATCGCGGTCGAATTGCACACTGAGCACATCTTTAAATTCAAGCAGCTTGGCAGTCAGCACTTGAATCTGATCACAACGAATCGTGACTTGAAGCGGATGCGTCTCAATCAAATCCCGGATCTCGTAGATGTTTCCATGCGCAAGCTGCCGCCCGTGATTGATTAGCAGGATATTGTCCGTCATCTCTTCCACCTCATGGAGGATATGACTCGACACGACCACGGTCTTTCCGTCCTGCCCGAAGTGTTTGATCAGATCAATCGTGGCCCGCCGCCCGACCGGATCCATGCCGTTCAACGGTTCATCCAGAAAAAGAATCTCGGGATCATGCGCGATGGCCTGCGCCAGCTTGATGCGCTGACGCATGCCCTTGCTATATCCGCCAATCTTTTTATTTTCGTGTTTTTCCATCCCCACTTTTTGAATGGCCTCAACGGCCCTTTCTGTAGATTCGGTTTCGGAAAAACCGTGCATCTTAGTCAGCGCCTGCACAAACTCGCGCCCGGTCAGATAGCGCCAGAACGCATCCTGTTCGGGACAGTAACCAATGTTCCGGTTTAATGGATAATTGTTCCAGACCGGTTCATCCTCAATGGTGATGGATCCCTGACTCGGTTTCAATTGCCCGGTCATCAGTTGAAGCAAGGTGGATTTTCCCGCACCATTCGGACCGAGAAATCCGGTAACGCCAGGATCAATTTCAAAACTCAGATCATTCACGCCGATGACCTGTCCGTACCATTTCGAAAGGTGGTTGGCTTTCAGTTTCATTTCACCACCTCCGTGGGTCGAAGTCGAAGTCGCAGGATAAGGAGACAAATCCCAACGACCAGAAGAAGTGCGATCCATGCGCCATAAGGTGAAAAGTCATGCGGCCGGGGATTACCGAAAAGCACAGCCGTCACCTGCTGAATATCCGCACCGATGGAGGCCAAGCCCACATCCGGAATCCGTGAAAGAATTTTCCGGATAATATCTGAGAACATTAAAATCGCAAAAAAGAGAATCGCTGCTGCGCTATTGTTCACCGATGCACTGAGCGTGAGAATCAATCCGCCAAGGACAAGTACCGAAATCATCCAGATGGCGAGAATGGAAAATGGAATCCAGTAATAGTCAACGAGAAATGTGGAGTCGCCCGATAGCAGGAGTTGGATGATGAAAAGTAGTATCGCGGGCACAACCGTGATAAGCGCCGAATAAAAAGCGAGGACAAGCATTTTTCCGCCCACATAATCCCAGAAGCTCAAAGGCTTGGAAAAATAGATTTGCAGCGCCTTGAACCGACGGTCATTGGCAATGAGTCCAGCACCGATAATGGCAAGGA
The DNA here is from genome assembly GCA_013202295.1 of Candidatus Zhuqueibacterota bacterium. GTDB lineage: Bacteria > Zhuqueibacterota > QNDG01 > QNDG01 > JABMRT01 > JABMRT01. The sequence continues at coordinate 6,468 of JABMRT010000026.1, forward strand.
TGAGCAGAAAAAGGAAAGTCTGCCCTTTGAGGAATCCTTCAAAAAAACCCGGATTGATTTCGAGCTTGTCTGTAAAATCACCGAGTTGCGACGAATCGCCCACCCGGTTCATGAGGTAGATCTGTACACCGCGCACGGCAAACGGGAACGAAGAGAAAACAAGCAGCACAATCACCCATTTTTGCCACATCAGCCGAATGCCGGTTTTGGCAATCACCCACCAGGCTTTGGGATTCGGGAGGAGCTGTCCCTCCCACGGTTTATAGGCTTGATCATAAATCGGCACGGCGGTCCTCCTGAAGTCGCTTCACGAACACATCCTCTAGAGTCTGTATGGCGGGCACCAGCTTGCGAATGGTCACACCTGATCCTTTGGCCAGTTGGAAGAGGAAGTCGGAGCTCTGCTTTGCAGGCAGTGTGACATCAAACTCCTGCTTCGCTTCGGTCTGGATCTCGCATCCTTTAGTCTTTAGGAGCTTTTGAAAGGATTCCCTGTCGCCGTCAATCCGGATGCTGAACGCATTGGAAAGTTCGCCACGCAGCGCATCCACTTTCGCGTCTTCCATCACATGTCCCTGATTCAGGATGACCACTCGTTCGCAAGTTCGCTCGACATCGATCAGGATGTGTGTGGCAAGGACAATGCTCATGGTTCCCTTCAGCGCGATCTCCTGGATGAGATCCAGCATCTCCTGCCGGCCGCGGGGATCAAGTCCGCTGGTTGGTTCGTCAAGGAAAAGGAGCTTCGGATCATGCACAATGGCCTGTGCCAGTTTGATCCGCTGCTTCATGCCGGATGAATAAGTTTGCACCTTGCGATAACGCGCCTCGCCCAATCCCACTGCGAAAAGAACTTCATGCGAGCGCTGCATAGCATCCTGCGAAGCCATCCCGCTCAGCTCTCCGGTATACCGCACCATCGCCAATCCAGTCAAGCCGGGGATCAGGCACTCATCCTCAGGCATGTATCCGATCAATCGACGGATGCGCTTTCGGCCTTCAATTACATCCTCACCGAGAATCGTCGCTTTCCCGGATGCGATCGGCACCAATCCCAGCAGCCCCTTGATCAGGCTCGATTTGCCTGCGCCATTCGGGCCAAGTAAACCGGTCGTTCCCTCTGGAAACACAGCCGTCACCTGATCGACTGCTGTTTGAGATCCGTAACGAATTGTGATTTGATCCAGTGTAACTGACAATCTGTTCTCCGTATAAATCTGAATGTTAGTGTGTTTTACGTCCCCGAATTGGGATTGTTTCTTGCTTGATAATATAAAGAAGTTTTACTAAGTTTTCAACCATGAAACCAGCTCCTGAAATCGTCCGTGTAGATCGCTGGCTCATGGCCGCGCGATTTTACAAAACCCGCTCCCAGGCCGCCAAGGCCTGTGAGGGCCGTAAAGTCAAGGTGGACGGACAAACCGCGAAGCCGCATAAAACAATTCGTGTTGGGGATACACTCACCATTCACCATAAGGGGAGATATCGCACGATCGAAATTCTTGGACTGGCAGAACGGGGCTTGCCGCCTGCCGTAGCGCGGGAGCTCTATCATGAAGAGCAGGCCATGACAGTAAGTGAAGAGGATAAAGAACTCATGCGCATGATTCGGAATGCGGAACGGAAGAATCAACCGGATTTCAAAGGCCGGCCCACAAAACGCATACGCAGAAAGCTGGATTCATTTAAAGATAAATTGTTTGGATCGGAATGACCACAGAAACATTAGACACCGTTTTAACCATTTTACAAAGGGAATCCAAACATTGGGATGTACCCATCGTGACCCTGATCGCGGAGCGTTCCAACGATCCATATCAGGTGTTAGTCTCGACCCTGCTCAGCCTGCGCACCAAGGATGTAACCACGACCGTTGCCTCGCGCCGTCTCTTTGCAAGGGCCACTACTCCAGAGCAAATGCTGGATTTATCTGCGAAGGAAATTGAAAAGCGGATTTTTCCGGTGGGATTTTATCATAGAAAAGCGGAGAATCTCAGAACCGTTTCTCGATTAATTTTGGAGAAACACGGCGGCCTCGTTCCTGATAATTTGGACGAGTTGTTGGCATTACCCGGCGTAGGCCGCAAAACCGCAAACCTTGTAATCACATTGGGATTTGGAAAACCCGGCATCTGCGTAGACACCCATGTGCATCGTATCTCCAACCGGTTCGGCTATGTACAAACCAAATCTCCGGATGAAACCGAAATGGTTTTGCGGGAAAAGCTACCGAACAAATGGTGGATACCAATCAATGATATTCTCGTCGCCTTCGGGCAGAGCCTGTGCGCACCCATCAGCCCGTGGTGCAGCAAATGTAAAGTCTCGGACTATTGTGAACAAATTGGTGTGAAAACCAGGCGATAGAGAAATCACAACGCAAATATAACTAAATCGCACTCAAGATATATATCATTTCTTTTTATGTTTTATTGTCTCAACTATTGCGGTTGCCTTACGCCTATTTGCCTCTTTAACAGGTATAAACTTACCTGTCTTTGCATCTCTGCCAACCTTATGACTTTTTGCCATTTTTTAAACCTCACTAAAATTTGTGATATTTTTCAAATAGGTTTAATTTATTAATTCTTCTTGTTAAGACTTCACTTGATACCTCAAAAACACTCGTTAATCTGTTGGCAATATCATCGATAACATTTTCTTTATAAACTGACTGCCCCAAACCGCCAGATATTGCTTCAATAATCTTAGGACGTTCTAATTCAAATTGATAAACATACTCTGTTTCAAGGCTATCAGTTGGCACAAGTAAATAACCGCCAAATGCATACCCTTGATATTCAAGTCTACCATTATCGCTTGAACTCATGTTCTCATTAAAATCCAGCCAATCCTCCAAATTTAATATATTTAATTCTGAAAAATAGTGTCGATGCAACACGTAATGACCAATTTCATGAGCTAATGTAAATCGATACCGTGGATAATAATTTTCGTATACTTCATTCTCGATATATATAGCGCTAAAATCAGTTGTAATAAAACCTTCTGTGTTAGCCAATTGCCTTAGACCGGGTTGAGGGATAATATTTATACCTAAATCAGATTCAATTACTCTCTCAATGTCTATTGGTAATTCTGTGAGGTTATATTGAAAATGAAATTTTTGTGCAGCACTTTCAATATCTGCCTCGGGTAACCAACTTACATTTAGATTGTAATTAATCATAGCGATCCCTTTATAATATTTGCAAGATTTTTCAAGTCTTCTCGATTTGGCTTCTGACCTCTTAATGTTCTGAATACCAATGGTAATTTCTTAATTAATTCTTCATCACTGCTCATATCCTGTGGAATGCGGCCCTTACAAGCTGCTGCTAAATCAAAAAACTCATACCACTCATCAGAGCTTTCTTTTAAACCTAAACAATTCGCATGTTTTTCTAAAAGGTTTCTCGAGCTTGGTGGCTCTAAAACTCCTCTCTCTAATTTGCTAATATTACCGGGATCAAAATTAAATTCTTTACAGTACTTTCTTAAAGTATAACCTTTTTGAATTCTTAATTTCTTGAAAAAATCACCAAAAATGGTAAATTCTCCCATTTCAAACACCCCTCTCTTTGTCTAACTTATCTCCTATTTTTGTTTCACAAACCCCACCCCTGCCGTTGTAAAGAAAATACAACATTAAATCACGAATGTCAAGATAAATGTTGTAATTAAATTACAACACAATAGCCGTACCACTTCACTAAACATCTTTTGTTATTTTAATTAACCTGAAATTAAATTGACCTTAATGATTTGCTTATGTAATAGGTAAATGAAAAAGGAGGTGTTATTTCGGGGCGGTGTTTAAAGAATGCAAATAAAAAGCCCCATACGAGGGGCTTTAGAATATTGCAGAATAAATAGAATGGAAAGATTAAACGTTTAAAACCCAAACCTCACTATTAACTCTATTTTTTTTATATGAACTCACAATCGATAGGATTCCCACTGGGGCCAACTATTAAAACGATTATTTTCTTCTTCTCAATTATCATCATTACAATTGTAATTATAGGTAAATATTATCTTTTTTTAAGAGGATCTTTAACTTTTGTTTTACTGGCCTTTGGTTTTTGATTGATTTTTTGGTCCTTTTTGTTTTCATCATCGAACAAACAATGCATATTTTTAAATTCCACTTCCTTTACACCCTCTTTATTAAGTGCATTCTTAAAATTCAAATACCTAAACAGTTGAATTATCAGAACGATTAACATGGTCCAGAAACTTGGCCAAACTAACTTCTCAACAATCTCAAGCAAACCCATATCTACCTCCCTTACCCAAAAAATATTGAAACAACTCTACAGCATATAAAACGAATACAAGAGATAATGGCTATCACCTTCACTATTAAAATATACTCTCATCTTAATCCCTTGTTATATCGACAGTTATGTGCATAATTATCTCTACTAAACTCTCTATTTACATTATCTGCAAAACACGGACCAATATACTATAACGTAAAAAACCCGGCCATAGCCGGGTTTGAAGCTTTAAGTGTAAGTGGAAATTTTAAATGTCAAGTAATAATAATAAATTCTACTAGAATTATGGCCTTTCTTTACTAAAAAATAAACCTCACGGCCCCATCCAGCCAAAGCCGAATACGCCATTCGTTTTCACTCTTCGTTTCATCAGGGGATATGGTACGCATTCTTCCGATTGCGGAGGATAGATAGACGATCCACAATATTACTACTGCATTTTAATCAACCGCTTCGATCCATGCAGTTGTCCATTCACTTTTAAAACCGCCAAATAAAGACCGCTCGGCACCTCAACACCCTGTTCATTTTTTCCATCCCACTGGGTTTGAAAAAAACCGGAACGATACGCGCCTTTGTTTAACTTCTTCACAGGTCGGCCTAAAAGATCATAAACAATTAAACTGGTTTGCTTGCCTTCAATCTGACTCCCAACATGAAATTCGATCGTTGTCGACGGATTAAATGGATTCGGATAATTCCGTATGAAATAGAATCCCATGGACTCTGATTCCGAATCACTGACTTGAACCGATTTCATTGCAAGAAAATGCCGTCTCCCTTTCAAATCGATCTCTTCTAATCGATAAGTGTATGTCCCTTCGCCTGGGAGAGTATTATCAGTAAATTCATAAACCTGTCGAGAAGATCCTTCACCCTTGCAAGGAATGATCGCTGTATTCAAATCAATATATGGACCTCCATCTTCATTGGCACGTGAAAGATAAAAGCCCTGGATATCGATCTCACTTTCAGTGGTCCAGTGGAGCATGACGCCACTTGCGCTTTGCACCGCAGAAAAACTCGACATCTCTACAGAAAGAGAAATATCATACACGCTGTTTTGTGCTTTTGGTGTGCCATTGAGAGGATTACTATTCGCGTCACTTCCGTTTATTGTTGAACCATCATTTGTTCCCCAGTTCTCTGATGCTGAACCATTATATTTTGGATTAAGTCTCTCCATTGTGGACTTGGTGTCATTATCCCCTGCGAACCAACCACTACTACAATCAACTTCATCTATCACCTGGCTTAAATCATCTTTTAGTTGTAACATTTCATCACCGTCTTCCAAGGCCCCTGTATAAATATAATCTGCCGCTATGTCGTTTACGGATGTATCATCCGTTCTTTCGAGCAAAAAATATCCATTCGCTGAAATCGTACCCGTTAATGATATCGAAGGGGCTCCATCTGACGCAGACAGAGACCATCCAGAAAGATCAATACTGGTATTGGTGTTGTTTAACAACTCAACCCACTCATCAAATGAGCTTGCATCAGTCCCCATCCACGTAATTTCATTAATCACGACAGCACCTGGATTCGCGGCATACACGATAATCCCAGTAAAAACTAAGCTGAGCAGACAAAACGTCTTCATTACTTTCATTACATCCTCCTTTTTGAAAAATGAACAAAAAAGTGACGCCAAGGATGTAGTCCTGAAGACCAGAATGTCAATCAAATGGTGAAAATACTATGAGGTCTAGTTGATGTAATTACTGATGCTAATTCAATGATAGTGTGTTTATTATAATAAATTGAGGAGGGAAAGTCAAGAGGAAAATGAAATCGAGCGGAGATTTTTATTTTTCACTGGTTCAGCATCAACATTTTTACGTAACCAGTAACGCGTGACACGTAACGAGATAAAACATACATATTTATTTCCAACTACTAATACCTGCTAAAAATAAGGCAAGGTTTACTTGTCACTTGTTACGCGTCACGGCTTTTCAGTCACGTGTAACGCATCACTTGTCACGGCTTTTCAGAATCGAAACCTTACTGCCCCATCCAGCCAGAGACGGATTCGCCACTCTGTTTCATTCTTGGTTTCATCGGGGATATGATACGCATTCTTCAGATTTCGGGAGAGGATCAGGCCGTCCACACCCCAGTGAATGGAGGGAGCGTATCGCAGATGAATCTTCCATTGTTGAACTGTTTCAACAATACCTGTGATATATGGCTCGGAATACCCTTCTTCAACAGTGTATTCAAACCAGGGTGCATCCCAGGAAGTGAAAAGTGAGCCTTCGCCCTTTCGGGTGCGGGAGAAAATCACTTCGCCAAAGAAATCAGAACCGAACCACTGACTCAGACCCACATCCCAAGTGTCAAAATCATGACCGAGGGGATATCCAATCGGCTCATTGCGGAACACAAAAGCTTCCCATTCCGTGGGCGTCTTGTATGTTCGGTTCGTCACACGCGCAAATTCACCGAAAAACGACAAACCACTCGTTTGAAAGGGATCAGCCCAAGAACCTCCCAAAATCCAGCCCATTTCATTCGGCTCCAAATCGCCGGGCCCGGTTTTCTCCACCTGAATATCATCAATCAACAAAGATCCGTACATTTTCAAATCCGGCGAAGGATAAAAAAGAAGATCCAGACAACCCGCTGTATTCACCTGATCCTTTTTATTCATCTGAGCGCCATGAAATATCAGAAATGGATTCAGATAGACAAAATCCATTGGGCGATGAATGCCCCCATAAATCATTAACTCAGAAGCGGCGAGCTGAAGTTTACCATTTAGGAAGGAAGCATCAATTCTATGTGCAGACAAATACCGCCTGGCACTTGCAGTTCCCAAAGAATCCGCCCATCCGGGAGAAAGCTTCCAGTCATCCAGAGCGGATGCGACAAACGAGAACCGGAATGGACCAATATCTGCGGATCCCAGAAACTGATCCAGCGGCCGGCAGACATCGGAAAATAGAAGCGTTCCATTTCGACCAGCCCCCCAGCGGAGGAAATCCCGCCCAAATTTTAATCGGAATCGGCCGAAAGAGGAGGACAGATACGCCTGCTCTGAAAATCCAACCACACCCCGCCACTTCTTGCCGACGTATGTAGAATCATCCACTTTGTATTGATCAAAATTGCTTCCATTATAAACTGTGACATGCGGCCCGATCGAAGCTGAGATGCGTGTGCGATAAATTCCTTTGTATTTTACATCTGAATCCGGGAGCTGTACCAGATCGCCCCAGAGATGCGCCCCGCCCTCAATCGACTCATGAGATTCATTCTTGCCGGTAAAACTCTGAATTTCGGTCGCGAACTCCCTCACCAGACGGACAAACAGTTTTTGATCGGTTGGGGATAACGCAATCTTTTTATCACTCATCCGGGACCGAATCTCTATCAGCGCTTCGGCCACATCCCCGCGTGAATAGGGCCGGTTCATTTCGAGGAGATTTGTAACATATCCCTTGGTCTGGAACCGGTCGAGCATTCCATAGGCCCAATGCCAGGACGGCAAAGTTTCATTAATCGATCCATAACTTTGGATGGTTAAGCCAAGCATAAAACCGATAATAACTTTTTGAAGGGTGCGCATTAGACTCCTCCCTCAAGATATTTTTCTTTGAGAAAATGGATTAATCCTTCTTTCCAGGTGGACATACAATTGATACCCAGTTTCTTCAAATTATCATTTTCAAGAACAGAATAAGAAGGCCTTTTCACTGTGGGTGGAAAATCGGAGACCTTGGCGCGATGTAGCGGAGTCTTCAGATCCAGGGTGGACCAGATGACTGAAGCAAACTCATACCACGAACAGGCGCCTTCGGAGGTCATATGAACAACTCCGTAATGGTCAGTTTCGATGAGAAGGAGGGTATTCTTCGCTATCTCTAATGTGGGTGTGGGTGTAAGGATTTCATCGTCCACTACACGAACTTCTGGCTTCTCATTCGCCAGCTTCAGCATGGAAGTCACAAAGTTGTTGCCCTTGATCAGACTGGGCACCTTGCCGTAAATGCCGGAAACGCGCACCACAAAATGTTTGTCACAATAATGTCGTGTAAAATACTCACCTGCCAATTTTGAAATCGCATAAACCGATTGTGGATTGGGAGCATCCGTCTCGACGTGAGGAGTTCCCTTTGCGCCGTCAAACACATAGTCCGTGCTATAATAAACATTGACTGCGCCCAAATCCTGAGCCACCTTGGCTACATTCTGCGCGCCGATCGCGTTCACCTGAAACGCCAATGCCTGATTGGATTCGCAATCCGGAACACGATGATATGCTGCCGTGTTCAGGATGACATCCGGTTCGAGACCGGATAAAACTTCCTGTACTTGATCGAAATTTTCGATCCGTATATCCTGGATGGTTAGGGAAGCCACTTCATGCTTCTCTGAAAAGACCTCGGCCAGATCCGTACCGAGCTGGCCGTCCGCACCTATGATTGCGATTTTCTTCATTGGCTTCAATTTCCCAAACTAATTCTAATTCTTTCCAGATGATCGAGTATTCCCGGATTTTCCTTGACCTCACTTAGCGGCTTTAATCGGTCCAGTATATAGGTCCAGTCCAGGTTCGTGGCCTGACGCATTATAATACCGTAAACATCTCCCCAGTCCTTGTCGCGATCTGCAAACGCTTTCATTACAATCAAATCTTCTGCACTGCACGTCAAAAGCTTGATCTCTTCTGTAAATGTATTATACGTTGCGCGGTCGATTACTTCTTTTTCATAAGCAATTCCGGCCAGAGAAATATCAATGCCAATACCTTGCTTTGTCTTAATCAGAACAACCCGGTTCTGAATTGCAAAATCCAGTGCATTTTCGACTCTGGGATAAAAATGTTCTAAAAGAGTGGCCGCATAATCTAAATCATTTTCAAATTCAGTAAACAGTAAAATATCAATATCAACGGTTAACCTGGGTTCCCCCCACCTTTGAAGAGCGATACCTCCTATAAAGCAAAAACTCCAGTTTCGCTCCTGGAGATAAGACTGGATCATATTCGCAGATTGAAACAGATCAATCATATCTCAAGCTTCCGGAACCATTTCTGCATTTCAATCAGGCCGGAATGGGGACGTAAAGGTTCATTCTTCAAAGCCATACGAAAGGCACAGTCCAGTTGTTGAATCACCTGTTCAATATTTATATTTTGTAATTCTGAAGCTTTCACGCTATCAAGAGCCTTGTTTGTCTTTTCCCACTGCAGGGCCCATTTTTTTAAAGACTGATCTTTATCCATTATTCTTTAATAACCGTTTCAAAATAGTCGATTGTTTTTTTCAGGCCATCTCGTAGTGATACTTTCGGCTCCCAGCCCAGTTCCTTTTTAGCGAGCGTAATATCCGGCTTTCGCCGCATGGGATCGTCATCCGGCAGTTTTTCATGAATGATCTTTGACTTCGAACCGGTCAGATCAATGATGGTTTCTGCCAGCTCCAGCATGGATTTCTCCTCCGGATTCCCCAAATTCACAGGCCCCGTGAACGCGTCAGCGGATTGCATCATCCGAACCATCCCGTCAATCAAATCGCTCACATAACAGAAGGATCGTGTCTGACCGCCATCCCCGTAAATCGTAATGGGATGATCCTGAAGTGCTTGCATGATAAAGTTGGATACGACACGCCCGTCATTTGGATGCATGCGCGGACCATACGTATTAAAAATCCGGATCACCTTGATCGGCAGCTGATGCTGGCGAAAATAATCAAAAAACAGCGTCTCCGCACAGCGTTTCCCCTCATCATAGCAGGAACGAAACCCCACCGGATTTACATGCCCCCAGTAGTCCTCTGTTTGCGGATGAATTTCCGGATCGCCATACACTTCGCTCGTGGAGGCCTGAAGGATTCTGGCCTTCACCCGTTTTGCGAGTCCCAGCATATTAATCGCCCCGTGCACCGATGTCTTGGTCGTCTGTACCGGATCGCGCTGATAGTGAATCGGAGACGCCGGACAGGCCAGATTAAATATTTGATCCACTTCCACGTAGAGTGGAAAAGTCACGTCATGCCGAATCAGTTCAAAGAAGGGATTCTCATGCAAATGAACGATGTTC
>JABMRT010000299.1 GCA_013202295.1 Candidatus Zhuqueibacterota bacterium
ATGGATGGATGCACCTTTCCCGATTTATCAGGGGGTGTCACCACTACCAGTTCGCTGACACCAGCAACCTGCGCCGGGATGGCGGTCATGAGAAGTGATGATGGATATGCGGCCCGACCACCTGGAATGTAAAGTCCCACCCGTTCAAGGGGAGTGACCCGTTGGCCGAGCACCACTCCGTCGTCTTCCCAGCTTAGCCAGGATTTCTGTAATCCTTTTTTATGGAACGCGCGGATATTGGCGGAAGCCTGTTCGATGATTTCCGCCATTCCGGGGGTGATCGAGCTGGTAGCGTCAGCCATTTCGCTCATTGGGATAGAGAATCCTGAACCACTGAGATCCACGCCATCCAACTGCTTGGTATATTCGACAAGCGCCCGATCTCCGGCAGTCCGTACGTTCTTTAAAATTTTCGTGACTGTCTGGCGTACCTCGTCTGAACTGTCAGAAGCACGGGTTGTGAGGTGATTCAGAAAGGTCTGAATTTCGTCTGATTTAAATATCTTAATCATAGTGCTGATCCGTTTTCTGGCGAGAGGCTAGAGGATTTCCCCAAAACCTCCACCGCCGGTTATGGAATCACTTTGTTTAACGGGTATTCGATGATGTCTGAAGCACCCAGTTTTTTCAGTTCAGGGATGAGCTCACGAACGGTTTTCTCTTCCACAATGATCTCCACGGCCACATATTGTTTGTCATAAAGCGGAGCCACGGTCGGATTTTTCATGGCCGGCAGTTTTTTTACAAGCGAATCTACATCTGTGGCGGCCACGTTCATCTTTAATCCAACTTTGGTTTCAGCGGCGAGTGCACCCTGAAGTAGCAGGGCAATGTTCTCGATCTTTTCCCGTTTCCATGGATCTTCCCAGCTTTTTTTGTTTGCGATCAGTCGGGTCGTGGAAGAGATGATGGTATCTACCACGCGCAGGTTGTTTGCGCGCAAAGAGGATCCGGTTTCGGTCGCGTCCACAATGGCATCCACGAGGGATGGTGTCTTGACTTCAGTGGCGCCCCATGAGAATTCAATTTCCGCTTCCACGCCTTTGGATGCGAGAAAATCCTTGGTCAAATTCACGACTTCGGTGGCGATGCGTTTGCCCTGAAGATCCTGCACGGTTTTGATGGGGGAGGCCTCAGGCACGGCCAGTACCCAGCGTACGGGACGCAGTGTGGCTTTGGCATACATGAGGTCGCTGACTTCAACCACATCCGATCTGGTTTCTTTGACCCAATCAATGCCGGTTATGCCCACGTCAAACACGCCGTCATGCACGTAGCGGGCGATCTCCTGAGCGCGAATCATAATGGCCTGGATTTCATCATCGTCCACTGTTGGAAAATAGGATCGCAAGCTGACCGAGAATGCGAATCCGGCCTTTGCCAGATATTTCAGGGTGGCATCCTGCAGACTGCCTTTGGGCAGGCCTACTTTCAGTACCTGTCCTTCGGGTTGTGTATTCCAATTCATGTCTGGTTCTCCTTTGTCCAATAAAAAAGCCCACCATGTGGCGGGCTTCGGAGTTCTAACTCATTGCTATTTATGCAATATCACACGCGGCCCACCGCCGTTTATGGCGTCGGATGATGATGGTGATTATGGGCGTTGTGAATTTGACGATTCATTTCTTTCATTCTTTCTTTCGAATATTGTGCTTTAATTATACGATATGAGCGGGTAAATGTCAAGTTGAAATTTCCAAAGGGTGAAAAATAGTCTATAAAATTATCCAAGGAGGACTTTCTGATGACCCAAGGGATTCAACTTTTGTGTGAACAAATTGCAAATTCGAATAGTATGCAAAAACAAGAGAACAGTTTGTTTGTAGTAGAATACAAATAGAATATTAAATATGATTAAATTTCAGAAATTCGATAATAAACAGAATTTTGAATGGTGGAATTCACTATATTGATTCATTCAGTGTAGGGATCAAGAATAGCAATAATTATTCAATTGATTAATTGGCGGTTCTATTTTAAAACTGTGCAAGTGAGCGTTATCCGGCAATTTTATGATTTATCACAAAAGGAGATCAGAATGAATATCTATGTGGGAAATTTAGCGAGCGAAGTCACCGAGGATGATATACGACTGGCTTTCGAAGCATTTGGGAAGGTTGACACTGCTTCAGTTATAAAAGACAAGTTTAGTGGGCAATCAAAAGGTTTTGGATTCGTAGAGATGGCATCTAAAGAAGAAGGGCAGTCTGCAATCGAAGGGCTCAACGGCACAGAGTTAAAAGGAAAAACTCTTAGTGTAAATGAGGCTCGCCCTCGCACCGAAAATCGTGGGGGGAGCAGAGGCGGCAGGCGGTAACAGAGGAGGATACGGTGGTGGTGGAGGCCAAGGGCGCGGCAGATGAGGACCAAAGAGTGGCGAAGCTTCTAACCACCGACATTCAACTATTTCACTCGTATCTTTTCCGAATTTAGATTACTCTTATATCATTTATATAAAAGTAAAATTATCAAATATAGGTGGGCTAATTATTAGCCCACCCTGTTTTGCATAAACTTACTTGCCAGTTTGTGAGTTTGCTTAATATGCTTATTTGCAATGTTGTATGTGAAGTGCCGAGTATCATCAATAAAAAAGCCTACTAGGTGGCGGGCTTCGGAGTTCATTAAAATTGTTGTTTAAGCAAAATTACATGCGGCCAATCGCTGTATATGGCGTCGAATGATGATGGTGATGCTGGGTTTTGTGTTTTATTAAAGTCAAGTTGAAATTTCCAAAGGGTGAAAAATATTCTGTTATCAGGATGAAATTTGTTATCTAGCTTTGAGTTGGACTGTAAATGATTCGTATTTGTATCAAAAAGAGAAATTTAAGTTTCTAAGCATTTCAAATGTGTCACAAGGCTTAATATTAAATGCATTACACACATTTGGAATCGGAATTCTTTTTCTAATGTGATTGTCTAAAACTTCATGGGTTACAACGGCTAATTCATTAGATAGAGCGAAGGCTAACACCCAAGTATCTGCATTCTCAGCTTTCATAAATGTATCTTTTGCTAGTTGAGTATATTGATCTTGACCCTGAGCCCATATTACTATGGTTGAGTAGGCGGTTAGAATGTCTTCGTTCTTTGTTGGAATAAAATAATCAATATATTCATTATTAGCCCAAGTTTTTAATTCATCATTTCCTTTATTTATTTCATCAAGAACTTTATCAACACTACATACAATTTTCATCTCTGAGTAATAAAGGAGTCCATCCCAAAATGGTTTTGCAAAATCAAATGGGTAATATCTCCTAGATGCTTCCATAAATACATTTGCATCTAATACATACTTTACTGCTTGAGCAGTCATGCAACATTCTTTCTTACATATTCATCAAAAGTTTTAGGCTTTAGTCCAGTAAGTCTAAATGCATCCATATATAACATTTTATTCTGTTTTACAGAATTATAAACTAAATGAAAGAATTGTCTGCTAATACGGTATGGTGCTGTATTATAAAAATTGCCACCTTTTTTTGTTTGTAGCGGATTGATTTTAAATTTCATTTCTTCTTGACTGTATTTATCATAAAATTGAAAAAATATTTCACGATTTATTTGATTTATATCTAAAAGTCTTCTGGCGATAACAATCCGGCTTACTTTAAAGTGCTTGGCCAAGGCTTGATAATTTATACCCAGAATTCGTACTTGGCTAATTAGTAGTTCTTGTGGAACCAAGAATTCTGCAGCTACTCGGTCACAATATTTTTCAGTATCATCAGAAGACGGTTGAAGTTTCCTTAAGTCAAAGGAAGCACTTTTGCCAATAAGTATATGAGCTATCTCGTGTATAATAGTGAATATCTTACCAGAAATTGTATCATTATTGTTAATAAAGATGAAAGGTGCATATTCATCGTATAATACAAAACCCCTAAATTCATCAACATCTAATTTGCGTCTTGTATTATTATTAACAACCCCATTCATTACTACAAAGATACCTGCATCTTCGGCTTTCTCAATTAATAAACGTAGAGCATCTGTCCAAGTAGGGATACTTTCAGCCCAAGATTTATTTAAATTCAATATTTCACTGATTTTTTGAGATGCAGTATTAAAGTCCGAATTTATTGTTAAACTGTTCGCAAAAGATAATGGGTCTCCGAGTAATTCAATTAATATATCTCTTGCCCATTGTTGTCTTTCCTGTAAAGTTTCTAAAGTATCTGTTAACTCTTGAGAAGGTCTGAAAGGTTGATTGTCTATGGTTCTGAAATGAGGTATAGGATACTTCTTATCAGGAATTTCCTTGAGGAAAAAATATCCAAATGGGATATTTAAAAAATGTGCAACATTTCCCAGTTGATTTATAGTTGGTTTATCAGTATCCAATAACCAACGGTCTATTTTAGGAAACTTTGTATATATCGCTACTGCTTTATCTGGATTCTGATCAAGCAAAGCACTTAAAATCTTTGTATTAAAATCAATCTTCATAGAATCACTGCTTCAAATATACATGATGATGTTGTACAAAAAGGAAATAACCTGACTGCAATTTACAAATCCCGATTGAAAATGCAAGGGGTTTTTTACATCCCTCTA
>JABMRT010000300.1 GCA_013202295.1 Candidatus Zhuqueibacterota bacterium
ACCAGCTGAGCTAGGGTGGCTTGGTTTCAAAGCGAAAAAAAGTAAAAAACTTTTGGTTTAAAGTCAAGCTGAATTGGAGATTTATGCCGAAAGAAATACTTATAATGATACACTATTTATGTTGGATCAGTCCGATCCATATAAAAAAAGGTGAGACGATTATCCACCGCTCACCTCATATTCCGTTGCTACAAATTGGATCTTGTTTTATTTCTCTTGCTGTTTCTTCACAATCTGCTTGGCAACCGCATAGTAAACAATCAATCCAATACCCGAAAGCAGGAAAATGCTCCCGATGGTAATTTCTTCTGAAATGCTGGAAGGAACAATCTGACCAATAATGAACGCAGCACCTACACCAATCAGGATAAATCCCCATTTTAAAGAAGAAGGCACCTGATAATCCAAACTGTTGGAATACAGAAATCTCACATTCTCATTGAGTTGGTCCTTCTCAATCAGTTTGTTACGGGTTCGGTTGTCCACGAGGACCTTGGTAAATGTGATTACTGATAAAAATACAATCGCGACGATTAATACAGCTTCCATGACAGACCTCCTTTATTTGATATTCTCTTTTTGCCCTTTCACCTATATGAGACAAGCAAGGATAATAAATGTTGCATCTGATTTTAAAATTCTTAAACTGAATGAATAATGCAACATTCAAGCATCTGGATTGTCTCATATTATAGATTATGAATCAACCTACTGACACACGCGCACTTATAAATCAAATCCGCCATGGAAATCGGGATGCATTTCGTACTTTGGTGGAACAAAACAAACGCCTAGTCAGTCATGTCATCTATCGTACAGCGGGACACATCAATGATCACGAAGATCTTTGTCAGGATGTCTTTATAAAGGTTTATCAGAACATCCACAAATTCAGAGAGGATTCAAAACTTTCAACATGGATCGCACAAATCGCGTTTAATACCAGCATCAATTATTTGCGTAAGAAGCGACCTTCATTATATGAAGATGAATCACGGATTCTGGCGACCTATGAAACCAATGAGGATCTACCGGATATCCAAATAGAGAAGATGGACAGGAATCAACGAATCGCAAAAGCAATTGATAGTTTGCCCCTTCAGATGAGAACCGTAATTACACTGTATCATCTGGAAGAGATGAGTTATAAAGAAATCGGTGAAATCATGAACATGCCCGAAGGCACGATGAAGAGCTATCTTTTTCGTGCTCGTAAAAAGTTAAAAAACGTTTTATCTCAAGAACTTGAATTGAAGGATATTCAGCCATGAGTCATATATCAGACAGTCAGTTTCAGGAGTTGCTGGATGACAACCTGAATGAGCGACAGTCCAAACTCTTTCTGCGACACATTTGGGATTGCCCTCAATGTCGTGAGGAATGGCAAATCTATCGTCAGCTCAAAAAAACTCTGATGCAAGAGCCGGTAGTTCCCCTTTCAAACCATTTCACGGATGACACCATGGCATCTTTACCAAGTCGTCTCCCCCGTTTCATTATTCAACGCTGGATCATCGCTGTGAGCAGCCTCAGTATCCTTGCTGGAATTGGCGCATTGTACTATTTCCGTGATATACTGAAACGAATCGTCCTCACCAATGCAGGATTCGAATCTCCGCTGCTTCAATTGACTTCCATTCTCAGTACAATTGGTAATTTTATCCTGCGGATTGGGGGAGATCAAGTCGTACTTTTTCTCATCGCTTGCTTTGCCCTGCTCCTGATCGGTTTGCTGGACAAAAAAGTTTTTCAACGGAGGACAAAACATTCCTTCCAGGTCATAAATGGAACATTATAAAACAAGGCTGCAGAGAACACTGCAGCCTTGTAAATTCATTATATTCTTGAGGTAATTAATGGATCAATATCATCCGTCGAGTTTGATGCATGCCTTCAGTTTCAATCCGATAGAGATACACACCTGAAGCAACCTGATCCCCAAGAACATTGGTTCCATCCCAGAGTATCATATGCGGACCCACGGCTTGTTCTGCCTGCACCAGAGTTTTAACATGCCGCCCGCTCACATCATAAACCACAAGATTGACATCCTGAGAGGATGTGAGTGTATAGGCGATCTCAGTGCTGGGATTAAAGGGATTCGGATAGTTTTGATCCATCGTAAATTGAAATGGATTATCATCCGGTGAATCCGGCACATCCGTATCCGGGAAATCACCAAAATAACGTTTTGCATAGATATCCGACATCCAGCTTCGGGTCGTATCGGTATAGGAATAAGAAACGAGAAATTCTCCAGTAACCGGACTGAAAGCCACACCCACACGATCATGATTTGCATTGCCCGATGTGTCAATGGGGATATTTTCCCACGGCTGAATCTCTGTAATACCATCATCACCCAGTCTGTGTAAACTGGTATCTTCAGCTACATAAAGCCGTTGTGCATAAATCCCTTGATCGTCCCAGCCATTTCGCCCATCAGGAAACGCAACGAGCCACTCCCCATTGACTGGATTATAATCTAACTCAGGAATTGCCTGATCATCATATGCATTTCCGACAGGATAGTTCGGCCAGGGCGGTTGACCCGGCATACCTGCTGAATCCATGAGGGTTGCGAAGAAAAGAGAATCTGCGGTAGGTGTATCCTTTAATCCCCAATCAACCGCATCCGCATCCGGGAATAATGCAACCCGCTGGCCATATACATCATATATCTGATAATAATCTATCGAACTTCGTCGATCTGCCCAGACGACCATCGCTTCACACACTGGCGGTATTGGCGCATTTGCCTTCAATGTCACAGCCATTAAAGAATTATTGAAACTGACACTGGGTTGAAGACCATCAGTGCAGATACTCTCATATTCATCAAAAGATTTTGCAACATGCTGAATTCTGGATCTCGATTGGGAGGGCCCATTGGAGGATTGATTATTAAATACAATTTGTTTGGGAGTCGTCGGATAAGAGATTTGAAACGGTTCCATTCCGATCTGCCCATCCACCATCCGTAAGCGGCCCTTATTGTCGACACGCTGTCCCCAAATGGAAGGGAACATGGCTCCCCAACCGCCCCAACCAAACACGACCAGCCATTGATTAGTCATTGAACTCCAGGCCACATCCGGTACATCCTGGTCATATTGAGGATTATTGCAAATAAACATATTCACATCTGGAGGTACGACAGAAAGGTCGCCGGATTGAAGCAACTCACCTGTTGAAGAAACAAGTTGGCCGTATATATCCATGTTATTCGTTGAATAACCGTTAACTTTAACTGTATTTCGATAATCGGACCATACGACAAGAAAGCGATCCTCATGCATATTCCAGGAAACTGCAGCGTACCATTGCATTGAATCGGCCGTACAGATCGCGAACGTGGAATCGTTCTCGGAATTCGCAACAGGAATCTTGTTTCCATCCTGATCAATAAATGCACCGTAAATATCTCTGTTGTAGGGCCAATTCCAACTCTCCCAGTCGTTCCGGTCATCATCCCACGTGACCAGATACTGGTTCATCCAAACGCTGAAATCAGCATGCGGCCACCATTGTTCTCCAATGGCTTGACAGACCGGGAAATTGGGACCCTGAAGAGATCCGTCACTTCCAATGATCTGTCCCCAGATATCACTATTCCCATTACGGCTGTCCTACCAGAGCACGAGATACTCATCCGCGATTGGATTGTACACTGCATGTCCCCACCCCTGCATCATGGTATCAATACAAACCTCAATAGCAGGTTCGAAAGTGCCAGCCTCACTGATAGTTACTATAAAAAAGAGGATCACAGCTAAAACAGTACAATAACAAAGACGTTTCATTTTGCCCTCCTGAATTGATTAAATGAATACTTGAATTTGTGATTATCAAAGTATAATTAATGAAATCTCAAAATGCAATAATTAAATGAACGACCACATCCCCTATAAATTGATGACATCAACAAATTATCGATTGATTAAATATTAAAGTTTTTATATATTTTCTTCATCAAGGAGAATGCATGAAAATCACTAAACAAATACAAGCATTTCTGATCCGTATCTCTATCCGTCCATTCAAAAAACGGGAGATCATCTCGTTTAAAGAACATTTCACAAATGCGAACCGCGTTGTAGTCTTATTGCCCGAAACCCGTAATGATCCAGCAATTCAGGAAGGAATGGATGAATTAATTGATACACTGAAGGGAAAAGAACTCATTCTTGTTTCATCGGGAGAACAAACAATGAATGAATCCCAAAAGGGGATTAAACAGGTTAACCTTAAGCTGAACAAGCTGAATCTGTGGACATTCAGTCTATCTGAGAATCTGAAAAAAATAGTCGGGGATTCTTCTGATATATTTATCGATTTGAATGACCCGCCACATTTACTCGGCATCTACATCTCACGAAAGATCAACACACCTGTTTGTGTCTGTATGACATCGGCACCGTACGCTGCCTCCTTTAATCTAATTTATAACCACAGTAACACATCCTCCTACAGCGATAAATTGAACGGATTTGTGATATTCATAAAACAACTTATCAATTAACATTCGATCATCATTTATTTTTTATTGGGTATTTCCACACAAAAAAAGTCGCCAAATTACTCTGGCGACTTTTTAAATTATTTAGAATGTATTCGAGATTAATTAATGATAAAAGATTCCGGATCAACACGGTCATTATTTGCGATTACTTCGTAATGAAGATGAGGGCCGGTTGTACGACCCGTTTTACCGACTTCACCAATCACATCCCATCGCTTAATGCGTTGTCCCTGTCGTACATGAATAGTAGAAAGATGAGCATAAAGCGTTTTATAACCATAACCATGCCTTACAATTACATATCGACCATAACCTTTATTGGGCTTATAGAGTGTTTTCACACTCTCAACAACCCCATCTGCTGAGCAAATAACATTTGTGCCTTCAGGCATGGGAATATCAATCCCTTTGTGAGGACTAAGCTTCCCTGTAAACGGATCAATTCGAAAACGGAATCGGCTTGTGATACGTCCACCGAGAATCGGACGAATGGAAGGTAGGTGATTAATGCGATCTTCACGGTCTTTCAGGGTTGTTGTAATTTCATCCAGACTGGTTCTCTCGAGATTAATGGCACGTTCGATTCTTTCGAGATCAAGATTAATCTCGCCGGTCGCACGTCCCATGTCATCTAGATAGTAGCGGTATTCAAATGAACTGCCACCAACACCAACCTGTCGAATATCGCTGTCGATTGGATCAAGCGCAGCAACATTACGCAAATCATTGCCCGTATCTTCGACAAACGCAAGACGATCACTCAGATCAGTAACTTTACCTTTAATCGCAAAAAGCTCTTTTTGGAGCCGTTCCCGATCATTCTTCAATCCTACAATTCTGAAATTTTGGTATAGGCTGGTTACACTTCCTACAAAGAGAGCCCCAAACAAAATGCTAATGGTCGTAAAAATACATACATAGAAATAAAAGTTTTTCCAATCGAGACTTAATTGTTTGATATCCGTGCCATTCGCTGGCATATACATCAAACGAAACCTCTCTTTTAACATCCTCTCTCCCTTGCAATTTCAAAATGATGTGATATTTCTAAGCGTGGAAGGAAAATATCCAACGAATAATACAAAAATATTTATTCCGAGTCAAGGGAATTCTTTCCCTATCATATTATTTAATGCACAATTATCCCAGATAATTGCGGAGCATACGGCTACGGGAGGTATGGCGCAGACGCCGGATGGCCTTCTCTTTTATCTGCCGCACGCGTTCTCGCGTGAGATGGAACTGTTCACCGATCTCTTCAAGTGTGAGAGGATGTTCGCGACCAAGGCCAAAATAGAGGCGGATTACTTCTGCCTCACGATCCGAAAGAGTTTTCAAGGCACGCTTCACTTCAATACGTAAGGATTCATCCAGAAGGATGTCATCTGGTGGGGGCTGCTGATCATCCTGGATGACATCAAGCAGTCGATTATCATCCCCTTGATTAAAAGGAGCGTCCAATGAAAGATGTTTACCGGAAATTTTCAAGGTGTCAGATACTTCAAATGCAGTCATGTCCAGCTCTTTGGCGATTTCAGTAGCGCTGGGTTCGCGCTCGAATTCCTGTTCGAGACTGCTAAACGCTTTTCCAATCTTGTTTAATGCGCCGACCCGGTTTAAGGGTAATCTGACCACACGAGACTGTTCGGCCAATGCCTGAAGAATAGATTGACGAATCCACCATACAGCGTAGGAAATGAATTTGAATCCGCGTGTTTCATCAAATCGCTTGGCCGCTTTAATTAAACCGAGGTTGCCTTCATTAATCAAATCGCCCAGTGTCAGTCCCTGATTTTGATATTGCTTGGCCACACTTACAACAAACCTTAAATTTGCTTTCGTCAACATCTCAAGCGCGTCCTGATCACCTTTTTTAATGCGTCGGGCAAGATCAATTTCCTGATCCGGCGTAAGAAGGGAGACTTCTCCAATCTCCTGTAGATAGCGGTCTAATGATTGGTTTGCTCTGTTTTTATTTCGTCGACTCATATAAACTCACCATTTCCTTTATATATATTAAGACGACATAAATTGTCGTCTATATAAAAACTACTTGACATTAGTCATTAAAATAATAAATTCTTGATATCATGCGTAATCAAATTCTCACATTTAGTTTCATTCTTGTTTTCTCGACCTTGCTGATTGCTAACAATCAGATTTCTGAATTTCATGCCACGCGTCAGGACAACGCGGTTTTTCTGGAATGGGCAACTGAATCAGAATCTGGTCTGAAGTCCTTCGAGCTTCATCGAAGTTGTGACCAATCTTCCTGGCTGAAAATTGGATCGGTTTCAGCGGCAGGTGAAACGACGAGTAAAAATTATTATTCATATGTGGACAACTCCGTTTATAAACCTACTGAATCCAGTTTTTACTATCAGATTGTACTCGTTTATAAATCCGGTCAAAAAGTTACCCATGACACTGTCGTCTCTATTTCAGGTAGTTCAGGAATCCGCCACACCTGGGGCAGCATTAAGGCCACATTCCGTTAATTAGACCTCTTCAACACATTAAAAGTTTCCGTTATTCATAATTAAAATGAACTGAATGTGCTCGAATAAATTCGAGAATCTTTTGTTCAACGAGTGGTTGATTCTTTCCTTGTGTGATCATATGCGCAGGATGCGCTAGAACCAACATCTCCTTGTCACTGGAGTTTACTTTGTTGTGGATGATTTCGGCGTTATATGTTGGAACAGTTCTGTCATCCTTTGCATGCATGATCAGGATAGGACATTTCACACGATGAAGCTGTTTTCTGCATACTTTCAAGATCCTTAAAAATTCAACCAATGAGGATGTGGTATATCGATCATATCCCATCTCTTTTGTTTGCACGTTCACAGCTGGATCTCTTTTCTTTTTCCATTCCTTTATAAATGGACGAATCAACGGAAGTATCGGTCGCAGCCATTGCTTCATTTTGACCGGGGTGGACAAACACACAATCCCCTGGCATTCGCTCTCTTGAGCCAAAAGCAGAGCAATCGTTCCTCCCATAGAAAGTCCGATCAGGAATAGCTCATCACAAGATGTTTTCAATGAACGAATATCTTCTCTTACTGAGTCCACCCAATCCATCCAGGAAATTCCATCCAAATCTTTGGGATGGGTGCCATGCCCTGGTAAAAGCGAAATTTCAGTTTTGATCCCCAGTTCAGTGAGTCGTTCACTTAAATTCTCTAAGGCCCAGGGTGTGCCTGTGAAACCGTGAATGAGTACGCAACCCGTCGTCTTTGTTATGCTCATACTGGATTTATTATCAGGACTCCGTGGCTCAAACGATTATAATACCGGATGATTTTTCAAGTTCTCTATGTTTCGTTTTAGAAGGAGATTCACTCCCGGATTGCTTTGCAGTATTATTTTAGTTGTGTTCATGAATTGATATACATAAAAGTTAAACATAAACATATTTTTGAAGTATAAAATGTAATTATTTTTCAACATTTATTCAAGTACTTTATCAGTTATACTATTTAATTTCTAAAGTTGATACTCTAAATCTCTTTGACAGTAAGAGAACGCTTCCAGTGGTTCCCAATATTTCTACAACTCCTACAAAAATAAATACGTAAGGAATTCCGAAAAGATCCAGGATCCAGCCGGAAAGAATGGGTCCGACAATCATTCCGAGACTCATACTCATATTAAAGAATCCCATAATATTACCCATACCATAGGATCTTCCCAGTTCAGTCGCAATCGCGCCTGCTGCCGGAAAGGCCACACCTGCACCAACTCCGATCATCAGACTGATGAGAATGAACGCGAACATGGAATGACCAGCTGGCAGGAGAAGCAGGGCCACTGCGTTAATCAATCCACCGATAAGGATCAACAGCACACGACTGGTGCGATCCGCGACCTTGCCGAAAAAGTATTGAAGTGCGCTCGTGAGCAGGATATTCAACGAAATCAGAAACCCAATTTCAGCGGTGGATATCTCATATCCAGTTGCGAGAACAGGAAGAAATGTGATCAGAGCCGCGCGACCTACTGCATTGGAAAAGCGGAATATGAGCAATCCGCAAAAGCGTTTGTTCCTGACGGTTTCCCGGAATGAACTTCGCGGCTGTTGCTTCTTCTGTTCTCTCCCTGTGGAATTGGGAAGCATTGTGACAACTGCAACAAGGGAGAGGAGAGTAAATCCACCCATCAGACAGAATACATACTCCGGACCCGCCCATTGATGCACGACGCCGCCTAATAAAGGGCCGAATCCAAAACCCGCGAAAAGGGCAGCCTGAAAGGAACCCATCATGCGCCCCTCACGACCCTTTGCAGACATATCCCCGATATATGCGGCCGCAATGGGGATGACCATCGCAGATCCGAAACCGTGGAGGAACCGTACCCATATCAGTTCAGTGATGGAATCGGCCCAGATATAACCCAGCGAGGAGATCGCATAAATCAGCAATCCAGATGCAATGAATCGTTTACGATCGGATTTATCGGACAGATTGCCAACCATGGGCATAAACAACATACGCGACACCGAGAACATCGCATAGATCAATCCCAGGCTGAACCCCGCAGCACCGTACTGAGCGGCGTAAAGCGGCATCACAGGCGCGATCACACCGATCCCCAGCATCGCCACAAAGATAGACGAAAGCAACACCCAGAGAATTCGATTTTGATTTGGGGTACTTTTCATTTACTCATCTCAATCAATAACTTCTCGTCCAACGACATACGACCTACTATATACTGTATACTGTGTACCCTGTACTGAATACTGTTCTTAAACCTTCGCCGCACTCGGACAAATCGTAGAATAAGCGCAGTACTTGCAGGTCTGATATCCGGGATTGGCTGAATAATCCCTATGCCGGATGCCTGTGGCAGCCTTCTCAATCTTATCTGTAAATTTCTGAAGCGACTTCGCCGTCGGTGTCGCAGATCCGATTAGTCCGGTTTGGAGAAAATGAAGTTCCAGACTGTCAGGCAATTGTCCATGCGTCTGTTCATAAGCGAGAGAGTAAATCGCAAGTTGAAGGCTGTCCTTCGTACGTTTGTCGGCTGCATCCTGCAGATAGACCTCGGACGTCTTGAAATCCACAATCACGATTTGCCCGTTCCGGTCATCGATTCGGTCCCAGCGGCCCGCCATGCGGATATGATTCAGCATGAACCGGAACTTCTCCTCCACTGAGCATGGGACAATCCCTGCCTGTTCTTCATGTTGGAAAAAGTTGGTGAGCGCTTCCAATCCGGCCGAGAAACGTCGTTCCTCATGTTCCCGTGAAAGAAATCCGATATTGTGCCACGCGTCTGTGTAGGATTTTTTCAAATCCTCATACTGAACGGGAATGTGATTGATCACATGCCGGTAATAGGTCTCGACTGCTGCATGCACTGCCTTGCCGTACACGAGCGTATGATGGAAAAAGGGCAGGCGGAGCACATGCGCATATTTGTACTTGAGCGGACATGTGAGGTAATCGTCCACCTGATAATGAGATAAATTTAGGATGGTCTCGTCATCCAGCGGCAAACTCTCATTGTTTTGAGTTGGATCCACCGGGGCGAATCTGTGAATCTTTTCTTCAGCACTGGACTTGACCGCTACTTCATCTATTTGGGGACGATCCAGCGCCTCGAGCACAAACGCGCTGACCTTGCGCTTGCGTACGCCGCCGTAATCCACACCGCTCGTGAGAAAGAGCCACTCTTTGGCCCGC
The DNA here is from genome assembly GCA_013202295.1 of Candidatus Zhuqueibacterota bacterium. Lineage (GTDB taxonomy): Bacteria > Zhuqueibacterota > QNDG01 > QNDG01 > JABMRT01 > JABMRT01. Next base: position 10,219 of record JABMRT010000300.1, read on the forward strand.
GTCATGCCCACATAAAAAAGGCGCCGTTCTTCCTGCAAGTGAAAATCCCCTTCGGGCAGGATTTCATTCATCAGATCACTCGGCAGTTCGATTGGATCTTTTCGGCGCGTATGCGGAAACTTGTTGTGCAGCAGGCTCACCATGAACACGGCTGGCCATTCCAAACCCTTGGCCTTGTGTATCGTCATCACCTGCACCGCGTCCAGATCGGGATCGGTTTCGGCCGCGCCCGGATCATCGCCCGCTTCAATAAGGAGATCAAGATAATGAACAAAATGGATCACCTTGTCATCCTGCGCGACCTGAGCGAACGACCAGATCACATCGAAAAACCGCGCGACATTCTGGATCTTCCGGCTATTTTCGCGGCTCTCATGCTGGGTCAGCCGTTTCAGATAATTCGAATCCATGAGAAATTGATAGAGGATATTTCCCGTGATATGGCTTCGTGATTCCTCCATCGTTTTATGAACATCCTGCATGATCTTGTTCAGTGTGATCTTTGTTTCACCGGATAGATTGGACAGTTTCTCAATGGTGTCCAGACTGGTGAACACTTCATAAAGGGATCTATTTTGGGATCTAGAAAACGCCACACATCGATGCAAATCTTCGATGGAGCGCAGATCGTAAATATCGGAAGCCGCCAGATGGTACAGGGCCATCGAGTCATCCGGATTGGCAACGACCCGTAAAAATGAAATCAGGACCTTGACTTCTGGACGCGAATAGAGACCGCGGTTGCCCGAAAAATGCCACGGGATATCCTTCATGTTCATGGCCCGCAAGAAAGGATCGGCGTCATTGTTCGACCGCACAAGAATCGCGCAATCCTGATATCGATATCCCTTGTTTTGGACCAGATCCTGAATGAGCGTCGCGACCTGATCGGATTCCGTGGTCAAAGAATCGCAGTGCAGATGTTCGACGGGATGTTCGCCCTCTTCCCGTGCGTGAAGCTTCTTGTCAATTTTGTTTCGGACTTCAAGTCGGTCGGGATTATTATGCGTCACGAGTCGGTAGGATGCATCCAAAATACGTTGTGTGGATCGGTAATTGTCGGTAAGTACGACCTGTTTCGCTGAAGGATAATACTCCATAAATCCGAGAATGTTGGAAATCGCCGCGCCCCGAAACTTGTAAATGGACTGGTCGTCATCCCCCACCACCGTGATGTTGGCCGCCTCGCCGCCGAGCAATCGCACGAGTTGAAACTGCGCGTAATTGGTATCCTGAAATTCATCGACGAGGATGAAGCGGTATCGTTCTTGAATTTTCTTCAGGACGGATGGGCGCTCCCGCAGCAGTTTGAGCACACCGCTGACCTGATCCCCGAAATCGAGCTTGCCCTCTTTGGCCATCAGG
>JABMRT010000301.1 GCA_013202295.1 Candidatus Zhuqueibacterota bacterium
AAAAAATTATCTATATCCACCCTATGGGGCGCTGAAGGTTGTGCCCCCAGTTTGGTAACCGACAGGGCTGCAGCTGCATTCGCAAATTGAACAGCCTCTTCAAGTGAGCTCTTTTCAGTTAACGCCACGGCAAGTGAGCCATTAAACACATCGCCTGCCGCTGTGGTATCCACGGGATCAACCTGAAAGCTGGGAACCAGACCATCCACTTTATCAGACTGAACATAGGCGCCTGCTGCACCCATCGTCACAATAACTGTATTCACCCCTCGATCTCGGAGTTTACAAGCGGCATCCCTGGCAGATTGCTCATCGGTCACGATTATTCCAGTGAGCAGCTCCGCTTCAGATTCATTGGGTGTCAAAATTGATATGCGTCCAAGCAATTCATCCGAGAGCGGTTGGGCAGGCGCCGGATTCAATATCACTGGCACGTTGTTCATCGACGCAATTTCCGCTGCCTTTTGCACCGTTTCAAGGGGAGTCTCCAATTGCATGATTAGAACATCACAATCTTTGATTATGTCCGATGCAGATTCCACATTAGCCGGTGTGAGATTGGCATTGGCTCCTGAAGCCACACCAATACTGTTTTCACCATCATCTCCCACAAAGATCAAAGCTACTCCAGAGGATGATTCATCATCTATTCCAATATGCTGAACATGAATGCCATCCTCCTTGAATCCCTGAATGGCTTGTGTCCCGAACATGTCATTCCCTACTTTGGCTATGAATGTGACATCTCCCCCGGCCCGGGCAGCGGCCACAGCTTGATTGGCGCCTTTGCCGCCGGGTGCGATTGAGAATGAACCTCCCAGAATGGTCTCACCCGGACGGGGAATTCTTGGTACCTGAATGATCATGTCGGTATTAGAACTGCCGACTACAGTTATCTTCATGTTTTCTCCATTCCTGAAAGTCAGATTATGCAATTCGTGCGAAAATGATTAATCCAAGACCCACAATGAAAAAAGCGAACATGAGTCCCAGTAATTTATTCGTCCCTTTGGGAGCCGCAGCAAATTCCTTCCAGATGAACACACCCCAGAAGGCAGCGACCATTGTTGCGCCTTGTCCAAGACCATAAGAGATAGCAGGTCCTGCTTTCTCTGAGGCAATCAGACTGAACAAATTTCCTACCGCCCAGATTGCGCCGCCGAGCAGACCCACCAAATGCAGTTTGGGTGTGCCTTGCATGAAATAATCCTTGTACTTTACTGATTCACCACTGAAAGGTTTGTACATAACAATAGTATTCCAGAGAAAACTTGAGACAAACAATCCAATCGCAAACACGAAACTGGCAGAGTAGGGGGTCATTTTACCGGCTTCAGGGGTGACAAAGCTGGTTGCCATAGACTTCACGATGAATCCATAGAAGAAACCCATCGCGATACCGCAGAGTACAGAAAGTGTCAATCCAAGGGTCATGTTCTTTTTACCACTGGATGGGAGTTTTCCATAAGCGATGGCGTCAATGACAATGGCAATCGCGACGAGTGCGACACCTGCAAAAAGAATGATGGGATCCCCTTTGGGTTGACGGATGAAGTTATCGATCACACCGATGACCAGTGCCAATCCAATTCCGATAGGGAAGGCGACAGCCATGCCCGCGATATCAATCGCACCCACAAGAAGAATATTGGCAAAGTTAAAGATTACACCGCCAATAAAAGCGGATAGCAGTGCGGTTTGACTTGCCTGTCCCAAATCCGTCAGAAAACTTCGGCCAGTTGAGCCAATGCTTCCCATGGTCAATCCGGCAATACCCATCAGGACGATAATACCCAGAACATAATCCCAGTAAAACAATTGAAAGCGCCAGGTCTTGCTTGCGAGTTTCTGTGTGTTGCCCCAGCTTCCCCAGCAGAGCATGGTGATGACACACATGAGTACTGCCAATGTATAGGATTGTACTATGATCATATCAAACCTCCCTCTTGAATTGTTGCACTTGGTTATAACTTAAGGTCGTCGATATTTTAGACTTTTAATAGCTTCTTTGTTCTCGTCCACAATGTTCACCGCTGCAGCCCAGCCGCCGGTCCCCTGTGAAATCTTCATCATACAGGTATTCCATCCTGCATTCAGATGTACTGGGACTTTATCTTCACCTGCATTGCAGCCACGGAATATGTTATTTGTATGAATGAGTTTGCCATTGATCCAGACTTTGACACCATCATCGCTGCCCAGTTCCATCACGACATCCAGATCTGTTTCGGACCAGATTTCGTTTCGAATATAGGCCACGCGATTTTCGCCCTTGATGAACTTGTCCAATTCCACGAGCCAGCGGCTGTAACCTTTTTCTCCCATGGGGATCTGCTTCCATACAACAGCATCAATATTTCGTTCCGGTTCAAAGGCAATATCCAGCAAATCATCAGGCTCCACGCCCTTTTTAGTATAGGGTTTGGATACCTCCCAGATATGGATAAATTCTTCAGGTTTGCGTGAATGAAACTGAATCTGGGCCATTTCATTCTCGGTGAATGAGACGTTCGCAGGCGCAGGATTCGGCTCCCAGCACTTTTCCAGTTTGCTTAATTTCGGATTCCGAACGGGAATGACAAACACCTCCTCACCCTTCCCATTTTCTTCAATACGGCCTCCATATCTCAATACGGCGTCCCGGGCAAGTTTTTCGCACACTTTTGTCAATGAGTTAAAATTGTATTCTGTGTATGAAAATTTAGGTTCGAGATCAAGCGCCGAGGTATAATTGTCCGGTAAATTAGAAGCACCTATAATCGTAGCCAGCACGCCCGCGGCATTGGATGGATTGCAGTCTGAATCCTGGCCGCAACGCATGGAGATGACAATGGTTTTATCCAGATCGCCCTGGCCATAAAGCAGACCCATCACGATGTACGCGCCGTTGATCTTGGCATCGATGTTGAAATCCGAGTCCGGACCTGAACAGCTGAATTTTCGGTTTTCGGGATTGTCCTGATATTTGGTTTCGATTTTATCCCATGCGACCTGCCAGTTTTCGGGATTCTCATGGTACCATCCGATTACGTCGCGGATTGCTTCTGTGTATGCGCTCTCTTTTGGAATGCAGGCGAGTCCGGCCTGGATTATTTTTTCGATATCCGTTTCAAAGAATGCTTCTGCGTACATACCGGCCACAAATTGTCCGCCGTACAATCCGTCTCCATAATTCATCAACCGTCCAAATAACTCTCCGAGATCCACCACAGCCTGGGGAAGACCGGGAGATATCAAACCCGCGTAATCTGCTTCAATCTGATAGTCGATATCATCCGCATGGGAATTGTATTCCGGATGCCCGGACCAGGGGGGCGCGATTCCGGAACGCAAATTATCCCGCCCCGCTTTGTTCGCGTGCCACAGCATGTATCCGCTGTTCGCAAAGTCAATCCCTGCCTGGCGGATATCCACATCATAACCATACTGTTCCAGGGTGCGCAAGAAGGTCATCTCCACGTAGATATCATCCTGGTTGAACTGGTTGATCATCTCCGGTTTCCAATCCGGCACATTCTCTTCCGGGATGATGGTGCTGTTATAGAGGAACTCTGTAGGCGCGCCCCAGCCCACACCGGCCATCTGACCGATCCAGCCAGCTTTCATTTTATCCACATAGGTTTTCACGGGGATAACCCGATACGTCACTGGCTCACTTGAACAAGAGACTAGGAGAAAGATTGTGCTTATGATAAGAGTCCACTTTGATTTCATTATAACCTCCTAATCGTTTTGCATCAGATTTTGTTTGAGATAACGCTCCATAATCCTTTTAATGAATTCGTCTTTGTTGATCGTCATACCGATCTCGCAGTTTGGTTCTTTGCTTTCATCAAGAACCGTATACCCTTCATCGGTCACACGAACATGAGTCTTGCGAGTGGTAAACAAGTCAGGCCAAAGTACCATACCGACCGCGACTACGTCAAATAATGTGGGATTCGGCCGTGCGTATCCCTCGAAACGCCAGAGGGTGTAGAGTCCTGAAAGCGCGTTCGTGAGCGGTGATTGACGCATCAACAGGCGATTGCGATTTGCTTCATCCAAATGAACAAGGGTTGTAATGTCCAGTCCTGCAAAAATCAGATTGGCACCGGAATTCACAAACATCTGTGACGATTTCACATCCGCCTTGACATTCCATTCTGCGTCCGGAATAGGTCCCCCGCTGTAGCCCATGTAAAACGAGCCAAACATGGATACAACTTTTTTTGCCAGTTTGAGCGCTTCCGGATCTTTCATGATCACATCCTGCATATTGGGCACAGGTCCGACTGTAAACAGGATCACTTCATTCGGGTACTTCCGTAAGTTTCGAATGATGAAATCCGAGGCATTCTCTTTGGAAGGTTTGACCTTGTCAAATCCCTCGCCCCAAACGAACTGGTTGGAAGGTCCAGCCGGTTCTTTGTCCTGTCCAACCATGCCCGGTGTATGACGGCCCACGATGACAGGGATGTTCTCACGACCTGTTTCATAGAGCAACCGACAGGCTACCTTCGCGCGGCCTGGTGTGTGGCCGTGATCCATGACCAAACCGAGTACTTCAAATTCCGGACTGGATAGAACAAGTGCTACGGCATAGGCATCGTCCACATCTCCAGCCAGGTCACAGTCGAAAATGATTTTCTGTTTTCCCTCAGCTATTAACACGTGCGAGATGAACAGGATAAAAAGCGAAATTCGGAATATGCATTTCATGACTTGACCTCATTGATTTTAGATCAGTTATTTTAAAATTAATGCTTTTCTAACAAAAGTATAATTTGTTTTTGTTTGTCTTATAGAATTGTAATTTGCTTGAATAAAATACATTCCACTTGCAATACCTGCTCTATCAAAACTAATTGAGTGTAAACCAGAATCGTATTTCTCATTATCAATTAACTTAATGACTAATTTGCCAAGAATATTATAAATTTTTATATCCACTCGACTTTCCACTGGCAAATTAAATGAAATAATTGTATTAGAGTTAAAAGGATTTGGATAGTTTTCTAATGAATACGTCTCCAATTGATTACCTTTTAACATAGTAGGATCGTTTACACTACTTGGATTATTTGAAATATTATAGTTTGTAAATTTGCCTTGTGTTATTGATGATCCAATTCCACTTGCAATAGCAAAACCAATATATATATCGGTATTCATTAGCACTGTTTCAGAACCCACTTTAATCCAATTACTACCATCAACAGAATAATAACAATTAATAATATCATCGATTCGATTCAATTTTAACCAACATGGTAAATTAATAGAATCTTCCGAAACTTCTCTTGATGAAGATTCTTTCCTATATCTAAATCTGACAGACTTATTGCTTCTAAATAATATTGATCCATACTTTGCATCACTATTAAGATTATCTCTAATCATTATTCCTGCAACTGTTTTATAAGTGATTGAATCTAATTCAGATATTTTTGAAATTATTTCACCATTGCCATTTAAGATTTGATAGACAAAAGCAAAATCATCTTGTTTACTTAAAAAATTTCCACTTCCATTCAATATTAAAGTATCTTCTTTAATCTCAGCAGAACCTGGTATGCTTAGCTCACCTCCAACATCAAAAAAATTCCAGGGCGAAAGAACACTTTGTACTAACACTTTTTTTGAAGAGATTATTTTTGATCCATTGCTCAAATTAATAACTGACTGAATGTTGTGTTCTCCGATACCTTCTGCAATCCAATTTGCCATCCAATCGTCACTGCCATCAATGTCGGTGGTAATTAATAAATCATCAACATAGAATTCAACATTAACAATACTGTTAACAGACGTATTAATATAAACACTTAGAGAAATTGTATCATTTTCGTTATGATGATAACGATCAATTATTAAATCTGCAAAATCCTGCTCGAATTGAGAAAATGCATCAAATTCTATTATATTGACAAATCCATCAGATCCACCGACTCTACCCGAAATACGAATGCCTGATGCATTTATAGGATTATTTAGATAATAATTTATAACCTGGTGCTTTTTATGTGAGATAAAAGGATCAGATTGAATGATGCCTTCGGGTGGAAGAATCCATTGATTATTTATATTGACTTCAATTGCAGCGCTATCAAAATATCCACCTTCTTGGACATGTGTTCCTTCAATAAAACGAATGAAGGAGATTTCTACTGGCTCGCCATAGTCTATGCTAAAAGATTGAATCTCACCTTCATGGCCTTCTCCTTGATTTGATGAATATATTTGACTGCCTCCATCATATTCCTTTCCTTCACTATTAAATTCAAGACCATCTGCAATTAGTGAGAGATTTTCTAATATAGGTGTTGAAGTTGAGACAGTGATTGTACCTCCATTCTCACGGATTCTATTATTGGCACTGTGTAAATACTCGTTATATATGGGATTATGATTTAAGGTAATATTGTCTAGTTCTTGTACTGTCCAAAAATCCGGCCCGAGTTCGCCGCCTTTTTCAGTGACAACTTGATCTATTATTGTGAGCATACGTTGTGAAAGCATTGTAAACGTATCTTCTCCATCCGCATCTGGTAAATAATCCGGCATATTGTCTCTGGTTCGGCTAATATCATAATTATCTGAAAAAGAACCTTGTTCAGGGAATTGTGCTACAAGTGAATCATAACCCTCAATAAAAGCAATTAAACCACCAATAGTCGCTGTAGGATTATCAGAATCCCAACCACTCAGGACTCCGATTTGTATTGTTCGACGAAAATCTCCCTGTCCATAAAGCATGCATAAAATTGCACTGCCAAAATTAACTCCGGATTCTGCCCATCCAAGATAATCCCATCCATTACTGACTGCATTTAATTGATAATGTTCATAAATATTATCTCTGGTTGATTCCCAATCATTTACATCACTATTATTCATATAATCATTATAAACGAAATCGTAAATATCCGCTGTTTTTGAAGAATTGGGAATATATTTTCTCGCTTCATTCGCTAACCAGACAATCCTTTCCGATCCTTGTAAATTGTCAGGTATCACACTGGCCAGGGAATAAAGAACTACAAAATATTGTGCAGCATGTGCTGCATATCCAGAGGCTGTTGTTTGTATCGGCAACTTTGCCATTTGTAGCGCTTTATCAGGCATGCCTGGTGCCAATATTCCAAATATTTCAGTTGTTAATTGCGCATCTATCCATAAAGATTGACTATTTAATTTTAAAAAACTGGTGAGGGGAGATGAAATGCCTTTATTCATCAAAGTTCTGGCATTATTGTTTGACACCCAGATAAATCGATTAATATGTTCGATCCATCCATCCCGAATTTGCTCGCTGTTTAAAGTTGTTGTATTATGGTCAGTTAATAAATGAATATATGTATATTCAATATCCGTGTCATCATCCGCTAACCATGGATCCAAATTTAATACATAATCGATTGTATCACCCGTTTCCCATCCCGAATTAGATACTGTGCGCCAATCATCATCTGTATAAAATGGAGGAGTTGTATTGTCATTCTCTGTTATTAAACCTGTCCAATTTGCAATACATTCTCCAAGCCAAAGGGCTCGAAGTTTATCTGCATACTCTACACGATTTATCTCATGAGCAAGAATAATATCGGGAGTACTTAATATGATATAAAATCCAATAATAGTGACAGTCGAAATGAAAGTGCTTCTTGATACTAATTTTTTAATAATTTTAGGAATATTATGCACAATAAGCCTCCCTGTTAAATAAAGATGTGAATTCAAGTTCCAACGGTAACTTTAATATTTAGGAATTCTTCTAATGGTGTTTCAAAGTTTAGTGTTTTTCTTGGTCTTATGTTTAATCGATTTTGCACTTTTATCACGTCATCATTTATGATATTGTCAATTGAATTGTTCTTTGGAAAATACTGACGAATAAGGCCATTGGTATTCTCGTTTAAGCCATTCCACTAAAATTATAAGGATGTGTGTAGTAAACATTAGCTTTCAATATTTATATCATTGAATCAATGAAATTTTCTTATTCACATTTTTAAAATTCGTGATTAGCTGGACTATATATATTCCGCTGCTGAGATTAGAACCGTCCAAAGAAATGTGATGTTCACCTTCTTCGAATTTTCCAGCGGCCAGTGTTCTGATACGCTCACCCCTGATATTATAGAGGATAAGTTCTATATCATCTTGACTTTCAAGGCTAAAATGGATGGTTGTTTTTGGATTAAACGGATTGGGGTATGCGTAAATTTCTATTTCGAAATCCCGGGGACCGGATGTATGCACATCCGTATCCACACCCTGTTCGATTACTAAAAAGTTGATGCTTGTTCCGACAATGTTGAGTACAGGATTATCTGAGATTTGCTGCTCATATGGATTGATTTCGTCATAAAACTCCGGTCCGAACTTGCCTTGCGTGGAACCTTGTTCATTGATGGTAAATGATAGGGAGGTAATCTCCTCAGCTGTGAGTTCATAACGAAATAAACGGCTGTCTCCCGTTGGAAATCCGTCAGGGATGATAGATACCGCTTTCGCATCCGAAGATTCATTCACAATGACCAGTCCGAGGTATTCATTGTCAAACCGGGAAGCATATACAGCCACATCAGCATCATCCGATTCGACAGAAATCATAACATCTCCAAAGCAGGTATCATAATAGTAGAATGGATAAAAGGAGGGATGGGGTGTATAATCTTGCACATCAGGATCATTGCGGGACAACATTCCATGATCTCCACCCTCTGCGTTATATCCATTGGCAATATCCCACAGATTGGCCAGTGCATATCCATTCTGGATAAGCTCACCCAGGGCCTCAGTGATAAAAATCGCGCAAAGAAAAGAGTTGTTTTTCCACCCTGCACGCATGTTGTATTCTGTCATGGTAATTGGATACGTTCCTGCCGGATAGCCTGTATTCTGTTCCACCATGGTTTCTACATTGTGAATATCTTCTGAAATATTATCGACACCATTCAGTACTTGTTGAACTGTAACATCATTATAGTTCGGGGCCCAAGTGAAATAGTCGTGAATGATCAGAAAATCGGCATGATCCTTGGCTTCAGCAAGCACATCCTGTGTCCAGTTGCTCACATTCGATCCGCTGGCGCTTTCGTACAAAACTGCTCCTATTTTGACAGACGGATCCACCGCTTTCATAGAATCAACAAACACGCAGAAATCCCGGCCATATTCCTGACCTGTAATTTTTACACCCTCGACTTCATATCCTGCCTGCCAGCTTCCATAGTTTTCATTGCCCACCTCCCAGTATCTCACTCCCAGCCCTTGATCAATATTAACATCCATCACCCACTCAGCTGCGTACTGTGCCGCCTTCTGAACCGGATTCTCCTCGTCAATATACCGGGCAAGGGAATAATTCACACAAATTTGCGGTTCGGCGTCAATCGCCATGGCCAGATCAAGCATTTCCTCAGTCGTCCGGCTCCAATTTATTGTCGGACGGGATCGGATATCATTCTCATAATCCTCTTTCAGATCCCAGTGAATTTCTCCATCCCACAGCCACTCATTGCTCCAGTTCCCACCAGGCAGTCTGAGAAAAGATATCTTTGCATTGTTGAGATGTCTCAGTGCGTAGGGATCGGTTCCGATGTTCGCACCGATCCATGCATTGGTATTGTTGCCAAAAATACTCGGCAGGATTTTAATCAACGTATCATTTGCAGAGACTGTGATCGTTACATCGGTTGATCCAATCTCATCCGTTAAAGGCATGGTGGATTCAGGTGCTACAAACTGTTTGGATTGCCAAGTCTCTGCAAAAAATCCATGCTCAGCATGAATAAATGATCCTGCAGACAATAGGCACAGAATGATGATAATGCGGTTCAATATAAAACCTCTTCTTTTTTACAATCGAACATGTTTAATCAATTCTGATTATACATTTAATAATTCTGCCATACCTATCAGGCTATCCATGCCCGTTCACGATCCTGAACTTTGGATAATACATCCAGTGTGATGTTCACATCATCGACAATTTGCCAGTCGAACATACCGACACAGACGAAATCTGCGCCATTCTCAAAGGCAAACTGGAATCCGTCAGAAGGATAAATCGCGCCGCCAGCCAGTACTTTAAATGCAATCCAGGGGATGTTCTTTTTCTTCATGAATTCGATGGATTCATCAGGGAAGAGGCAGAACATGTTGTCATGGAATTTATTATGATCCATGGATCTGTCTCCATCCACTTCAAATGGAATGCGGTTCTCTTTCGGATGGGCTGACCAGTACTGATCATGATGCAGTGTTTTCATATAGAAATCCGGTTCGAGCCCCGCTTTGTCACAGGCAATGAGCGCCTGAACTGAATGGGCTCCCAATCCGGCCTGAAAACCCTGTTCCCGGATTCTATCTATAGCTTTAAAGAGCACATCCATCTCACCATCCCGAACGCGCCAGTCGGTACAGTTGCCCTGAATCTGAATCATGTCTGCACCGCCGTCCATGGCCAGGTTGATGGCCCCGTATAAATCATCCTTTGTAGGATGCACCTGATGATAGGTCTGGAGTTTGCTTCCGGTGATCCTTTTAAATTTATTGATTATGATTAATTGATCGCCGGATGTGTTCATGGTATTGATGCCCGCTTTTACCGCAATCTCCAGCGTTTCAAAAATTTTCTTTTCAGTATTGTAGGATTTAAATAACTGGTTTGCGTACTTTAAATCACGGGCGTGTGCCCAGCCACCAATCAGGTTACCGCCCATGATGAGGCGACTGACATCGAAGTTCCCAATGCGTCCCTTTGGCAAATCTCCCTTCAGATCCTTTAGTGAAGAGTCGCTCACTTTAATCGTGGCACCTGTGATTGCGTTGATTGATTCCCACTGATATTTCTTGGCGGCTCCAATTCCAAACACACCCAGTACAGGAATATGAATCAGGTTTTTAAGGATCTCTCGCCGCTCCATATTTTCTATTGCAGGTTGGTTGTTCTCCAATTTCTTTTTCTGACTGGATTCGGATTTTCTTGTCTTCAGAAGCAGAATCAGTCGATCTAATCCGGCCATTTTGGGGGCGGGGAAGACAGTGATCAATAATAATGCGATCATCTCTACGAGATTTTTGTTCACGAACAGATAATGTCCCTCTGAGGGGAGTCCAAAGTCTGTTCCGACAAAGGGAGGATTGGCAATATAATAAAGCCCAAGCAGAAGGATGCCGCCGATGCAAGCAGGTCGGGTCAGGAGTCCGGTGACGAGAGCCAGGCCGACTAGAGTCAGACCGATAATGTTCATCCAATCCACGATGAGAATGGCTGTTTCGTTTGCTGCGATTGCATGGAACAGACCGGCAAATATCCAGCGGGAATTCTGCAGATATCCGGCTGATGTCCAGTTTGGAATGAGCAGCTTTGAGATTCCTTCATATAGGAAATGCCACCCGATGGCCATGCGTAGGACCAGCAAGAATGTTGATTGCCATTTTGATAATCCGTTTGATTTAACCTCATCCATGATTGTCTCCAATTTTATATATCTTGAGTTTTCCCGCACAACCACATGATCGCTTGATATGCCAATTGTCTGTAGTTCGAATTCTCAAATGCATGTCTGCCATGTCCAGGTTGCATATATACAATTTGTGAATTTTCATATCGATGTGTCCACCCGATTTCAGGCGTACTTTCCGGATGATCGGTTTTAAGCAGCAGTGTCACATCAGGTCGGACCATAAATCCACCATATACTTCATCAAATAACGTAAAGTCCTCCAAACCATGAGTGACAGAATGATCCTCCTTCACAATATGTATGGGTACATCTACATCATGTTTGTATGTTGATGCTAATATTGTCTTCTCATTTCGGATCTCATCCTGTATCAGATACTTGCCTCCCAGAATTTTCTCGAACTCTGGCCAATCCTGATAAGAACAAAGCGCATGATGCAGGAATAGCATATTTTTTCCATTCTTGAGGAGTCGAATGAAAGCCTGTTTTTCTTTATCTGTAATAGAATTAATCATGTCATAGAACACAATCACATCAAAAGAATCCAGATCGGATGTGATAAAGGATTGATTCGCCTCAGGCTGGATGCGATGCGTGAATGCAACATCCTTCATAGCCACGAACATGTTAAAAAAGGATTCTTCTTCGAAATCATGTCCGCCGGTTACGATAAGTATGTGGATGGATTCATTCTGCGCAACACAATTTATGAAGAGACTCACAGAAATAATGCAAAGGAGTTTATAAATCCAATTCAATTTACATTGCTGCATGAATACTCCCTTATGCCTCAAATTATATTTATTCATCCTATCCCGATTTCTTAACTGAATCTCGAATGATGAGCTGAGTTGGCAGGCACACACCCCTCCCCGGCTCGCACGTCTCGATTTGGTTGAGCAGCATTTTGACGGCAATGCGTCCCATGTCCAAAGGTTTGTAGTCATTTGAGAGGTCAGATATGGGGATAAGAGCCGATCATCTGCTGAAATTAGCGGCTTGCCATCCCCAACTGAATCGCACTGCTGATTGAGGTCAATATACATCAGAGAGATATTTGTATCAAGTATAAAATTGTAAAAAACCTAAATGTTTAGCAAACTGCTATCCACATCTTAATTCATTTATACATTAGGATTGTTCTTATAATCAGAAGGAATAAAAGACATTTGGAATTTTATGTCCACGTCTTTATCTTGGATGTAGGGACAATTCATGAAT
>JABMRT010000302.1 GCA_013202295.1 Candidatus Zhuqueibacterota bacterium
CCTCCCAACCGTTATATTCGGCATTCTCGAAATCAGCAAGCAGCAATGAATCGGCCTCTTGTGCAATTAGAATAGAGCCCAAAAACAAGGATACAATCAAGATCACAAATATCCTCTGCATGAGACATCCTCCTTCAAATATATTCCAGGTTGGATTAAAATCTTAGACAAACTAAAAATAAATAGTTAATCAGGCAAGTTCTTTTTTAGAAATCAGTTGCATGGATTTCTGGCCGGAAATCCCTACTTAAATGGTTTGCAATCTTTTTTTACGCTCATCCAACAACTGTTCAATCTCATCATAATCGTCTTTGTACAAGTGGAAACCAGCCGCACCCACGACCTCTTCAATCTGATCCGGACACCTGCCTCCCACAATCGCGCCAGTTATCTCGGGTCGGAACAATGTCCACGCCACTGCCAATTGTGACAGTGTCGTCCCATATTTCTCAGCAATGGGATGCAATCTATCAACAAACTCAAGATTGATAGACAGCTCCGGTTCCTGGAACATGGGATCATTTTTCCGATGATCATCTGCGGATAACGATTCGATGCGTTCCTTCGTAATCTTGCCAGTCAGTAATCCCTTCTGCATCGGGCTGTATGGAATCACGCCGATCTGATTTTCTTTACAAAACGGCAGAGAGTCTTCAATCCAGCATTTAAGCATGCTGTAGGGAGGTTGTAGAGATGTGATTGGATGGATAGGCTGTATGCGTTCAATCTGTTGGACACTGAAATTGGAAACACCGCCATACCGCACCTTGCCAGCTTGAATCAGACGAGCAACCGCATCCCAGCCTTCTTCAATCTGATCTTTCGGATTGGGCCAATGAATCTGATAAAGGTCGATCACATCCACACCGAGTCGGCGAAGACTGTCGTCCGCTTCTTTGAGGATATTCTTCTTGCTAAGGTTCGATCCAATCTTTCCATCGCTATCCCAAACCCGGCTGCACTTCGTTGCGATATAGGGTTTAGCGGACAATCCCTTGAGTGCTCTGCCAACCACTTCTTCGGAATGGCCCAATCCATAAACTGGTGCCGTATCAATCCAGTTGATTCCCAGATCAATAGCTTTGTGTATAGTATAAATGGAGACCTCATCATCCTGAGGTCCCCACCCAAAAGCCCAGTCTCCCCCACCCATGGCCCATGTCCCCAGGCCAATCGGAGTCAGGTACAAATCACTCTTCCCAAGCTGTCTCGTTTCCATTTCAATCTCCAATGCGTTCTAATCACTTCCTATCGCCTTTAGCCATAGCCGATAGTGGATATTCTACCGTCTGAATAGGATAAAAATCCCTGCGACTATTGCCAGCCCATCGGTCAGAAATGCGAAATGCGGGATGGATATGTAGACAAATGGCAGCAATCCCTTGAGAATGAGCCAGACCGCCAGAAGGACGATACCCAGGGTTTTGGGGAGTTTTCCGGTTCCGATCAGAAGAAGCAGCCCAGCTACCAGCGCGACCAGCGGTAATAGATTTGATAAGATGGGAATGTGTAATCCGATGATGGATACCACACCTGAGACAATCAAATAAATAGCAATGAGGAGTGTACTGAGATTTTCACGGATTTTCATGAGTGGATTCTCCTTCTGTAAATAAATTCGGACTATTTTTAAATTTATCAAAGATATGAAATAATAGGAAGGGACAAACTAAAATGCAAACGGTTTTAACACAAACGTCCCCGGCACTTTCAAAAGTACTAGGAATTTTTGTGGTGTCAGGAATATTTTCCTGACACTTTGAGAATCTTTTTTATTGTCAGGACGAAAGTCTTGACATCACATATTTTTCTTAAGCGTATCCAATATTTCTTTTATCTTGTTTATTGACACCGGCTTCTCAAGGATATCCACAAGGCTAATTTCCGGAATCCGCTCTTGAATATATTCTGTAGCGTACCCGGTCATGAATACAATTGGGATTTTCTTTTTCTTCAGTATTTCTTCTGCGGCTTCAATACCATCCAGTCCGCCGGCAAGCCGGATGTCCATCAGAATCAAGGAAGGATTTTCCTGAAGGGCGACATCAACAGCCACCTCACCTTTGGATACCGGCTTGAGAACATTGAAGCCTAATTCTTCCAAATCCATCTGCAAGCTTTTTGCCGTTAAAATTTCATCCTCAACGATCAATATCGTTAATTTGTCTTTCATGATTATACTCTCGGTTTATATAATTCATCCTTAAATACAATTTTACAATGCCGGCCCTTTTGACTTTTAAAATTAATTTTACCCCCTAATTGTTGCTCTACCAAATCAATGACTGTTTCTAATCCAAGATTGGCACTTTTTTTAATATCAAAACCTTTCGGAAAACCAATTCCGTTGTCAGACACTTCCAGAATAATATCTTTTTGAGGCCCCCGATAGAGATGCACTTTAATCTCACCGTTTGTGTTGTCAGGGAATGCATGTTTCATGATATTTGCAATCAACTCATTGAAAACAAGACCCAGGGGCACAGCCGTATCCATCAGTATCTTTATGTTCTCCATTTCTGTTTGAATAGAAATGTCTTTACTGAATTCAATATAACTTTCTTTAAGATGGATAATAAGGCTCTCAAAATAATCATTCAAATTCAGATGAGACAGGTCCTGTGAGCTGACCAGTTTCTGATGGACAAGAGCCATGGAATAAATTTTTGTTTCGATCTCTTTAAAAATGCTTATTGTCTTTTTATCTTCCAGCTTTCTGGCTTGCAGTCTGAGCATAGAGCATATGACCTGCATATTGTTTTTGGTTCTATGATAAAGTTCTCGCAGAAGAATTTCCTTTTCCTTCAGATTTTTCTGAATTTGTTCTTCCGCAAGCTTGCGCTCGGTGATATCATGAGCATCTGTAAAAATATAGTATTTACCCCCAATATTGATTTTTGTGATATTTGAGGTGAAATAATAATAAATTCCCTTGGATGTTTTATATCTATACTCAAAATCATTTATCTCTTGGACACTGCCTTGAAGAATATCGGTCATAGCCTTGACAACTTTTTCCCTATCATCAGGATGGCAGGGTTCCAATGGGTCTATGATTTTTTCA
>JABMRT010000303.1 GCA_013202295.1 Candidatus Zhuqueibacterota bacterium
CGGACCATGAAAACCTTACACTCAAGGCCGAGCAATGCACATGCAAAACTCAAAGCGCTTCCCCATTGGCCTGCGCCTGTTTCAGTAGTCAAGCGTTCAATTCCAAATTCTTTATTATAATACGCTTGCGCAACAGCCGTATTGGGTTTATGACTTCCAGCAGGGCTCACACCTTCGTTCTTATAATAAATTTTTGCAGGTGTGCCCAAAGCCTCTTCAAGTCTCCTGGCGCGGTACAAAGGTGAAGGACGCCACATACTATATATTTCAAGGATTTTTTCAGGAATATCAATCCAGCGTTCTGTACTCACTTCCTGTTCAATAAGATTCATTGGGAAAACAGGTGCAAGCATATCCGGTGATACAGGATTTCCATCCGGTCCCAAAGGCGGAAGAGGAGGATGTGGCAAATCAGCTGCAAGATTGTACCATTGCCTTGGCATATCCTTTTCTGTTAGAAAGATTTTTGTGTCGCCCATAAATGCCTCCTAATAAAGTAAATGGATGAACTACTATATTGAGTTGTTTTCAGATGATTTATTGTTCAATATCCGACTGGATATGGAGTTCTTGTCTTTCAGGATTTTTGACCCACGTGTGATTTTACATAAACTGATACCCAGCTCAGATGCAATTCCTCTTTGGGATTGTCCCTCATAAAGCCTCTTCATGAGATCCCATCTGAGTTGAATTGTCTCGCGTTCAGAGGGTGTAAGAATTTCATTAAAAAAGTGCCGCATTGTTTTTACATCATGGATCTCAGCAAAAATATCTATTACATCATCAGTGTTAGACATAGTAAATCCTCTGTTACTTCGAGTAGAATCAATATACAATAGCATGACATTGATTCCAAATTATTTTTATTGAATTATCATGCATAAACAATCAGAGGATGTTAACTTTCAACAATACAATCAAAACATTAATTCAAGGAGTAAAGATGGACTATAATAAAAGGAAATGGTTATGTACAAAAAAAGGGTCATTCATATTCATGAATGACCCTTTGGTAATTTTATTGTTTTCGATTTATTGCATCTTGGTCATCTTCTTGATTTGAACATGGTCACCAGCGATTAATTTGTAAAAGTAGATGCCGGATGCAAGATTTCTACCCGTTGCATCTTGACCATTCCACTGGACCGTATAAACACCTTCAGGTTGAATACCATCAGAAAGTGTATATACTTCTTCACCAAGTAGATTATAGATTTTCAGAGAAACTGCTGTTTGCTCAGAGAGGTAATATCGTATCTGAGTTTCCGGATTAAACGGATTTGGATAATTCTGTGACAGTCCGAATGTAGATGGCGTTTTATCCGTACTCACACCGATCGGACCGAAATATGCTTTGCTGTCTTCACCCGCTTCAAGGGTAAGTTCATGAATCATATAAAAATATGATTTACCCCATTCTGCTGAATGATCCACAAATTTATAATCTTGATAATCTGATGAATTACCCTGTCCTGGGATCATTGCTGTAGTCACTTTTGAAAATTCACCGTTCGCGCGATCTGCTCTCAGAATATTGAATCCAAGACAGTTCGTTTCACTGGCAGTCGTCCAGTTGAGTTCAACACCCATTTCAGGAGCATACGCTGCAGTGAATGCGCTCATCTGCACTGGCAATGATAAATCTTTCATATCATCACGTGTTTCAGCGCGGAAGCCGGTGACATCGGCATCATCATACTGGACAACTTTGTATGGGAATGCTCCTGGAATTGTATCCGGCATCCAGAAAACAGAATCATTTGCTGCAGGCGCTGAATTATAAAGTATTTTTACTCTAGCAATTTTTTTCCAACTCGTACCAACCGAAACACGACTACCAGGTGGCACATCAAAAATATCCATATATTTAAATTTGATCATGGCATTAGCACTATCATAGATTTCAATTGGATAGTACAAATGATGAGCATAGGTTTCACTGTTCGGGAAGAGGACATCTGTAAACAGGACCGTATCTACAATAGCATTAAGCGCTAATCCCAATCCAATGGTATTGTGATATTCCTGAATCGTCACATTCCCTGTAAAACAAATGGCTTCGACATCAACAATAACAGTATCCGTTGTGCCCGTTTGAATATTTTCAACCAGTGTCAGCTGTGAATGCACCTGGGTCTGGCCGAACACAAACCCGGCAGCCATCATACTGATCATCAACCCTAATAACAAACGTTTCATCTGAAAACCCTCCCTCTTTATCTAAGGCATTAATTATTATTCAATACGATGTATTAGTTTGTCTGTGTTGTCATATTCTAAATATTATTTTTTCTAAAAACAAGCATTAAATAGTAAAAATCTTATTAATGAAAATTCTCAACATTACTTCGCAATAATCGAACCAAAAGAGGAATAGATTGACAATCATAAAATTATAATTATGCTTAATTACTGTTATTAATAGTTTTAATTATGTTTTTGTATAAAAGTACAAAGCAAATGACTCATTGTAAACTGCATTATATTGAATCACTTTGAAACAGTCGAATGGATATAAATTCCTCTTGTGAACTCAGACTATGTGGTAAATTACTGGTCTGTCGATCCAAAACCACCAGAATTTCTTTTTGTTTGCTCTAATTTATTTTCAATTTTAAATTCAGCCTTCAATACTGGCTGAATTACCAATTGTGCAATTCGGTCTCCACGATGAATAATAAATGATTCTTTACTGTGGTTAATCAAAATAACACCGACATTACCTCGATAATCCGCATCAATGGTTCCTGGTGAGTTTAATACGCCAATTCCAGATTTTATGGCCAGCCCACTTCTTGGTCGCACCTGGGCTTCATACCCGATCGGAAGTTCAATACGTATCCCCGTTGGAATAAGCTGATAATCTCCTGGCTCAAGTGTCACAGGTTGAGTCACTGCTGCAATAAGATCCATTCCTGAAGCATGTTCGGTTTGGTATTTCGGAAGAGACAGATCTTCACATCCTGGTTCGATTTGAATTTTAATTTGTACTTTTTGCACTGATGATCACCTTAAACTAATTCATTCTCACTTAAATTATCACTCTCAACCAATTGCCGAATAAGACTGGCTTGCTCATCCGCCATTGTCTTGGCAGCTGAAAAATCCTTTTTTTTGATTGATTTTGAAATCAGCGAGTCAAGGTCCTTGACTCTTTGACGCATGGTTTCCGGCTCAGAAATACCAAATAGATCACCTTGATGATGATTTTTAATCTTTTTCATGACGATCCTTTTTTCTGATTGGACGGTTTACTTTTCTTATTCTCAGTTGGACTTTTGAATTTTTGTGCAATTTGAGGAACGAGATCGATTATCTTGCTTAAATCAGATTTACTCTCTCTTAAAGAAATTAATTCAACACGATTCTCCTGGATCACAATGAATGCAATCGGCTCAACCGACACACCGCCTCCTGTGCCTTCCCCATCCTTTTTCTTTCCCTCACTGAGCTTTCCACCCATGGCCCCAAATCCAACAGATATTTTTGAAACAGGAATCAATGTGGTATCATCTACTTTAATAGGTTTGCCGATCACTGTTTCAGTCTGAATCATATCCTTAATTTGCTTGAGTAAAGATTGTACAAGTTCATCGAGTGACATACTTACACCTCATTGTTTGTTTTACGCATGCAGGGTTTACAAAAGCCCGAATACAGGTCGCACCAGCGCCGCTCCGATAAAATGAACTCTGCAATATCCATTAAAGGATAACACTTCATTTTCAAAGGTTGGATAAAAGGACATCTCAATTCTTTGAGAGAACAAAGAGGACAATAACGGGAGAAATCCTGACAATAACCCCGTCTTGTATGGATCGTCCAATCCACCTCTCATCTGTATTGATATATCATCAATTGTGAACTTTAATAACAATTCTTTGATCCAAATTAAAATATCAGTTTTATGTCCTGACCGCCTTTTTCTTGTTGAGCTTTTTCGGTTTTCACTTGGTTTGTGATTTGATAAGCTTGATTTCTGAAAACATAATAATCGCTTGAATAATCGAACAGAAATTAAAGTCTCCTCTGTTGAAAAGGATATCATCATATTTATTATTTGTCCAACAGAAAATAGATTTAAATGGCAAGACAAACGCTCTTCACATTTGATAATTATAGTAATCGTCCATTTTAGCAGAATTAATAAAATGGAAAAAAATATGATTACAGTCAACAATACAATTAAAGTGTAATAAACTGGCATGATTAGCTTGACTTGTACCTTGATTTTTTGTATATTTTATCCGCTTTATTTATCTGGATAAACAAGGGGATAAGATGCCGCAACATAAATCAGCAGAAAAACGAGTCCGTCAGTCAGAGAAAAGACGTCAACGAAATGTTCAGGATCGCTCACAATTGAAAAGCGCCATTAAAAAGGTCAGAACCGCTCCCGATGCCGAGACAGCTTCGAATGAATTAAAGGGCACCGTATCACTTCTTGATAAATTGGCCGGTAAGGGAATCATCCACAAGAACAAAGCAGCCAACCTGAAATCAAAATTAACCCGTACCGCAACCGTAAAATAGAACAATCCATATATCATTGATTTTTAACCGGAATGATCTCTCATTTTATGTGGAGAGGTTTTTCCGGTTTTTTATTTCCATCGCTGATAATTAGGCGCTTCTTTTGTAATTGTTACATCGTGTGGATGGCTCTCGCGAATGCTAGCTTCAGTGACTCGCACAAAGGCTGTTTTAACCTTCATCTCCTGAAGCGTTTTCACACCACAGTATCCCATAGCAGAGCGTACGCCACCTACCAGTTGATAGACGACATCCGAAAGTCCGCCTTTATAAGGCACGCGTCCTTCAATGCCTTCCGGAACCAGCTTACTCGCTTCATTGCTGTCCTGAAAATAACGATCTGCACTGCCTTCAGCCATTGCACCCAGACTTCCCATGCCCCGATAAACTTTATAACTCCGACCTTCAAGGAGAACCATCTCCCCGGGGCTCTCCTCTACACCGGCTAGGAGTGATCCAAGCATGATCAAATCAGCACCCGCAGCAAGCGCTTTGGCGACATCACCAGAATAGCGTATCCCGCCATCCGCAATAAGGGGCACATCCGCATCAGTGCAGATCGGTGAGCAATCCATTATAGCGGATAATTGCGGCACACCGACCCCTGCCACAACTCGTGTCGTACAAATGGATCCTGGACCAATGCCCACCTTCACAGCATCCACACCGGCACGAATTAAATCGCGGGCACCCGCAGCTGTGGCCACATTGCCGCCAATTAATTCGATGTCCGGATATTGTTTCCGAATGGACTTGATTGTATCCAGCACACCTTTGGAGTGGCCATGGGCTGTATCCACACAAAGCACATCCACATTGGCATTGCGTAACCGCTCCACTCGCTCCATCGTGTCATTGCTGACACCCACGGCGGCGCCAATAAGCAGACGTCCAGACTCATCTTTTGCGGCCAACGGAAACGCATTGCGTTTCTGAATATCTTTAACTGTAATCAGCCCCATCAAATTGCCCTTCTTGTCAATAATCGGAAGCTTCTCAATTCGATGTTTTTGAAGGATACTTTCCGCTTCATGCAATTTGGTACCAATGGGTGCCGTCACCAGATTATCTTTGGTCATCACCTCATGAATTAGCTGATCAAGATTGGTTTCAAAACGGATATCACGATTCGTCAGGATCCCTACAAGCTTTTCTCCTTCAACAATCGGGATTCCGGAGATATGATACTGACGCATCAGGGTGAGCGCATCCCGTAAGGGACGATCAGGGGGCAGAGAAACCGGATTGCTGATCATGCCGCTTTCAGAGCGTTTGACCTTATCTACCTCAGCTGCCTGTTTTTCAGGAGACATGTTTTTATGGATAATCCCCATTCCACCCTCTCGCGCAATCGCAATACCGAGACGCGATTCAGTCACCGTATCCATCGCTGCAGAAATAATGGGAATATTAATCCACATATTGCGTGTCACTTTGGTTCGTAAATCTGTATCCACTGGCACGATAGAGGATTTAGCCGGAACCAGAAGGACATCATCAAATGTGAGTCCTTCTCTTATCGTCTTGATTTTGTGCTCAGCCATATCTTTTCCTCTTATTCAGTCTGAATGGAAATCGAATCTTGGTCTATAATTTAATCATTGTTCTGTGTGAAACCAAGTGTTGATTGCATCAAAAAGTTCATTTTCTGTGGAAAATATTCGGGATTGCACAGGCAAAGAATCAAGAATCAACCGGCCATAATGATTTTTCAGAACTCTCATATCCAGTAACAGCATCAATCCACGATCTTGAGAGGATCGAATTAAACGGCCAAAACCCTGACGAAGCCGGATAATCGCTTCGGGCAAAGTGTAATTAATAAAACCATTTCCAGTCATTTTCTGCACATATTCTGTTCGCGCCTGCACAATGGGATCCGTGGGAACATCAAACGGGATTCGTGTAATAATCAGTGTTTCAAGTGCAGCACCCGGCACATCAATCCCCTCCCAAAAACTGCTTGTTCCAAAAAGAATCGAATTCTGATCGGTTCTGAACCGGTTCAGCAATTGGTCCCGGTTGCCATCTATCCCCTGGGCCATGAGCAGATGATCAATATTTGCGATGGATTCCTTCACACGCGTATAGGTAGATCGCAGCATGGCATTCGACGTAAAAAGCACAAGCGTTCCCCTGGGATGCACTTCAAGTATTTCTTTAATTAAATCTGATGCAGCGTTTATATAATTAGACTCTTTAGGGGATGGAATAAATGTGGGAATGCCCATAAGAACTTGTTCGTTATAAAGAAAAGGGGATTCGAATAAACGGGTGGACAAACATTCCGGATCGATTTGATCCAATCCGAGTTGACGCACAAGATAATCAAACTCTCCAGCGACGGAAAGTGTAGCACTTGTGAAAAGACAGCGTGATAACTTGGGATACAATTTCTCCGCCAGAATCTGGCCGATCTGGAGCGGCACGGATTGCAGTATCACATCACGGTCATCCCGTTCTGAATTCGTTTCCTGCCAGATGATATACTCTTCATAATCCGCATTTAGGAAATGTCTCAGTATGTTTTTTATTTGTTCAACCTGATCCATCAATCTTCCACATTCAAATACGATGTCATCTAACGTACGGAAGGATTCATCCTGTATCCATTTTGCACATTGAGAAATTGTCCACTCAAGAGAACACAGATTTTCATCTAGAGCTTCATAAGATTCAAGGAGGGACTCGTTAAAAGGGGATTGTGTCAAACGTACTTTGGTATTTGCCGATTCTGATTCTTCGATAATCACGATCTTAAGCTGATTAAATAATAGATTGGAACATTGCTGTACAGTCTCGGCGTGGTGCTGAATAGTATGAATAAACTTCTCAAGTTTCTGAAACGCATCTTCCTGCAATTCAGCAGCTTTGGAATGGAAAATTGAAAACAGGTTCTTCTGTGTGCCTCGTGCCGGCGCACATGATTGAACAAGATCTTTGAAAAGTCTGGGTTGCAGTCTCACTCCCAGATGGTTCGAGGCCACCTTTTCGATCTGATGCGCCTCATCCATGATCAGGGATGAATAAGGACCGATAATCGATCCGGATGAAACCATGTCAGAGAACAGCAACGCATGGTTGACCACGACCAAATCCGCTTGTTTGGCGGCCTTGCGAATGCGCTGTAAAAAGCAGACCGATTCATGGGGACATCGTGACCGATCGCAATCTGGAGAATCCGCATTCAACTTTCTCCATAGTGAATAGTGCAAATCAGATGCATAGGAAGGGTGCATATCGATATCACCATCCCCTGTCTCATCTGCCCAGATAACGAGCGGCAACAGATGTCTCTTCTCGGATTGCGAAAGGCTGCTTTCGGGATATTGTGTAATCGTTTCCCATCGTTTTAAACACAGATAATTGGACCGCCCCTTCAGTAACACCGCATAAAATGGATTGGGCAATACTTTCTCAAGAAAAGGAAGTTCTTTGGAGAAGAGCTGTTGCTGCAATGTTTTTGTGTGGGTGGTTATAATCATCTTCTGACCAGGATTTTCAGTCAGCCAGGACAAGCCAGGTAGTAAATATGCCAGCGATTTTCCGATACCGGTTCCGGCTTCAGCAACGAGGAACTCCTGACGATTGAAAGCCTTGGCAACTGCCTTGGCCATTTCCTCCTGCCCTTTTCGATGTTCATATTGACTGAAATGTTGACTGCAAATGCCATTCGATTTAAAAAATTGATGACAAATATCGGGATCAAGCGACCGCTCCTTTTCTAAAGGAACACTCAATCCGGGTTCACCTATCATATTCTTTGGTCTTTTCCGCCGGAGATTCTTGCTCAGAGAACTTTTTTGATCCATCAAATCATTCAGGTTTTGAAAAAATATACTGAGTCCATCCTGAAAATCTTTTGACAATCTTTGAAGTGTTTTTGTGGTTTGGCTGGAAAGCCCAAGCGCTTCCTCAATACATAGATGGAATGCCTTGGCTATGAATGAATCCGGATTTATGGAGTCGGAATCGCGCTGCTCTATCGTATGTTTAAGCGGATGCTCCTCAAATGGAAGGAGAATTCGGGAAAGTTCTCGAACATCTATTTTCGGTTCATATTTTAAAAGAATCTGATACCATTCTTTAAAAGGTTCGAGCGTCTTGAGCAATTCGTCCAGACCATACACAAGCAGGAAATCGTTTTTGGGCAGGACATCAATGAAATCCACATCTGGATGAAATACCTGACAATCCTTTTTTATCACCTTATTGTTTTTGAATGGAATCAGTGAAATTTGTAACATTGAAACAGAGTTTTCAACGATTTCATGTGTATTGATAATTTTGTAGGTGGACAATCCAAGCGCTTGATATGTTTCTACGGAGATTGCCATTTTGGATAATTTCTCAGGAATGATAGAAACCTCAAAACCAGTTTTAGAATGAGTGTGGAGAATATTTCTTTGTATTGGATTCAGATTGGGATGATATCGTTCCTCCCCTTTTGATCATCCGCTTTCCGAATCTCTGTTTTATCAAATCCATCGCTTGCTGGGCACGAGTTGTCTTGTCGGACTCGCCCTCAAACAAGCTGACCTGACAATTCTCTGAATCCATAAATTGAGAAATTCCAACGCCTACCAATCTAACTTTCCTGCTATTTAAATCGAGTGACTGTAACATCAATAACACAGTCTCATAAATATCATGATCCAGACAAGTCGAATCTTCCAAAGTCTGGGATCGAGTGTGCGTATCAAAACCTTCGAATCGTATCTTTAATTGAATCGTTCGCCCCCGCAGATTTTTTTCTCGAAGTCTAAATCCCACTTTTTCAGAGAGCGATAGCAAAGTGTTTCTAATTATTTCCTGAGAATCCTCATCCCGATTAAAGGTCACTTCATTGCTAATCGATTTAACGGACCGTTCCTCATGCACAAGATTTTCATCCAATCCCTTTGCATGATGGCAGAGAATTTCACCCATCTTACCAAATCGATCGATAAGTACATCTTTATTCAGACGTGCCAGATCACCAATGGATTCAACACCCAACATTATGAGTTGTTTTTGAGTCTGAGGACCCACACCCCACAATTTCTTCACTGAAAGATTCTCAAGAAATTCTTGAATATTTGACTCGGGTACGGATACAAATCCATCCGGTTTATCGAGGTCTGATGCAATCTTGGCGATCAGTTTATTGGGCCCGATCCCCACTGAAGCGGTAAGATGAAGATCCCTTTGAATTTGATCTTTTATCTTACGGGCCGTATTCTCAACGTCTCCCCATAATCGTTCTGTTCCGGTCAAATCAAGAAATGCTTCATCCAGGCTGATCGGTTCAACCTTGGGTGTGTATTTATAAAATATTTCCATGATGCTGCTGCTAATTTCAACATAGCGTTTTCCTCTTCCCCTTACAAAAACACCATCGGGACACAAGCGATAGGCTTTCGAAATTGGTAAAGCGGAATGAATGCCGTATTTACGTGCTTCATAAGAAGCAGCCGCCACCACGCCCCGTCCGCTTCCCTTTTTCGGATCAGACCCCACAATCACAGGCTTTCCTCGGTATTCAGGATGATCAAGCTGCTCAACCGAAGCGTAAAATGCATCCATGTCAATGTGAATGATCTTTCGACTCATTTATGATATTTCTCGCCACGTAAAATCGTATGGGCGCGATAAATCTGCTCTAGCAAAACCAGACGCACCATATCATGTGTAAATGTCATTCTGGAGAGGGACATAATCAGATCTGCCTGTTTGAGAATTGTGGAATGAAGACCAAGTGGTCCGCCTATTACAAAAAGGATTTCCCGCTTCCCCTGAACTTGCCAGTTGGATATTTTTTCAGCGAACATTTCGGATGAGAACTCTTTCCCTTTACTGTCCAACGTTACAATAAAACTGGATACTGTAATCTTCTGGCGTAATAAATCAGATTCATCTTTCAGGATCTGCGCCTCTGATTTTGATTTATTGTGTCTGACAGGACGAATCTGTTCGATCCGGATTTGTGTGTAATGTTTCAACCGGTTCATATAATCTTTCTCGCCCTCTTTGAGATAAGACGCCTTGGATTCACCGATACACAATACACTAATATGCATAAAATAATCCGATGGATATTCTCTGGTCAGGAAAAACGTTTGGAATCTTATGAAAACAGGATTAAATTGTTTAACCAAATCCTTTAATTGTATAAGATACCGCGAGTAAAGTTAAGATGAAAAAGATTGCATTCCAAGGAGAAAAAGGCGCGTTCAGTGAAGATGCAGCCTATCATTTTTTCAGTAACAACATCAACCCTGTTCCTCATAAAACATTTAAAGAAGTGTTTGATGCGGTGGCTTCGGGCACCGCGGAATATGGCATGATTCCCATCGAAAATTCTTTCACAGGCTCGATTCATCAGAACATGGATTTGTTGTTAGAATTTGATGTGTCTGTAATCGGTGAAATTATTTTACGCATACATCACAATCTGCTTGCCCCCAAAGGCATTCCAATCGGTGAGATTCGCAGAGTATATTCACACCCGCAGGCCCTCGGCCAATGTTCGATTTTTTTGGATTCCATGGAAAACGTGGAAATCATTCCGATGTATGATACAGCAGGATCAGCAAAACGAATCAGTGAACAATCCGAAGAAAATGCCGCTTCTATTGCGAGCATTCGCGCTGCCAAGGATTATGGCCTTCACGTATTGAAAAAGGGCATCGAAAACAACGATCAGAATTTCACCCGTTTTCTCGTTATATCACAAAATTCAATCCTTCCTGAGAAACATGCAAAAACATCCATCGTCTTTAGTGCCAAAGACATTCCTGGTGCACTGTTTAAATCACTCAGTGTCTTTGCATTAAGGGATATTAATTTATTGAAGATTGAATCCCGTCCGCTCAGAAAAGGGAAATGGACCTACTGGTTTTATCTGGATTTTGAAGGCAGTCTCAAAGATGAGGCGTGTCAAAATGCCATGAATCATTTGAGTGAAATCACGTCTTTTCTGAAGGTATTGGGTTCTTATGAAACGGGAAAAGTGGTCAAGTAGAAGCAGAACGTTTTGTATCAGTGGTTGAATCGATCAGCGATAGGATGTCTTTTAATTCATTTTTTATACCGTTGATAATCTTTTTGGTGGGGGGACTTTTTTCAGGCGTGTTTGTATCGATATGCTGCAATTGTGGCCATAGTATGGATGCTATCTTTTCATCTGTATACCCAGCTTCTTTATACTGCTTTAGACGCAATATTAATTTCAGATCACTCGGTTTATAAAGTTTTCGCCCGGATTGACTACGTGCCGGTTTGAATTGAGGAAATTTGTGTTCCCAATTTCTAAGTGCAACCTGGGAAATTCCAAGTCTTGAACAAACCTCACGTGCTGAATAGTACAACCGCCTGATTTTGGGACCCGACATAATAATCCTCCGGGACTAGTGTATCCACAGAGAGTTCAGGATGCAGGTTTTACAAGTGAAGTACCATGCGAACAGAAATTAATGATTCTAAGTTTGGCTACTTCACAATGCGTCCAGAAATTACAACCCAGCTTTGCCTTCAAATTCCATAATGTATCAAAAAGATAATAAGCCTTTCGCTCAAAAACAAATGATTCATCGGAATTTTTCAGTGAATTCCAGAATGCGCACGCATGCACATAACCGATTTCCTTTGCTTTTTGAACAATCTTCTCATTATATCGACCAAACGGAAACGATATAAACGGAACTTTTTCACCAAGTCGTTCTTCAAGGATTTTCTTGGAATATTCAAGTTCCCGTTCAATCCTCTCATCCGAAACGCGTGTTAAATCAGGATGCCGGTGGGTATGCGATCCGAATTCAATTCCATTCTTTTTCATTTCGAGGATCTGATCCCAATTAAGGTGGCGGAAGGTGAGCCATCCCAGATTAATATCCCATCGATTCAAGGCACCAATATAATCCGTAATGATAAAAATAGTGCCGGTAAATCCAAATTCCATCATAGCCGGATAGGCGTGCGCATACACACTTTCATAAGAGTCATCAAAAGTGAGAACAACCGGTTTTGCCGGCAGCGGATGACTCGGATCCGACAAATCCTGCAAGGAAACGGTTTGATATCCAGTCGTTTTCAGATAATTGAGAATGCGTCGAAATTGCTGCGGCGTGGTGCGGGTCACCCCCCACTCAAATCGGGGATCCACTTTGTGAAACGCAAGAATCGGCACATGCGGTCGCTGACTGTTTCTCTCGGCATAGGGGGAATTGCTTTTTATTTCAGATGCATTCAAGAAATCATTCCGTTGGAATTTAAATTGTCCTTGGTTGAAGAAGCACGCTGTATTGCTGATCCTGATTAAATACCTTTTTTGCGGTTGCTTCAATATCCTCAGGTTGAACCGTATATACCTTTTCAAGCATTGTTTCGACAGTAAGGTAGGATCCTGTGTATCCTTCCATTTTGGCCATACGGCTCATACGAACCTGTGTGTCTTCATTTGAAAGAATCAAATTACCTTTCAATTGTTCCTTGACCCAGGCAAGTTCTTCCTGGGGGATACCCGCTTTTTTCAATTGATCAATTTCGACTTGAATCATATTTTGCGCTTCTGTCATCCGTTCCGGATTCGTTCCCGCATAAATGCCAAACAATCCACAATCAGACCAATAATCTGTGAACGAATAGACTGAATAGGCCAGTCCTTTTAATTCACGCACGGTTTGAAATAATCTCGAACTCATTCCGGCACCCAAATAGGTATTCAAAATGACAAGCGCGTATTTATTCGCGTCATAGTAGGACAATCCCGGATTTCCCACGCAGACATGACTCTGAGAAATTGGATAAGAGATTTTTTTTTGAAAATCCTGACCATAGGCAAAGGGTGTAAAATCGGGTTTTGTCCCGGATGGCAGCGATGAAAAAGCATCCTTAATTTGATCATAGAATTTATCAGGAATGAAATTTCCCGCGCAGGACAGGATCATCGCTTTACCGATATATTGCTTTTTCCAAAAAGCAATTATATCATCAAGCGTAATGGCCTTGAGGGTTTCTTCTGTTCCCAGAATGGATTCCCCCAGCATACTCTTGTGAAAGACAGAATTGATAAACAGATCATGGATGTAATCATCCGGCGTGTCTATCAAATTATGAATCTCTTCAAGAATAACCTGCTTTTCATTGATAAAATCATCTACCTCAAATCTGGGATTCAGGACAAGATCAGAGAGAACGTCAATTGCAATTGAAAGATACTCATCCAAAACAGTAATATAAAAGCAGGTGTATTCTTTCTCGGTGAAGGCATTCAGATGACCGCCCACTTTTTCAATAGCCGTAGCGATTTCATAAGCCGTACGGTTCATTGTCCCTTTAAATAGCATATGTTCCAGAAGATGGGACATGCCTGTTTTTCCGGGCGGATCGCATCGTGAACCACCAAAAAGCCAGACTCCGATTGTCACAGCACGGGTCTGGCTCATGGGTTCGACAACGATGCGGAGTCCGTTTTCAAGTTGACTTTTTTGAAATCGGTTTTTTTCTCGCATATTAATTTTGGAATAATCTCTGTAAGATGACTACTCCTTCAATAAGGCCTTTCGACTCAAGTCATATTTTCCGTCAGGTGTAACCTTCATCAATTTCACTTCGACGATATCACCCAATTTTAGATGATCTTCGACACGATTTACCCGTTCGACAGCGATTTCTGAAATATGGAGTAAACCTTCTTTACCGGGAAGAAATTCTACAAAGGCGCCGAAATTCATGATCTTTTTTACTTTGGCCTGATAGACAGTGCCTGGTTCAGGTCTTTTCGTCAGATTGTCGATCATGGTCTTTGCCTTCATGCAGGATTCCTCATCCACTGCCGAAATTTGAACCACACCATCATCTTCAATATTAATCTCTGCTCCGGTGGTTTCGACAATCTCGCGAATCATCTTTCCACCCGGACCAATTACCATACCGATATCATCTACAGCAATTTGGATTGCCAATATATGCGGTGCATAAGGTGAAATCTCACTCTTTGGTTCAGAAATTGTCTGATCCATATTGTCTAAAATACTGAATCGTGCAGTCTTTGCTTTATCAAGCGCATCCTTCAGGATTGCTGAAGACAGACCAGTAATTTTAATATCCATTTGAAATGCAGTAACACCCTTCCGAGTTCCGGTGACCTTGAAATCCATGTCGCCGAGATGATCTTCGTCACCGAGGATGTCTGTAAGAATTGCGATCCTGTCATCTTCTTTAATCAAACCCATGGCAATTCCAGCCACTGGAGATTTGATAGGCACACCAGCGTCCATGAGAGAAAGCGATCCTGCACAGACAGATGCCATGGATGAAGATCCATTGGATTCAAGAATATCTGAGACGATCCGGATGGTGTAGGGAAAGGCCAGTTCATTGGGCAGGATCGGTTTTAAAGCGCGTTCAGCGAGATTGCCATGACCGATTTCACGACGGCCCGGTCCGCGGAATGGACGTACTTCGCCGACACTGAAGGAAGGGAAATTATAATGCAGCATGTAGCTCTTCCAGGATGAACCGTCAAGTCCTTCGACCTTCTGCTCATCAACCTTGGTTCCAAGTGTCGCTACTGCTAAACTCTGAGTCTCACCCCGTGTGAATAGGGCCGATCCATGGGTTCGCGGCAGCACGCCGATCTCTGAAGTGATATTACGGATGTCATAATATCCTCGTCCATCAATTCGCTTCTTTTTATCCAGAATCATGTTGCGTACAAGGTTCTTCTGAACATCATGGAAAATCGATGAAATCGTCCTTTCTTGTTCAGGATAGGTTTCCGCCAGCTCTTCCTTAATGGAATCCATTACTGCGTCTACCGCATTGTATCGATCCCGTTTCACTTTAATCGTAATCGCATCCGGTAACAATTTGAGTGCTTTATCTTCAACCGCTTTCTTTAGTTCTGCATCAATTTCAACAGGTTCGACAACCATCTTCTCATTTCCACACTCTTTCACCAGCTCTTGCTGGAGTTGAGTGATTTTTTTGATGGCTTCATGCCCGAATTCAAGGGCAGCGATCATATCCTCTTCGGACACTTCATGCGCTTCACCTTCGACCATGGCAATGGCTTCTTCAGACGCAGCCAGCACCACATTCATATCTGAAGATTCAAGCTGGCTGAAAGTTGGATTCAATATGAATTCACCATCAATCCGTCCAACCCTAACTGAGCCAATCGCAGCCTCAAATGGAATATTTGATATCACAAGGGCGGTGGAAGCACCAATCGTTCCGAGCACATCCGCATCATTTTCTTTATCGGACGAAAGCACGGTGATAGAAATCTGCACTTCATGCATATACCCATCAGGGAAAAGTGGACGAATCGGCCGATCAATCAGACGCGCGCTGAGAATTTCTTTCTCACTCGGGCGTCCCTCGCGTTTGAAAAAGCCGCCTGGAATTTTACCCGCAGCATAGGCTCTCTCTCTATAATCTACAGACAAGGGAAAAAAGCCCCTGTTTTCGACTGGTTTTTTTGTGGCGACAGCTACAGCCAGAATCACTGTCTCACCATATTGGACAATTACGGCACCATTTGCCTGTTTTGCCATACGTCCTGTTTCGATGGACAGCGTTCTACCGCCCAATTCCACACTTTTCACTACCATTCTTATCTCCTAAAATCTCCCGATTCGGTTGAATGCGGGTTTATCTTCTGATACCGAGCTCTTTAATAAGATTGCGATATCCGTCAAGGTCGGTCTGAATCATATAATCCAGCAATCTGCGCCGCTGACCTACCAATTTTAAAAGACCACGTCTTGAGTGATGGTCTTTTTTGTGAATTTTAAAATGCTCGGTAAGCTCTTTGATCCGATCTGTAAGAATCGAAATCTGAACGGATGTATTGCCAGTATCCTGAGCTGTTTTACCGTATGTTTGTGCGAGTTCTGCTTTTCTTTCTTTTGTGATTGTCACAATAACCTCCTATAAGGATTGCAATAATATTCTTTCCGAGTTCTGTTTATCTATTTTCATTTGATGAATCAGCTCATCAACGGAATTAAATTTAATCTCATCGCGAAGACGGTCGACAAACTGAATCGTTAAATGCTTACCGTATAAATCTCCTGTATAATTATGCAAATAAATCTCTATTTCTCTCTTCTCATCTTTAATCGTCGGCGCAAAACCAATGTTACATGTTCCGGAAAATTGCTCTTGTGCCAAAACTGCCTGAACAGCATAAACCCCATCTGCGGGGATAACCTTGTCTGGATGTTCAACCTCTAAATTGGCCGTCGGAAATCCGAGTTTTTCACCAACCTGCCTACCCCGAACCACACGGCCGGAGAGCTGATAATTTCGGCCAAGCAGTTGGCTTGCATGTCGGACATTTCCCTCATTCAGCAAAGAACGGATTTGAGAGCTGCTGACCAAAAGATCATCTTTGTAGACTGGTTCCACGATTTTCAGATGGAAACCGTGATTATCGGCCAGAGTCTGGAGAAAATCTCTAGTACCCTCTTTGTCTTTCCCGAAGGCGTGATTGAATCCAGCGAACAACCAGGACAATCCAATTTTCTTGATCATGTATTTCTGGATAAATTCTTCCGGAAGCATACATGCCAGCTCCAGTGTGAACGGAATTACAAAAAGAAGATCAAGTCCGGTCTGGTCGAGCTGCACGATCTTCTCCTCTTCGGTCGTGAGCCGAATCGTCTGGCTTCCTTTCAAAACAGTCTGGGGATAAGGTTCAAATGTCAAAAGAACACTGCGGCCGTTTTCCTGCTTCGCTTTCAGTGTTAAAGCATGGATGAGGGCCTGATGACCCAGATGCACACCGTCAAATGTGCCCAATGAAACGCAAGATAGCGAATCATTGTGGATCTCATTGAGCGATCTGACGATCTTCATCTGATAGTATACTCTCTCGTAATGAATCAAGGGACATTGCTGTATCCGTGCTGTATTGCCCGATTCGGGTTCGAATTAAGGATTTTAAAAATCCTCCCACCCCGAGCTTGTCTCCCACATCGCGTGCAATGGCCCTGATATAAGTTCCGCGAGAACAGGTCACTTCAATTTCGATATTCGGGTGTTTCCACTGTATCAACCGGATCTCTTTAATAAAAACCGATCTCGGTTGCATTTCAACTTTCTTGCCTTTTCGCGCCAGCCGATACGCGGGTTGTCCCTGGATTTTCAAGGCAGAGTAAATTGGAGGTGTCTGCTCTATCTCACCTTCAAACTGTTTGAGGACAGAAAGAATCTCTTCTTCTGCGAATTCAGGAACTGATTTCGTAAAAATCACTTTTCCTTCGGAGTCATCAGTATCGGTCTGTTTGCCCAGCTCGATCACACCCTGATATACTTTTTCAAGCGTCACAAGCTGATCAAACTGCTTGGTTGCTTTTCCTGTACATATTAAAAGCAATCCTGTTGCTTTTGGATCAAGGGTGCCTGTATGCCCCACCTTCCTGCATTGCGTCCATTTTCTAACTTGCCGCACCACATCGAATGAAGTTAAACCTTCTGGTTTAATCACCGGAAGAATCAGTCCTTCATTGAAATCTGCGTTTTTTAAATCCATCAAAGTACCGACTCGAAATACGGGGTAAGCTTCTCAACGACTTGACGTCTCACATTACTCAGACTGCCTTCAATAAAACAGCCGGCTGCCGTGGCATGTCCCCCGCCTTTAAACTGGCTGGCGATTTTATTGACATCCACATCACATCTTGAACGAAAGCTCACTCTGTGACAGTTAGGTGCGACTTCTTTTACGAAGTATTGGACTTGCGTATCCTGAATCATGAGAAGGTAATTGACAAATCCTTCTGTATCTGTGGATGGATAATCCCGCAAATCATTCTGATTTAAAGACATACCCACCACACGCTCATTAAAGTCAAATTCAATACGTGAGAATGCTCTGCCCAATGCCCTTAATGTGTGATCCGAATGCTGGTTCTGTAGTTGACCGATAATTTTTGATGGAACAGCACCAAGCCGTACCATTTCGGCACTGACTTCAAGAGATTGCGCATTCGTATTGCTATATCTAAAACAGCCTGTATCACATACGATACCCGTATAAATCAACTCTGCTATCTGCAAGTTCAATGGCAATTCAAAAATCTGATAGAGTTGATGCACCAGCTCGACTGTACTGCTCTGATCGGGATCAATATAAAAGAACTCACCAAACTCTGTATTGCCAGGATGATGGTCAATATTGATGACCCTTGTATTCTCTTGGATATAACTTTTTGTATCTCCAATACGATCAAGATTTGATGCATCCAGGACAACAACATTTTTATAGACCTTATCCATCCCCAGCTTTTCCATGGTCAATACTTTTTCAATATCGGGCAGGAATTGAAACTTCACCGGGATGGGATCATCAAGTACAACCGTGTAGATCTTGTTTAATTGCCGAAGAATTGAAGCAAAAACCAGAATAGATGTCAGGGAATCACCATCGGGATTGATATGTGTGGTAATGAGAAACTCGTCTTCCTGCATGATATACTGGACGATTTCCTCGAGTGTATGCGAATGTCTAACTGAAGAGTCTGTCATTCCTTTTCATTTTCATTTGAATCTAGATGGCCTTCCTCTTCCTGTTCAATCTGATGGAGAAGCTCATCCACGCGGGCACTTGTTTTCCAGCTTATATCCAGGTGAAAACTGAGTATGGGGATATACCGAAGACGCACAACCTGACTCAATTCTTTCTGAATAAACGGTCTTGCCCTATCCAATCCTTTAATTGCGTTTTGTTCTTTTTCGTCATCCCCCAAAACGCTTATAAATACTTTTGCATACTTCATGTCTCTGGCAACTTCAACATCCGTCACAGTAATAAAACCTATGAGAGGATCATTCAAACGGGTCTGAATAATCCGACCGATTTCTGCTTTAAGAAGGATGCCAATTTGTTTACAGCGTCTGATTTGCATATTATATTTAAATACCGTAGATGGACATCAAAATATGATTAGAGTATTTCTATCAGTTGATCGAGAATCTGAACGCGATCTTCCCGCTCAATAAAATGAATAACCTTCTCCAGTATTTCTTCAGCATGTTTTTTCTTGTTTGACACACTAACAATCCCAATGAGAGTTCTCTGCCATTTATCAAGATAATCAATTTCAGAGACAGAGACATTGAACTTGTTGTGTAATCTTGTCTTAATACTTTTTAAAACAATCCGCTTCTCTTTCAATGAACTGCAACCGGGGATTAAGAGTTCCACCTGTAGAGATCCTATCACAAACATTATTCAAGCGTTCTCTCTGTTTCAATCAGGTGATACACTTCGACGATATCGCCCTCTTTGATATCACTGTATTTATCAAGAGTCAGGCCGCATTCAAACCCGGCAGCGACCTCTTTTGCATCATCTTTAAATCTTTTAAGTGTCGATATCTTGCCTTCATAAATTGGTATACCGTCTCGGATGAGACGCGCCATGCCGTTTCGTGTGACCTTTCCGGTTTGTACATAACATCCCGCGATTTTACCCACTTTTGACGCTTTAAATACACCACGAATTTCAACTTCACCGAGGATTTCTTCACTGATCTCGGGTTCAAGCAATCCGGAGAGTGCAAGTTTAATATCATTCACAACATCATAAATCACTTTATAGAGTCGAATATCCACTTCTTCTCGCGCTGCTTCTTCCTTCGCCTTGGATGTCGGTACAATATGAAATCCGACAATGACAGCTTGTGAGGCAGCAGCAAGGATGACATCGCTTTCTGTAATCGCACCTACACCCTTGTGTATAATTCGGATGGCAACATCTTCATTGGTCAATTTCATTAATGAATCGGCCAATACTTCAACAGATCCATCCACGTCGGCTTTCAGAATAATGGACAGCTCTTTGACTTCGCCTTCAGCGATCTGCTTTGAAATCTGGTCCAGGGTCAACCGTCTTACCTGACGAAATCCCTGCTCACGCTTGAGTTGCTGGCGTTTCACACTGATCTCACGTGCCTCTTGCTCGGAAGAGACGACCACTATATGATCGCCTGCCTGGGGTGCGCCTCCAAATCCAAGTACCTGCACTGGCGTGGACGGCGGCGCTTCATTAATTTTATGAAACCGTTCATCCATCATGGCGCGAACACGACCGCTGAACTGGCCTGCTACAAATATATCACCTGTGTGCAGTGTGCCGCGTTGGACGAGAACCGTACCTACAATACCTTTGCCCTTATCCATTTTGGTCTCAATGAGCACACCACGTGCAGCTGCATGCGGATTTGCTTTGAGTTCAAGTATTTCAGATTCAAGAAGAATGAGGTCAAGAAGTTTCTCAATGCCCTCACCTGTCTTCGCAGAAACTTCAGCCGCCTGCACCTTACCACCCCAGTCTTCAACAAGCACATCTTTATTAGACAATTGTTTCTTTATATTTTCTGAATTGGCATTGGGTTTATCCATTTTATTGATTGCTACAACCAACGGTACACCGGCAGCCTTGGCATGGTTAATTGCTTCTATAGTTTGAGGCATGACACTGTCATCCGCAGCTACAACCAGAACCACAATATCTGTGGCCTGTGCTCCTCGAGCGCGCATCGCTGTAAAAGCTTCATGACCGGGTGTATCCAAAAATGTAATCATTTTATCTTTGAATTGGACCTCATATGCACCAATATGCTGGGTAATCCCGCCTGCTTCTCCGGCAATAATATTACTTTCACGAAGGTGATCGAGCAGAGATGTCTTGCCATGATCCACGTGCCCCATAATGGTTACAACTGGGGGTCTGGGCTCAAGTAGTTCCGGATCATCTACTTCCTCAAATACCTCTTCTACATGATCTTCGCCATATTCACTCAGGAAATTGACTTCATAATCAAATTCATCAGCCACCATGAGTATGGTATCTTTTTCAAGGCGTTGATTGATGGATACCATTAATCCCAATCCAATACAAGCCTGAATAACTTCGCTGGATTCCACGTCCATCAAATTGGCGAGTTCGGCAACGGAACAGAATTCTGTAGTATGAACAATGTTCGTTTCATCAACTTCAACATCATCGACATCACGTTCTTTACGATGTTTTCGACGTTTGGGCGAATCGCTCATTTTCGCGAGTGTTTCTTTGATCGAAGCTTCGATTTCCTTCTCATCTATCTTTACAGCTGTTTTTTTACGTTTTTTCTTGCGTCTCTTTTTCTTTAGTCCGGCAGCGGTCTCCGAAGATTCACTGGTTTGAGTACTCTGGGGCTGGGGCTTACCTCGCTTCCTACCTCCCGGTCTATCTTCAACAACACCGGCTTCATCTACTTTTGGAAGACGTTTTAAATGACGTTTGGGTTTTTCGCTACTATCGTCTTCAGATTTTGCATCGGTTTTCTTAATATCTTTTATCTTATGGGGTTTAATCGCTTCAATCTTTTTAGATTCGTCTTCACCCTGTTTTGCGCTTTTAATGTCATCTTCATTTACAGAATCGGATAGATTTTCTTGCTTTACAGCTACCTCAATCGGCTTCTCTTTTTTATCCTGTTTTTCAGCAATTTTGGATACCGGTTCCGGTTTTTCCTGTACTTCAGATGCAGGTGCTATTTCCGGCAAAGGTGCTTTTGAAAGCTCCAGCATCTCATCTATTTCATGCCGGATGGCTTCTTTTCTCGCTTCTTCTTCTTTGTGCTTCTCTTGTATTTTTTTCCTAAAATCTGGTTCCTTATCTATCTCAGCCTCAGAAATATGAAAATGCTGACAAACAGCTTCATGCATTTCTTCCGATAAAGGAGACATATGATTGCGCACCTTGAACTTTTTTTCAGTCAGGAAATCAATCAGTGCTTCATTTGAAACACTGAAATCTTTCGCGACCTTATAGATCCGCATTTTCTTTACTTCAGGTGCTTTTTTATTATCCGAATGCAATGCTTCTCCTGTCTGCCTGGTCAGCACTTATTCTTCAGAACTTTGCTCGGGGTGTTCTTTATTGCCCGTCTCTTCAGAATCGACTTCATAATAGCTGTTTAAAACTTCAAATATCTTTTCAACGGTTTTCTTGCCCAGTCCTTTCATCTCAAGAATCGTAGCTTCACCCACATCAAGAACCTCATCTGCCGTATCAAATCCGGCGTCTGTTAACTTCTCTTTAATCAAGCTTGATAATTCGGGAATATCCATGAGATGCAGTTTTTCTTCTTTCAGACTGTCCTTTTCCCATTCTGACTCTTTTACTGTTTGGATTTCATATCCAGTCAGTTTGGAAGCCAGTTGTCTGTTCTGGCCACCCTTGCCAATGGCTAGCGAAATCTGATCATCATCGATTATCGCAACAGCTGTTTTATTCTCAGTATTCATGATAATTCGATTCGGTTTTGCAGGACTCAAGGAGCGCATGATGAAGATTTCTGACTCACTGCTCCAGTTAATGACATCAATCTTTTCATTATTGAGCTCTTTTACAATGGCCTGGATGCGAACACCCTTTAAACCCACACATGCACCAACAGCATCGATACGCTTATCATTGGAATAGACCGCCACCTTGGCACGGTCTCCAGGTGACCTGGCTACACTTTTTATTTCGATGATTCCATCATATATTTCAGGCACTTCAATCTCAAAAAGTCGAATTAAAAACTCGGGATCAGTTCGTGAAATCGCGACTTCAGGGCCACGATTGGTCTGTGCAACCAGTTTAATCACTGCACGAAGCGTATCTCCGCGGCGAAATCGTTCGTTGTAAATCTGATCAGATCGCTTAAGAACCACTTCCATATTTTCTACGGAAACGATAATTTCTTCACGGTTAATTTGGCGCACATCACCCACAATGATCTCGCCGATACGATCCTTGAATTCTTCAAACAGCACTTCTTTCTCTGCTTCACGAATCTTCTGAGTCAAGCCCTGTTTGGCGGAAGTAATTAACCGTCGACCAAAACTTGCTGGATCGACAATTTCCATATACTCATCACCAAGTTCCAGATCCGGTTCGAGAGCAATAGCCTGTTCCAAACCAATTTCTGTGATAGGATCCTCAACAACCTCAACGATTGTTTTGGCTTGATAAATTTCTACTTCGCCTTTGTCCATATTGACAAAGACATCAAAATTGTCAATGGTTCCATATTTTCTTTTGATAATACTGAGAAAAATATTTTCGATAATTTCGCTTAAAACCTCGCGATTAATATTTCTCTCTTTTGCAATCTGTGATACAGCTTCAACAATGTCAATATTCATGGCAGGTTTCCCTCTCTACCATTTCAGCTTAATTTTAGCTTTTTGAATCGATCCGATGGCAACAGAAATCTGGTCATCTCCATCGACTAGAATTACATTATGATCACACACAGCTTCAATGTTACCTGTCACGCTCTTATTATTCCCACTTTCAGTATAATATATTTTAACCATTTGGCCCACGTGGCGAGTAAAATCTTTTTCTGTTTTCAAGTGTCTGTCCAGGCCGGGTGAAGAGACTTCGAGGCGATAATTGTTCAGGGCGTTCATTTCACGATCGATAACTTCACTCAATTTACGACTTAATTCCGTGCAGAGCTTTACAGTCACTCCTTCTGGGTGATCAACAAACAATTGAATCTGAGGACTGTTTGGATGTCCACTCACGATCAGATCAACCAATTCAACGCCTCGTTCAGATACTTCCTGATTTATTATTGTTTCAAGCTTGATTTAAATTATTCCATCCATTAAATTTACCCACATACGAAAAAAAGTGGGTTGGAGACCCACTTTTCGATCTAAAATATAGCGAATAGTTAATTGTTTTGCAAGTAAAATAAATAATTCTGATGTTATAATCCTGATTTGTTTACAGTGTTTCCACAAGCACTTCAATCTCACTTGCAAACGATGCATCAGGAGACATCGCCAGAACGCTTTCATAAGCCAATTTGGCTTTCTCAGGTTCTCCAGCCTTTACATAGCATCGCGCAGCGCTTTTCAGATTAAAGGGCGCAGATGAAAGTTTATTGTATTGAATGCCTGCTTGTTCATAATGTTGAGCTGCACTCAGCCATTCCATCCGATTTTCCATACATGCCGCAATACCCGTCAGGCTGGCGGCAGAAAATAAATCCACATGATTATAATCATCCACATACATATTATAATAGGTTTCCGCGCTCTGGTAATCCCCATTCTCGAAATATGAATTTGCTAGAAAAATACAGGCCCTTCCGGCAGACTTTGTTCCTGCATAGCTATCAACAATTCGTTCGAGACCTTCAATCGCACGGTCAAATTGGCGATAATAATAATATTGTTCAATCACGCCCATTTGACCCTCGGCAGAGAGCTCAGCCTGATTCTTACTCCGCCCCATAAAGACTCCAATGACAACAACAGCAAGTACCGCAATGAGTGCGATATTGATATATTTTTGATACAATTGAATCCATTTCTGCGTCTTCGCATAAGCAGTAACGAGAGGATCTTCTTTAATCTCCCGCTTGGTCATTCTTTTTCTTGGCTGTAGCATAATTCTTCGATATCATCCTTTCAGGGTTGTTTAGGAAAATGTTCCTTCCAGAACTTCCGATACAATTTTTGAAACAGTCGTTTGAAGATCGGCGGGTTTAGTGAAGAATGGAAAACCATGGCTCTTTTGCTGCTCAAGGACTTCCGCTTCATCCGCATATCCAGTCATCAATATAACTTTTTGCTCAGGATTCTTTTTTCGTAAGGCATTGGCCAACTCAAAGCCGCTCATTTTCGGCATTCGAATGTCACTGACCACAAGATCTGGCTTAAAGCGTTCCCAGACATCCAGGGCTTCCATGCCATTAAAAGCGATTCTCACCTCATATCCTTCTCTTTCCAGAAATCGAGCATAGACGCGCGCGATTGTATCCACATCGTCTACTACCAAAATTTTAGCCTTCATTAAAACCTCCTCAACGGGTCACCAAATTTCGATATTTTATCCCGATCTTTCCCGGCCGGATGCGGTTAATTCTGCCCAAGATGCCCTGATTGCCATATTCAAGAGTTTTACTAATCTTGATCTCTTTTCGGGAAGTACCCCAGGCAGGAGTCGAACCTGCGACCAACGGTTTAGGAAACCGCTGCTCTCTCCTCTGAGCTACTGGGGCATATGTCTTTCGAATCTATTAAAATCTCCTTTAAAAGGCAAGTCTTTTTTCTTTTACACTTTAGCAACTGATAAAGCGCTTGTATGTAAATAATATCTTTATTATCATAAATAAAATTAGATAACAATTTAATATCTCGGAGTAAAAATGTCTTCATCAATTTTACAAAATCTTCAGCAAAAAATTGACAGCTACAAAGAGGATGTCTTCTCAATGCAACAAACACTGACAGCCATTCCAGCGATCGCACCGGATAACGGGGGAACAGGCGAGATCAAGAAAGCTGAATTGATCAAGACATATTTAGAAAATTTGAGAATGGATGATTTTCAAGAAATTCACGCTCCGGATAACCGTGTTCCAGAAGGCTATCGTACCAATCTGTTTGCGCGATGGAACGGCAAATCTGATGCACGTACGGTGTGGATAATGGCACACATGGACGTCGTACCTCCAGGAGATATTGAGCTGTGGGATCATGACCCTTTCGACGTGATAGAGAAGGATGGCAAATTATACGGCCGGGGCACAGAGGACAATCAACAGGCGATTGTTTCGGCCCTGCTCGCAGTCAAAGCAATCCGTGAACTTGATTTGGAACCTGAATCCGGGATTGGGTTGGCAATCGTCTCGGATGAGGAAAATGGTTCGAAGTATGGGATTGAATATGTGTTGAACAACCACTCTGATATTTTTGGGAAGGATGATCTCATTCTGATCCCGGATGCCGGGGATGAAAAAGGGATCACCATTGAGATTGCGGAGAAATCTATTCTATGGATGCGCGTTGAAACCAAAGGCATTCAAACCCATGGGTCTACGCCGGAAAAAGGAGCGAATGCTTATAAAGCAGCAGCCCATCTCATCGTAAAGATGGAGGAACTATACTCCCTTTATGACCAATCGGAATCCCTTTACGAGCCCCCGATCTCCACATTTGAACCCACGAAAAAGGAATCCAACGTGGACAATGTGAACACCATCCCAGGCTCTGATGTCTTTTATTTTGACTGCCGGATTTTACCTGAATATAATTTAACAGAAATCCTTTCTCAAGTCAGAACATGGGCCGATGAAATTGAAGCAAAATTCCATGTTCAGATCTCTATCACAACTCCGCAGAATGCATCAGCCCCGCCCCCCACTTCACCAGACGCACCGGTTGTGCATGCGCTGAAGAAAG
Organism: Candidatus Zhuqueibacterota bacterium; assembly: GCA_013202295.1. Taxonomy (GTDB): domain Bacteria; phylum Zhuqueibacterota; class QNDG01; order QNDG01; family JABMRT01; genus JABMRT01. The sequence continues at coordinate 26,764 of JABMRT010000303.1, forward strand.
CGATAAAAGAAGTGACCGGACAGGATGCACTAACCATTGGAATTGGTGGAGGCACGGTCGCTGCCGAATTCCGCAAAGTTGGTCTGCCTGCGGTTTGCTGGTGTACTTTGGATGATACCCTGCATGGCCCGAATGAATATAGCGTCATCGAAAATACGCTGACCGATGCAAAGGTCTTCGCTCACCTTTTCTTGCAGAAGTCTTAATCTCTGTTGGAAGGTATATTGAAACCGAACTGGAAAAGGCTGCGAGACGGTCAGCTGGATTGGGAAATTTTCCAACTCCGAAGTCAAGTGCTCTCTGCAATTCGCCAATTTTTCCACGATCGCAATTATCTCGAAATCGAAAGTCCGCTGCTCACTCCCTATCCCACGTTGGATGCCAACATCCAATCTGTTTCGGTATCGGTAGAAGATCATCTCGGATCATCGTACTCATGCTTTCTCCACACCAGTCCCGAACATGCTATGAAAAAGCTGGTCGCTGCTGGAGCGAAAAAGATCTATTATCTTGGAAAGGTCTTTCGCAATCAGGAAATCTCCCTACTTCACAATCCCGAGTTCTCGATGCTGGAATGGTACCAAACTGACGCGGATTACCACACCATCCAGGATGAAACAGAAGCGCTGGTAGGTTATATCGCACAATCCGTCCTGGATACGTTTCAATTGAATCAGAATGTACGAATATTGGATCTTACACCTTCGTGGGATCGCATCCCCCTGCGTCAGCTCTTTCTTGAGAGGACCGGTACGGATCTGGCCGATTGTTTGACTCTTCCATCAATTCAAAAAGTGGCTTCAGATAATGATATCCAAATTTGTGAAGAAGATGACTTGGAATCCGTTTTCTTCAAGATTTATCTGGATAAAATGGAGACGAATCTGGGATTCCCCAAACCCGTATTCATTGAGGACTATCCTCTTTGCATGGGCATGATGGCCAAACCCAAAGATTCTGATCCGGGTTGGGTGGAACGTACTGAACTTTACGTCGGCGGAATTGAGCTTGCCAATGGATACAGCGAACTGACAGATCCGGATGAGCAGCGTAGACGTTTTCTTCACGATCTTACTGTAAAGAATAAACCTGAACATCTTCTAGACGGAGAGCTTATTGAGGCGCTCCGATCCGGTCTGCCCCCCACTGCGGGCATTGCCTTGGGTGTAGATCGATTGATTATGCTACTTGCCAATAAGTCGGATATCCGGGATGTGCTTTTATTCCCTTTTCATCAAATAATCGAAAAAACGAGAAATCATTAAATCCGAAACAGGAGGTCGATTTCTTTCGTATGTTAAATGATAATTTTTTTATTGATCAACTCAAGGAGGGTATGCTTTGTCATCACTCAACAGAAGGCAGTTTCTTCAGAAGAGCGGAACTGGCGTAATGGCAGCCACGGCAACTGGCGGACTGTGGAATCATCTTCTCTATGCGGGAGGTAATGGCACTGGTTCAACCACACTTTTCGAATCGAAATTCGGTGTAGCAAGGGAATCCATGCAAAAAATCCTGCAGATCGCTTTATCTAAAGGCGGAGATTTTTCAGAGCTCTTTTTTGAATACCGGATTGCCAATCTCGTACGCATGGAAGAGGGCATTATCAAAGATTCATCGGAGCGGATCAGTCTGGGTGTAGGTATTCGCGTGCTCAATGGAGAGCAAACCGGGTATGGTTACACCAATGATCTGTCGTTCGAGAAAATGAAACAAAGTGCACTCACAGCAGCTGCGATCGCGTCAAGCGGCAAGACGATGAAGATCGCAAATTTATCTGAAGTGACTCGAGATCATAAAATGTATGATCTGATAAATCCCGTTCATGAACTGGAATTAACTTCAAAGATCGATGCAATTGAAAGAGCTCATGACGCGGCATTAAAATATGATTCGCGCATTCAAAAAGTTCAGGTACGTCTTTCGGATGAAATTCGGTTTGTCACCATCGTCAATAGCGAAGGCCTGCTCATTTCGGATGCTCGTCCACAAGTTCGCTTGATGGTGAATGCTACAGCTGAGGATAAAGGCGAATTGAGTACCTCCAGTTGGGCCAATGATGGCGGCCGGGTCGGCATGAATTTTTATAAGGATAAAACACATCCTGAAGAACTGGGAAAACGCGCCGCAGAAGAAGCAATACTGCTCCTCTCCGCAGTAAACGCACAAGCAGGTGAGCAACCGGTTGTACTGGGGAAAGATCAATCCGGTGTCATGATTCACGAGGCAGTTGGGCATCCGCTTGAAGCGGACAGCAACCGTAAAAAAGAATCCATCATGTGGGATAAAATGCATCAAATGGTCGCCAATCCCATTGTAACAATTTACGATGATCCCACCATTCCATTCATGCGCGGTACACACGCAATTGATGATGAAGGGACATTCACGCAAAAGAAGATGCTCATCGAAAAGGGCAAGCTTGTTGGATTTTTACAGGATCGCCTTTCGGCCAGGCTCATGGGCGATGAACCCGATGGCCATGGCCGTCGTGAAAATTATCAGTGCATTCCCATCCCGCGTATGGCCAATACAGTGCTGGAGCGCGGCGATTCCAATCCGGATGATATTATCGGCTCTGTAAAAAAAGGATTCTATGCGAAGACCTATCAGGGAGGCATGGTTCAGCCATCCGGAAAGTTCACTTTCTCTGTGAACATGGGCTACTTGATTGAGGATGGAAAACTGACCCAACCTATTAAGAACGCGACACTCATCGGCACCAACGTTCAAATTCTGAACGAAGTCGAAATGATCGGCAATGATATGGGATTTTTCCTCGGCACTTGCGGTAAGGACGGACAAAGTGCACCCTGTACGGCCGGGACACCCACCTTGAAAATTCGGTCAATGACTGTAGGAGGCCAGGCATGAAAAATGTGGATAAACAATTGACAGGATTGGCCGAATCCATGGTCGCCTACGGTAAAAAGCAAGGTGCGGATGAAGTCCAGATTACCATTTCAGAAGGAAGCGAACTCTCCATTGATGTGCGCATGGGAAACATCGAAAAACTGGTCGAAGCCGGATCCAAACGGCTCTCGGTTAAAGTCATTAAGGATTCAAAAGTCGCGACTGCATCATCTTCGGATCTATCCAAAGAGACGTTGAATAAATTGATGGATCATGCAATCCAACGGGCCGAACTCGCGAGTGCGGATGAATTTTCGAGTTTACCGGAAAGTCAAAAAATCACCGCGGATCTTGAAGCACTTCAAATTTATGATGGTTCCATCACAGAATTGGCTGTAGAAAAAAAGATTGAGTTCGCCAAAAAAACCGAATCCATCTGCCTTGCAGATGAGCGGGTGAAAAAATCCTACGGCGCTTCGTATGGATCTTTTGAAGGCACCTTTTATCTCGCCAATTCGAATGGAGTCTCACTGGCATATCCCAGAACCAGCTGCTCCTGCTCCATTTATCTACAGTCAGGTGACGGAGACAATCTGTTCGACGATGGCTGGGGAGACGCCACCCGTAATCTCAGCGACCTGATGACACCGGAGGACATCGCGAAAACTGCCATTCATCGTGTCACGCGGTTGATTGGTGCAAAGAAAATCGAAACCCAGAACGTGCCTGTTATAATGGAGCCTGCGATGACTTCGAGTCTGCTGCGTTTCTTGCAGCAATGCATCACTGGCCGAAGCATCTATTTGAAGCAATCCTTTCTGACGGACAAATTATGTCAGCAGATCGCTGGTAAAAATATTTCTATTGTGGATGACGGTCTTCTTCCACGGGGGATTGGTTCGCGGCCCTTTGACAGCGAAGGTGTCCCCTCCCAGAAAACCAGCTTAATTGAGCAGGGTGTGCTAAAGAATTATCTGTTGGATACATACGCATCAAAAAAATTGGGGCTGCCTTCAACGGGAAATGCCGGTGGCTCAACCAATTTCTATATGGAGGCCGGAATACACTCTCAGGAAGAGATCATTAAATCCGTGGATAAGGGTTTATACCTGGCGGACATGATCGGGCAAGGTACAGTCCCCACCACCGGTGACATCTCACGCGGCGCCTTTGGTCTGTGGATCGATAATGGAGAACTAACCTACCCAGTTGCGGAGATCACCATTTCCGGAAATTTGGGTACCATTCTCAATCAAATCGAAATGGTTGGCAATGACCTTGAGCATAAAGACAGCATTGAGGGTCCGACTATAAAAATCGCTGAAATGACAATCGGCGGGAAATAAAATATTCAAAGTCCCCGGTTAAAAAATTAGCCGGGGCCTTTTTATTACAATTTTTTACTTGCGATTCATCCTACCTCACTTTAAGTTCAGTTATAACCTATACACTTTAGACAGCTCCAAATACTGTACTAGATATTTGGAGTATTATTCACATCAACACTCCTAATGAAGAGGAGGGAATCCATGAGTCCGACACGCCGTGAATTTATGCAAACATCTTTGGCTGCAGCTGTTGCGGTCCCAGCAGTGCTGTCCGCATCTAGCAAGCCGAGCGAAACGCTCGTGATTGGTTTAATTGGGTGCAAGGGCATGGGGTGGGCAGATCTGAAAGATTTTTTGGATGAGCCCAATGTTCGCTGTGCCGCGCTTTGTGATATCGACGATAAATATTTAAATGAGCGGGCAGAGAACGTTCTGGAAAAACAGGGGAAAAAACCGAAACTGTACAAGGATTATCGTAAATTTTTGGAAAGAAAAGACCTGGATGCCGTGATTATCGGCACACCGGATCACTGGCACTGCCTTCCCACGATTGAAGCTTGCGAAGCGGGAAAAGATGTTTATGTTGAAAAGCCTTTGGCCAACACAATTGAAGAATGTGATGTGATGCTGCAGGCCGCGCGACGATACAATCGCGTGGTGACTGTCGGTATGCAACAGCGCAGCGGAAAACATTGGCAGGAAGCCATTCAATTCGTACGTGATGGAAATCTGGGTATAATTCGTCAAGTCAAGTTCTGGGCGAACTTCAACTACGGCGGAGGCAGTCCTGCAATTCCTGATGAGCCTGTGCCTGGAGGTGTGGACTATGAGATGTGGCTCGGTCCGGCGCCCAACCGACCCTTTAACCAAAAACGATTTCATGGCAGCTGGCGAATGTTCTGGGATTACGGTGGCGGCCTCCAGACCGACTGGGGTGTGCACTTGATTGACATGGGAATCTGGGGAATGAATATCCAGGGCCCACCAAAATCAACGCGCGCAACGGGTGGTAATTTTGCCAGTTATAGTAATGCGACTGAAATGTCGGATACACAGAACGTCCTTTATGAGTTTGATGATTTTTCCATGATTTGGGAACACAACGGTGGCATCCAATCCGGTCCCTGGGGACGGAATTATGGGGTAGCATTCCTTGGAACCAATGGCACATTGATCGCAGATCGGGACAATTGGGAAGTTATCGGTGAAGGCTGGGGAGATGATAAGCGGATGGTGGATGTACCACAGCAAAAGTCCGATCAAATGTCGCATGTGAACCATGTTCGTAATTTCATCCAATGCGTAAAGACACGGAAGAAGCCAGCCTGCGACATTGAGATTGCACGACTTGCCGCACTTTACGCACATCTAGGCAATATAGCCTATCGAACTGGAGACGTTATAGTATGGGACGATGCAAATCGCTCGTTTGTGAATAATCCTAAAGCTGACAAATTGGCGATGGCACATTATCGAAAACCCTGGTCATTACCCACTCTTTCATAAATCACTTAAGACAGGAGCGAAAAATGAATTCACGCACAATCATAGTCGTAATACTTGGATTTTTAGTACTATCAGCAACACTTTTGCTTGCACAAGATGATGCTGAGGATAATCTACCCAAACCTGAAGAAACCGAATTCTGGGAACCGGTCCCCCCTGTCGTAACACCTGGGTTGAATACAGCGCCACCTTCTGATGCAATCGTCCTATTTAACGGAACGGATTTTTCCTCATGGGAACCGACTAAGGGTGATACAATTAAGTGGATATTGGAGGATGGTACCATGACGGTCGGGAAAAAAGCCGGTGACATTAAAACGAAACAGGGTTTCGATGATTGCCAGCTGCATGTGGAGTTCAGAACACCAAGAAAGGTTGTAGGCAAGAGCCAAGGCCGTGGCAATAGCGGTATTTTCCTTCAAGAACATTATGAAGTACAGATCCTTGATTGTTATGACAATGCCACCTATGTCAATGGCATGATCGGTTCGATTTACAAACAGTATGTGCCTTTGGTCAATGCTTGCAGAAAGCCGGGCGAGTGGCAGACCTATGACATCATTTTCACGGCTCCCCGGTTTGACATGGATGGGTCTGTACTGAAGCCAGCATACTTTACTGTATTTCTGAATGGAATCCTAGTCCAGTATCATGTTGAAGTCAAGGGAAACACGGTCTGGCGCGGACAACCATTCTATAAGAAGCATGGATTTAAAGAATCCATTCGTCTTCAGGATCACAACAATCCAACAAGCTTCCGCAATATCTGGATTCGGGAGTTATAATGAAAGAGGATGACATGATTGGAAATAAAATAGTATCCAGGCGAAAATTTATCCAGCAATCAACTACCGGATTGGCCGGTCTTTCCATCCTCAGCAGGTGTAGTACGCCATCCAAGCGGAAGCTGGATGAGATCGGGCTACAGCTCAGTACGATCCGAAAACCACTTGAAGATGATTGGAAGAAAGCGTTCCAACGAGTTGCCGAAATTGGATATAAAACAATCGAGGGCGGCGGCCCCAGGGGTGGCTTATCCGTGGAGGAGTTCAAAACGTTTCTTAAAGAAATCGGCCTTAATCCCCTGTCAACAGGTACATCCATGCAGGACATAGTGGAGAATCTGGATCAATCACTCGAACAGGCTATAAACATGGGACAAAAGTGGTTTATCTGCTTCTGGCCATGGACGGGTTCCAGTGAAGATAAAAAGCTGGATGATTGGAAAGAAGTGGCCGAACGGTTGAACAAGGCGGGTGAAAAAGTTAAGGCAGCAGGACTTGGATTTGCTTATCATAACCATGATATTGAGTTTGCTCTTACTGAAGAGCAAATCCCTTTCGACATACTCCTGGATGAAACGGATGCTAATTTAGTCGACATAGAGATCGATTTATACTGGATTGCAAAGGGTGGGCAGGATCCAATCCCCTATTTCAAGAAATACCCCGGTCGATTTCCCTTATGGCATATTAAAGACATGGATGATACTGAAGAACAATCCTTCGCGTGTGTAGGAAGCGGCATTCTTGATTTTTCGAACATATTTAAGCATGCAGATATCGCAGGAATGAAGCACGTCTTTGTTGAACATGACCGACCGGAAGATCCGATGGCATGCATTCAATCCAGCTATGATTATTTAAATGGATTGCGATATTAATTTTTTAGCATAAGAGATTTAAATTACTGTGGCTTAATGATGGCCTAACTCATTCCAGTATCGATAGGCTTCTCGTTGGGCTTTAAGCACATCTGGCAAAAGCATGGTTTTTTGTAACTCACCCATGATTTCTTTCGCTTTGAAACGGATAGGCTCATTATTCCCTGCGGCTGCTAAAGTGGCCCATGTATACGCCTTGATGCAATCACTGCGCAATCTAAAACCGGACATGTATATTTTCGCAAGTGCGAGATGCGCTTCTGGAACACCCTGTGCAGCAGCCTTCTGATAACACTGAACCGATTCTCTGAGACTCTCTGTGGACCCACTGTTTTCCTGGAATAATTCGCCAAGATAATAATAAGCACTGGCATCCCCTTTTTCGGCTGCTTGTTTAAACCATGAAATGGCCTCAGCCCGGTTTTGCTGTACACCTCTGCCCAACCAGTACATCGACCCTAGTAAGAGTTGTGCGTCACAGTCCTCTTTTTGTGCGGCCAGAACAAGCCATTTCAAACCAGTTTCTGAATTGACAGGAATTCCATCACCATAGACATACATCGATCCCAAAGCATATTGCGCAATAGGATGGCCTTGAAAAGCGGCCTTCTTTAAATACAATACGGCAGCGAGTGGATCACGCGGTACACCGTTGCCTTGCAGATAAATGGAGCCCAACATCACAAGGGCGTCTTTATGCCCTTGATCGGCGGCTATTTTATACCAACATCTCGCGGCCCGATTATTCTCTGTCAGTCCCAATCCAGCATCGTACAACAATCCGAGCCAAAATTGTGCGTCTACATGCCCCTGATCTGCGGCACGACCGAACCAGACTGCAGCACGTAAATAATCCGGCTTCCATTTGGGATTTGAAAAGATCTTTCCGATATGATACTGTGCGTCCGCATCCCCGTCCATGGCAGCCTGGCATAGCCATGAAATATTGTGATCATCTGCGAGGTCGTCATAAGCAAATATTCTAATGGACGCAATATCCTCCTCTGTCATCCGGGACTCTACCCATTCGATTAATCGCCCGGTCTCGGTATAATACACGGATTCCGCTCGCAACAACCACTTGTATCCCAATGAAAAATTCACAGGAACACCCTTTCCCATCAAATAGAGAATCCCCACCCACAATTGCGCTTTAGCATCTCCTTTTTCGGCCAGGGGCCCTAATATCTCCCATGCCTTTTCATATTGCATCTGATTGTATGCTTCAATACCGGCATGGAAGTCAGAACCGCTGGAGGGCAAAGAAGTCAGACAAATGAGAAGTATTAAAATTTTAGACATAAATCTAAGCATTTAATATACCTTGATTTATCTCTTGGTTATTTGACAAGGGAAAATACCTGTCCATTCACAAAATATAAATAATATGCTAAATCATTTTTAAAATATAACATCAAAATACA
>JABMRT010000027.1 GCA_013202295.1 Candidatus Zhuqueibacterota bacterium
CCCGCAACCCGCAACTCGTAACCCGCATCATCTCTTCTGATAAATTTTGCAGCATTTGTCAAACCTTTTAAATTTACTTCTATATTTTTCGATTGGAACCTCGGCTTCACCCAGAACAAGATATCCGCCGCGATTCAAAGAGCGAAATAATTTATCAAATATTTTTTTCTGGAAATCCGGTTTGAAATAGATGAGAACATTTCTGCACAGCACGATGTCAAAGCTTCCAAAAATACTTCCGGGAGGGCTGTACTTTTTATTATCGAACAAGTCAAATTTAGAGAATTTCACCATCTTTTTAATTTCAGGTTTTAATTCGAAATGATCAGAATTCTCTATAAAATATTTCTTTAATAATCCGAGTTTAGTATTCTTGATATCTTCGAAAGTAAAACTTGCTTTTTCTGCTTTTAATTGAGAATTTATGTCTATATCAGTGGCAAAAATATGGATAGTAAAATTAATGTTTTCTTTTTCTAATTGCTCTTTCAGTAAAATTGCCAAAGTATAAGGTTCTTCACCGGAAGCACAACCAGCAGACCAGATGCGGATCGAATTGTTTTTTCTTGCCTTTTTCTCTTCCAAAAGAATAGGCAGAATGTATTTTGCTAAATATTCCCAGACAAGAGGATTGCGGAAAAAATTGCTTACATTAATAGTTAGATCATTGATTAGTTTATCCATCTCTTCTGAATGAATAAGAAGATATTTGAAATATTCTTCGAAGCTATTTGATTTAGTGGGAGATAATCTTTTTGTGATCCGCCTTTCGAGCATTAATAATCTGTTGCCTGTGAAATCGTATCCTCTTTGCTCACGAAGAAAATTCAAAATTTCATTAATTATTTGCTCCATTTTCAATCCTCAAAACTTTTATCTACATTTCTTAAATAATTGTCAACAACTTTCACCGCTTAGATTTCTATCCAATTTCTTGAGCATTTGTAAGATAGTACCGATTTTTTAGTAATTGTTCTTCCTCTGCCTGTTTGCGCTTGGTAGTTCCAATCTTAGGGAATGTGTGAAGCATAGTAAAATTGCGAGAAAGGAATAGTAAGTAATTTTCTGCATATCTGACTGCGCCGGTTTCGAGAAAATTCCGTGTAGCGACTTTTTGTGAATGTATTCGGGGATTGTTAACAAAAATCAGGGGAAAAACAGCCGAAGTGAGTTTTACTTTTTCTACGCCGAATTCCATACCTATTATTCTCCATTCAGTCCAATGGATGGAAATGAATTGATAAAGGCGACTTTCTGTATCGGCAATGAGGTGGGCTTTTGAATGATGAAGTTACATGTTGCCAATATGTAATATTTTACAGAATAGTTTTTTGAATTGCAAGGCATTAGTATTGAGAGAACTTCTCGTTCGGCTAATCTTGGAGAAAACAGGTGTATATTGAGATATACTTTTGAAACTAACACGTCAAATGAAAGGCACCGGCCACATTAATCGCCCCTGCGATTTGATAAACTTCACCGCCAATTGCATCATAGGAAAATGTGGCCGAGCCATTCCCACTGGCATCCAGAGTATCAGTAATGGTTGCCAGCGGCACAACTGCAGGATCATAAATATTGACATCCTGTTCATACAATTTTAAATATGCAGGCTTACCTCCAACATTGGCTGGCGCCTCAATCCGAATGGTGATGGATCCATCTGCCATTTCAACGAGTGTGGGTTCCTGTGGAGACTTGCATTGCAGAAAAATGAATATGCTCAAAAAGTATAGGAATGGAATGATTCGAAACTTGAGTTTCATAAATGCCTCCAATTTATTGTACCCTGACAGGGTCGTTGACCCTGTCAGGGTAATACTATTAGTTCTCCAAAATCCATTCCCGAATTGCTTGTTCATCCTGCCAGTGTTTATGAAATTTAATAAATTCTTCCCGGTTATCAAACAAATCGATCACTTCATCCCGTTTTAACTGAGTACTTGCATTTGACAGAATTATATGGAAAGATGAATAGGGGTAGCCGGAAAAATCATTGATTATTTGATGGTGAACTGGATTCGTATGGATGTAAGCAATAACCTGAGTTAGATACTGATCTGTGTTAATTAACTTTCGGCGAAAAGGCCTTTCAAAAAGAGTTCCTGTACGATTATTCTCTTTGTTAAATATCTGCGTATAGCTGTTAAATGCATGAGATAATCCCAGATGTGATTTTCGGGAATTTTCTTCTTTAACTCGGATTAAAAAATGAAAATGATTCTTTAATAAACAATATGCAAAAAAGTCAAGATCTTGGATGGCATGTTTGGTTAGCAATTTCAATAAAAGAAGATAATCTTTATCATGAATAAAAAGTTTTTCGCGATTAATACCTCGATTATAAATATGATAATATGAACCAGGAATAAGAGAAGTTGATGTTGTGCTCATTTTAATAACACTTTTTTCACCCTGACAGGGTATGAGTTTATATTTAATTAACAAGTCAAATGAAAAGCACCGGCCACGTTGATATTCTGAAGCTCCTTTTTGTTATAGAGCTCCACAGCTTCTGTCGTGGGAAGAGCATGCATCACAATCGCATGTTTATCCAGATAGACCAGTACATCATCATCGATTTTCATACCGCCAAACTTCCCTGTGCCCACGATCAGCTCCTGAATATCCTCAGAGTCTAGATAGGGTTGAAGGTCAGCTGCAACCAAATGATGGCCCTTTTTCCGGTGCCAGTTTTCAACCACACTTTCTGGAAGCACAATCAGATCATTCTCGTGTGTGAATTCGTCCACAGAAATCATTCCAAATCGATACGCTTCAATTCGATGATGCATTATAATCAATATCCTTTTTTTGACTGTAAATACAACCGCAATAATCCTGCCTGTATAACCCCTCATCTTTACTTAGTTGACAACTGATTTTAAAACCATCTTTCTTCTTTAAATTGGTTTCGAGGAAGGTAATTCCCGTCTCGGTCTGGATTTTTTTTCCGATCTCATTAATCAGTTCGGCCTTCTTTAATGGACTGATAGAAAGTGTGGTCGTGAATAGATCAAAGTCCATTTCACGAGCAAGCTCAGCTGTTTTCTGAAGACGCATGCGATAACAGATCGTGCAGCGTGCGCCACCTTCAGGATCATCTTCATGGCCCTTCACTGCCTCAAACCACTCATCAGCGTCGTAATCTCCCGGGATGACTTCAAATCCCCATTTCTTGCCAAGGCGAACAATTTCATCCCTGCGTGCTTCATACTCTGATTTGGGATGGATATTGGGATTGTAAAAATAGGCCGTGGTCTGATAGGTCTCTGAAAGCAAACGGATGGGATGCGTCACACACGGCGCACAGCAGGCATGGAGTAATAGTTTTTTTCGTTCGTTGGACATTGATTGCTTACTCCTGACAACTTACCGCTTACCCTGTTCAGTGTGGACAAAATGATTCAGCGGTCCGTGCCCCTTGCCCAGAGGCCGCGCCTGTCGAATGGCCTCGGTCACAAATAATTTTGAAATCCGGACAGCATCCATCATTTCAAATCCTTTGGCTAAATTGGCTGCAATCGCTGCCGAGTAGGTGCAACCCGTGCCATGCGTATGCATCGACTCAATACGCTTTTGCGAGAACCGGACAAATCGCTCACCATCATAAAGGATATCATCCGCGTCTCCCTTTAAATGCCCGCCCTTGATCAGCACCGCATCGCATCCCATGTCTTGGATGCGAATGGCCGCCTCTTTTAACGCATCAGCAGAATCAATTTCAATACCGGATAACGCTTCTGCTTCAGGAATGTTGGGCGTCAGCAAAGAGACTTCGGGAATGAGACGTTCCTTAAGCTTCTGGATTGCATCCTCCTGAAGCAGGCAGTCCCCGCTCTTGGCCACCATCACCGGATCACAAACCACATTAGGAATCCGGTTTTGACTCAGCTTCAACGCGATCACATCAATAATCTCCGCGCTGAAAAGCATTCCGGTTTTCACGGCATCCACCCCGATATCTGTAATCACTGCCTCAAATTGCAAACCCACAAAATCCGGTGAGATGGCTTCCACGCCATGGACTCGAACTGTATTCTGGGCAGTCACTGCGGTGATCACGGACATACCGTACACCCCGAATGCTGAAAAAGTTTTCAGATCCGCCTGAATCCCGGCGCCTCCGCTTGAATCAGAGCCGGCAATGGTGAGCACGCGTTTAAAATCTGATTTCTCAATCATGGTATTTTCGAATTAAAGGATGGGCGAAAAGAAAAGGCAGAGATTTTCTCTCTGCCTTAAATTTTCACAAGGATAAAAACAAATTAAAACTATTCTGCGAGAATAGCCTCTGTTGGACAGACTTCAACACAACTGCCGCAATCGGTACACGTATCAGGATCGATCACATAAATCTCATCACCTTCACTGATCGCCTCGACTGGGCACTCAGCCGCACATGCGCCACAACTGATACATTCATCTGTAATTTTATGAGCCACTTAAACCTCCTGAAACTTATAAAGTTCGTCTACAAAACCGCAAAAATATACAGAATATCGGCAGAAAAGTCAACCATTTTTAGAATACGAGGATAAAGATTTTCACATCAAATCCGCCACGGATCCAGAATTTCATCTCGGATTGGAACGACTTCGAGAATATCCGATTTCTCCACACTTTCATACTGGATTCGAAAAATCTCGGCTTTGCCATGTCCGCAATAGCGTGCTGTTATCTGAGCGACGAGCCGGAGCTCCTCATCATTCTGAATTCCCTCAGCCAGCACCAGCGGCCCGGTCACATCCACCGCTTCAAACGCCCAACGTCCATTGCGAAAAGATTCAAGATAAGTATTGTCATCTTCATGACGACCCACAATGACGTGGAGACCATCCTTTGTCCAGAAGTGACGGCCCAAACGAAGCAAATTGAAATCCTCGGATTTGAGTGTAGACTTATCACGATGTTGTAATAGGGCCTTTGCCCGTTTTGAATAAGCCGGATCGGTGAGAATACACCCGCCAGCCGGCTGATTATAAATTTGGAAGCCAAAAGATTCAGCCAGTGCCATTTGTGATTTGCGGTTTCGGCCCGAAATATCAAAGAGCTGATCGCGATGGATCCACCCATTTTCTTCAGGGAGGGTTGGAGGCAAAATCCTGGCTGAAAGAGGACGGACTATCAAATGTCTCAATCCAGCCTCTTTTTCGATATGGAACAAGGTGGGTTTATGTTGTGACATGGGGCGCTGGCCCACCACTTCGCCGGTGATCAGGAATTGCGCACCTATTTCCTGCATAATCTTTTTGGCGTGCCTGAACATGAAGATTTTACAATCAATACAGGGATTGACTCCCTTGCCGTATCCATGCGGCGGATTGAGCACCATTTGAAAAAAAGGCTCGGTTATCTCCTCCACACGGATAGGAATACCCACCGGTTCGAACAACTTTTCAATTCTGCTTTGTGTATTGGTGTCTACTGTGGGATCAAATCTGAACACACAATGAAGACCCAGCACATCAATCCCCAAATCATGCATAATTTTAGCCGAAAGCATGCTGTCCAATCCGGACGAGATCATGGCGATTGCTTTTATCGGTTCGGACATCACACTTTATCCTTGTATGAAACTTATGATTGGCATTCTAAAAATCTCCACCCGGAAACCATTAGGAAACAAACGTCGGAGTCCGTTTTGGTGCATGGGATGTGCTGTGAACCTTATCGGATTCATTTCTTCTTTCGCACAGAACTGACTTCCAAATCCAGTTTACGCAGGTGAATCCCGCTGTACCTCTCTACGCGTGTAATAATATATTCATGTAAGCGTACAAGAATATCAGGAATGGACAGACCATACGGCAAACTGATGCGGACCTTGACTTCATAATAGGGTTCACAAGACTCAATAATAATCTTATCGAGCAGCAACCGGGCATCAAACTCATCAATGGTATGCATAATCATCTGTGAAAGAGCCGCCTCAGAAAGGGAGAGTCGACCGCGACGGCTGTATTGCGGCTGCACAATGGTCTTTTCAACCCGTCGATTACGCCAGAAAAGCAGTGGATGGGATTTTAGAAAAAACTGAATGGATTCAAGAATATGGTGATCCGGATCTTTTCTTACCTCAATTACCGGCACAGGGATCACATGCTTGCCTTCGATTTTACGACTGGAACGCGCTGCTGCGATCTCATCCTGCGTGGCAACATCCTGAATATTAATAGTCTGGTCCGGGGCATGCAAATCCAGCCGTTCTGCGATTTTTACTACCATCCTGTCACTAATTCCGATAATAAGGATGGCGGAAAAATCTTCTTGAGCGAGTGCATCTCGTAGCGCCTTGGCATGATCCAGATCCTCCAAGATAGCCCGCTTCACTGCTGTAAACCGGTTTTTCTCACGTTTGGCTGATTTCCCGGCCAGCACGGTTTGATCTTTGATTAAAAGACCGTCATCCACCATGAGGAGAATTTTGTATTTTTCCATGATCAGACGGGCCCGAAAACTCTTGCCCGTACCTGCGGATCCAACAAGCGCATACACACGCACACGATGCCACTTTTTATTCAATCTTCTATTTATGAATTTTTTGAATCTTTTTATCACTATTCAATTTCACCCATTATATACTGGAAGTAAAACAGGAATTTGATTTAGGAATCCGACAATTCAGAGCACATCCCTGGGTCTTAAATCGGACAATAAAGGTAGACAGGATTTCTCAGAATATCAAATTATTTATATGAATCGATGAACACTTCAGATCAGGTGGATGTTCGACCAGGCAGGCTGGTTAATATCTCAATCGCAGAATTGGAGATCAATTGACATGGGGAAAATTTGAGACATATTGAGGCTTTTGAAGCAATTCTTTAATCTTTTCAAGCATCCTGACTGTAGGCATGGTTTTAACCAGAAATGCATCCGCACCCACTTGTCTCGCAATATCTTCATCTTCTACCGTATCACTCGCAGTGAGAATGAGCACAGGTGTTGATTTTAATGTGCGATCAAACTTGATCATTCGACAGATCTTATGGCCAAGGCGCTTATCTACTGCACTCAGTTCTGAATCACAATCATTGCACATATCTGGCAAGGCGAGATCGAGAATGACCAGATCAGGCACAGTTTCCCGAATCAGTTGATAGCCTTCCACCCCATCCATGGATGTCAGGACTTCATACCCGTTTAGTTCAAGACGAATTTTCAGCATATTCAGAAAAGCTGCATTGTCTTCAATGATCAATATCCGTTTTTTTGAACTGTTCTCCATCATTCATTCTCCTGTAAAATACGTCTTTCCCTAATCAGAAATCTGAGCCAGAGATTTTATCGTCTGAATAAACTCAGCAGGATCATAGGGCTTCGTAAATAGTGCGGAAACCTGAAACGCACCAATCATTGCCTGTACTTCGCTCGTGATGGTCTTTCCTGTCACGAACACAACAGGCAACGGCCGTTTTTCACGATAATCCTTGATTTGTTCGAGAAGCGCAAAACCGCCGCCGCCGGGCATCATGAGATCCAAAATAAGCAGATTAAATTCCTCATTAAACACAGCATCCACTCCCGATTGAGTATCAGTCGCCATTGTAATTTTATATCCAGAAAGTTCAAGCCGAATTTTCATCATATTCGCAAATTCGATTTCGTCTTCAACAATGAGTATTTTAGATAAAGCCATTTTTCCTTTTCCTGATTTTGTTGGATTAAAACCCATCCTTTTATTCTATCAGAATGCTTCGAATGCGGCCTCGCAATGTCTCACGATCAAAGGGTTTTGTGATGACAGGATAAGCTGCCTGCTCATCTGGATGACTTAATTTCTCCTGATCAACATCAAAGGCACTAATCACGATAAGCGGGATATCCTTGGTTCGCATATCCTGCTTGAGACGCCCGACAATTTCATATCCATTCATGCCTGGAAGTTTCATGTCAAGTACAATCATCGCCGGTTTTTCCTGAGTCGCCAGATTAACCGCTTCATATCCATTGTGCGCTTCCAGCAGGCGATACCCGTCTTCTTTCAGAAATTCCCGAATAATTTCAATAATAGAAGGTTCATCATCCACAATCAATATTTTTGGAAAGGGCGCCTTCTTCAGTTCGAAAATGAATTTTGATCCTTTACTCATCTTGGATTCAGCCCAGATTTTACCGCCATGCTTTTTAACAAGCCCCTTGCAGATCGCCAATCCCAGTCCCGTGCCCTTATAGCCCGGTCCATGCACTCGGCCCACCTGTTCAAATTTTGAGAAAAGTTTTTTAATATTGTCCTGCGATATTCCGATTCCCGTATCCTCGACTGCACATTGAATGGCTGATCCCTTGTTAATTACATGCAGAGTAATAGAACCTCCATCATTTGTAAATCTGAATGCATTGCTCAACAGATTATTGAATATCTGCATTACTTTATCTTCATCTGCATAAATTTTAACAGGACAATCTTTAAGTGCCAGATTAAGATGAATGTTTTTCATTTTGGCCTGGACTTTATAAGCTTCATACATTTTATTTGCCAATTGACACATATCAATTACACTTTTTCTCAACTTCAGCTTGCCTTCTTCAATACGGGATAAATCGAGCAAATCCGTGACAAGCCGGTTGAGCCGATCGATACTGCTCAGTGTATCTGACAAGAGTTTGGTCTGAACTTCGTTTAAGGGTCCCACACCCTTATCCATACACAATGAAACCCCCTCCCGCATAATTGCAATCGGAGTTCTCAGTTCGTGAGAAACAGTGGACAGAAATTCACTTTTCAGACGATCCAGTTCCTGAAGACGTTGATTGGTTTCTCGAAGAGCCAGCTCCATTTTTTTGCGTGCGTCAATGAGGTTCTGAGCGTAAACACTGAAAAGCAACATGATGCAAATAGCCATTATACGCATCCAGAACACCAGCATTTCAGGAATGAATATCTGTTCCAGCAGGGATAGATTATCGAACAGAAAATAATCACGAACGGATTCAAGCATCCAATAAAGGGCAGAAAATCCCAATCCAACCCAAACCATGCTGGGGCGATGGGAATCAAGAAAATCTTGCTCTTTCTTGTGTGTCTCAAATCGATCCCGATGCGATTGTGCCGCCACTCCAAAAAGAACAAGAACCAGGACAACAAGCAAACGCATCCAGAATCCGATAGTACCCACAGCGAAGAGACGCTGGAGAAGTGTCCCTTTTTCATAAACGATAACTTCTCGTAATGCCTCCAGAAACCAGTAAATCAATCCAAAGGCAACACTAACCCATATTAGATTGATCCGCTGCATAAAACCGGCACGATCCTGAGGATTGGCCTTCATCGTCTAACTCCAACGTAAAATAGAATTCAACTTAATCATTATTCACAATTCTAATCGTTTGTCCTTACGACATATTGGAATTATATGCAAATAACCTGCCAAAATTAACATAAAGGCAGTTCCTTATGCGTATATTCTTGTTCACCTGGGCAGCAGGTAAATTTTATCCACCGAGCCAGGATCTTAATTTAGTTAAGAATCTTCTGAGAAAATGTCAACTATATCTGACAGTTCGTTAAATCAACTTGACAATCCGGAAAGCATCATTTCTATTTTATCAAAGGGAACAAAACCGGATTTTTAAAATATGAGTCCAAACATTCTATCAATGAAATTACAAATATACAATCTCATACAAAAAACCCGTAATTGGTTGAACACGTACGCTAAGGCGTAAATAAATTTTCCTTAGCGGAATGTGACTTGATTTTTCGGTTGCGATTATTTATGTTCTGATGAAGGCTCTCTATCAAAAGGAGTACTAAGGAGGCGGTATGCTTCATGCGAACAAGTCTCAGACTATTCTCTGGACAGGACTCTTGCTCATTCTGCTTAGCCTGACCAATGTGGCCGGACAAACGATTAACACACTTGATCGGCCCTATAACTATCTTGTCATTAAAGGCTCTGATGTGTCGGAATGGTTGGACCAACCATTCAATACAATCCAGCCGAGATTTTATAAATATGATGTTGTAGCTGGCACATGGGCTCCAATACCCTATCAGTTCGACAATTGGAATCTTGTTGAAGATCCCCAGTTAATTAGCGCAGAGGATGAATTTCTCTTCATGACTTCGGATATGGGAGATCAGGCGCCGCCGGATGCCTGGGTAAATGACGACGAAGCAAAAATGGTTAACCGGATTGAAATACATGCCAGTGATCCCTTGATTATCGGCGAGGAAGGTTGGATCTATTTATATCAATCATCAACCTTGCCCTTGTCAAATACAAAGTACGTCCATTATACATCATCCACAGATGAGGTGGAATCTGATGTGTATCTCGCGGGACACGGGAATAGCGGCTTTCAGGGAACCCTGAAAATAAAAACAGATGCGGGTGGTGACAATCTGGATTTTTTGGATCGTCAAAAATTCAGACTCCATCTACACGCCAGTGCATTCGGATTGGATAGCGATATCCTGTTTAAGGAAGAAATGCACGAAACCATTACCCTCGAAACCGGTGTGACAGCAGAAATCGAAGTGCGAAAGCAAAGTGTTAATGTCACCGGGGACGGTACCATCCGGATTTTTCGCAATCTGCAGCTTTATGGCAAATTAAAAATCAAAGTCGGTGGAATTGAATTATATGATTTGGACGGTAACTTTGTTTTTCCCACAGTTTACTATCCCCATTTTTCTGAATGGCAAACCCCGGAAATCCCTATTGAACCTTCATCGGATTATCAGATCCGGGGCATTCGACTTTCAGTTGATCTGAACAACAATGCCAAGGGCATGCAATTCTACAATCCCTATAATACAGCGGGGTCTTTAATCGATGGCGAAATGGATGATTTGAATTTGTCATTAAATTGGCCCGGTCAGAACTGGCACATGATCGTAGCGGATCCTTCCAATCCGATCTCGAGTCTCAACACCGCAACCTTGCTCAATGTCTTTAATGTCACGGGAGAGCCGATTGGGGACGTACAAGCATTGCATTATGTTGACAATTCTGACTTTAACCCTAGCGACACAGGTGACCACCGGGCCATTGGCGATACCGGCGTCCGGGTCACCGGCAACAATATAATCGGTGAATTCAGCGTCAACATGGCCCTCTTTTATCTGGCGGACAATTTAACCATGGGTGACGCACAAATCGTTTCCGATCAGTATAACAGTCCGCCCGAAATGGAAATGACCGAGCAGCAGCCACCTTATCAGCTTACTGTATTATTGAATCCTGCGGATGGCGGCCAGGTGACGATGGATCCGGATCAGGATGAATATGCAGCTGGCACATCAGTCCAACTGACTGCAGAAGCAAATTCTGGATTTGATTTTGACCATTGGTCCGGAGATACGAAAGGTTCGGTGAATCCAATTGATATCGTCATGGACACCAGTAAAACTGTCACCGCTCACTTTGTCACCCTGCGGCAGATCACGATTCAGGCCGATCCGTCCAATATTAAAATCAGTGTGGATGGAGTAGAATATCCGTCACCCACCACATTTGGCTGGCTGGATGGTGAAACCCATACAATATGCGTGGATTCTACCATCGGCGTTAACTTTGGTGCGCGCTTTGCATTTCAATCATGGAGTGACAGTGGTGCGCTTTGCCATGATTACGTGGTGCCCCATCAAGATGACACACTCACTGCACAATTCATCACAGAACACCAGCTCATCGCCGACATCAATCCTGAAGATGCCGGAGAAATTCTCGTCACACCAGAAACTGAAGATTTCTGGTTTATAAACGGCACCGAAATCAGCGTACATGCCCTGCCTGCCTACGCGTTTGTCTTCGACCATTGGACCGGCGCGCTCACAGGAGAAACCAATCCGACCCAACTGACAATGTACAACTTCAAGCGGATCACCGCCCATTTCGTACCTGATACGCAACAGGTGACCATTCAAACCAATCCGGATACCCTGCCCTTTCTTGTGGATGGCATTGAATATGTAGGATCAGAATCCTTCCTATGGGAAGTCGGATCAAGCCATGATCTCTGTGTTGATTCTCTTGAGGATGCCGGATGGTCCACGCGTCAAGCATTCACAGATTGGAACCATGACAGCACCCGGTGCCATTCCTTTACCGTACCGGATGAGGATATAGCGCTAACCGCAAATTTTAGGGATCAATATTATTTAACTACCTCCGCCGAGCCGGATACGGCCGGTGAAATTCAGGTGACACCCAATGGGGAGTATTGGTACAACGCCGGCACGAGTGTGGAACTTGAAGCGATCCCAGCGTTTGGCTTCGCATTCATGAATTGGATGGATTCGCTGTCCGGCAATGAAAATCCAGTGCTGCTGGAGATGGACAATCCTAAGATTGTCACCGCCCTGTTTGGCAACCAACCGCCGGTTGTGACCGCTTCGGATACTTCGTTCGCGGAGGATGACACATTGCGAATCGGCTTCAGTTTGTTGATGGACTGGATTTGGGATGAAAACAATCCGGACAGTTCATTACAGGTTTCTGTGACTGGAGGTTTAAAGATCGGCGCGCGATTAGATTCCGTTTCGGAGGAACTTCTGCTCTATGCACTGACACCCAATTGGAACGGCACTGATACGGTCACTCTTTCTGCAAAAGATCCGTTGAGCCAAACCGGTTCGGATGCGATGTCTGTAACCATTACTTCAAGACCGGATGCACCTCTACCATTTGCGTTGCTGGAACCGCCGGATCAATCTGTGTACTCGGAATGGCCCGATATGATTTACTTCTCTTGGGAGAATGCACTCGATCCGGATGTCGGGGACACACTCACCTATGTGATGGAGATCGATACAACGGATCAATTCAATTCATCAAGAAATATGATGATTTCTGGAATTCGGGGAAATGCCTATCCCCTCATCTGGCCTTCGAGCTGGGGCGATCACGCCTACTTTTGGCGTGTCACCGCTGTGGATGAGGACAGTTTAACCGTACTGTGCAGCAACGGGCCGTTCCAGTTTGCTTTGGCTACGGGTGTGAATGATCCGGAATCTGAATCCCTGCCCAAAACGGTTGTGCTTGATCAAAACTATCCGAATCCGTTCAATGGTGAGACCTTCATTCGCTATGGATTACCAAAGGACAGCAATGTGCGACTGTATGTTTATAACATGTTCGGTCAGCGTGTGAAAATTCTTGTAGATGGCAATCAATCAGGTGGATATCACACAGTGCGCTGGAATGGGATTGATGAGAACGGAAACCGCGTTGCATCCGGCATCTATCTTATTCGGTTGGAAACACCGACATTCAGAAGTGTGAAGAAGATCATTCTAACACAGTAAAATTTGGAATAAAATATTATCGGATTGAAAAGCCCCGCATCAATGTGCGGGGTTTTTTTGTTTTAGTGGAGCAATGACCATTTAGGCCGTATCCAGGTGGATCGGAACCGGCCCAGACTTTCTGACTCGGAACGCACTTGATTCGACGCAGCGCGCTCCCAGTAAAACACAAGATCTATTGATTGATCGTTCGTTTGATACGCCATATCAAACGCCTTGACGAAATCATTTGGGGAAAACATCAGCCGTCCTTGGGATAATGTCGGATGCCAACTGATTTCAGTCACATGATTGTAAGCTTTACAAATCAGCTCTGACGACATCAGAAAATTGTCAGAAGTAAAATCCAGATCATTATCGTCAGGTGTGCCCAGATGTTGCAGAGCCCATTGCAGAGCCGCTCGCTTCTCTTTCTGCCCGATCCTCGGTCGAAGCACCGTGATAAAATCCGGCTCCTGCATCTGGTTCAAAATCTGGAATTGCACACAGTCCGGACCGGTTTCGATCAGGTAAATCCCAGTTTGATCAATGGGTAATTTAATTTGGGTATCAGACACTGTAAAGTCCAGAGAATCTAGCAACTGCTCTGGTCCAATCACCATGGATGCATGCCTCCAAAATCCCGGCAATCCGAGGTGCACCGGTTTCCAGTTAATTCGAGTAAGAATAATATCTCCCGGCATGAGCAGGGGCTTTATCCGCCGGAGCAATTGAGGGCTTATCATTTGGGATTTTCCGGTTTGTTGTACCCGATTGATTTGAGAAACTGCAGTCTCCTGAATCGGCAGCCAGGACTGATTCACACTGCGCTCGAAATAATCAAGCGGATTTTTAATAAATAAACCCGGTTGTGAACCGAGTAATTCGAATACATACTGCATCTGATCTGAAAGACGATCCTGTGTCGAATCAGGAATTGTGAAATCTTTCTTCACAATATAATAATAGGCCGATGCCGCACTCAGCTGAAGCAGCACATCCGGGTTTGTCACCCATTGTTTGATTTTGAAATAGCTGTCTGCACCATAAGCATCTGTTTCAGCATCAAGATAGGAAGCACTCAGATGATTGTTCTCAAATCTAACCAGAGTCAGAATGCTCTCATGTTGTGTCAGGAAAGCAGACAATGCCACGAAAAATGCATCGGCATGCAGGTGAGGTTTAAGGTTATAATCGAGTTGGTAAAATCCCTTGTACTTATTCTTGATCACATCCAGATCAATCATGTGTGTCATGTAACTCATCCATAAAGCAGCAAGATCGTCATGAATCGGCTGATTTAAAAAAACCTGATCATGAAACAGTGAATCCCGATCAAACTGATGCTGAATCGATTCCAGACCATTTGAAATTTGCGACACGGTATAAATATCCTGCCGGATTTCATCCTGAATCGCTCGATCGGACATGGCCAGAAGGTGCGTCTCCTCAAGAGGCGTTAGAACGAATGCGGCATAACCAATCGTGATCAATACTTTTGCAATGATCAAATAAGGAATGAGAGCCAGCAGGCTTTTGGTGATGGATTGCTTGTGTTGCCGAAGCTGTTTCCATTTTACAAGGATAGTGACTCCCATGAAAACCACGGATATCCCCATCAGAATCAGGGCCATTAACCGATGAAAAGGATAGAAAATCCGAGTCGCTGTAACCAGATAACTCAGTAATAGCGCGATCAGAATGACAGGGATACTGATTCTTGCTTTCATTCTTTTTTCTTCTCCATGTCCAAATTCCAGATCTCTTTCTGCGTGCGAAAAACAGTAACGAACAAACCAAATGTGGAAAAGACCAGCACAATCGGCAGGGATTTCAATAAATAGGCTTTGCCCATATAAATCAACAATGTATTGACAAGGATAAAGATCAGCCTGATTTCAGTGGGGCCAATTTTTAAATAGGCGATTCGGAATGCGTTTGTGGCCGCAAATGCAAGGAATGAATTCACCATGAACGCGCCGAATAAAGCGAGAACAAAAAAGAGAAGGTATTTAAAATGATCCGGCAAAAGAAAACCATAGCCGATCAGTATACTACAGAGAAAAATGTAGTCCAGGAAATGATCCATGTAATAGCCCCATTTGATCAATCCTGTATTACGTACACGGCCGACTTCACCATCAAGCAAATCGGTCAGGTATTGCAGAACAATCATCAGAGAGACCATCCACATCCATCGAATATCATAACGCGCAAGAAAGCTGAACAGCAGAATGCCCGCACACCAGATCAGCGTAGACATCGTCAGGTGATAAGTTTCAATGCGCTTTGGTACATGGCGTGTGAGAAATGTTTTTAGAGGCTTCTCAATGTTTGTGAAAAGACTTTGCCCTACCTTTTTGTCGCCGGCAAAAACCATTTGAGCACCCAGAAAATATTTGAGGATATTTGAATAAGTATAATGTAATTCAAGTTATGCATGAAAACAAATAAAACCTTAAGATTTGGACACACACATGCTCCTTCATTTGTATTCTCATCCTAGTTTTTTGGATGAATATCCGATCCTAAAACAATAATTTGATCTGGTCGTAACAATTGCGTATATTCATTGTCAAACAATTCCGTTCAATCAGTAAATGGTTACCAGCGTAGCGAATAACCTTTAATTGCGGCCAGAAGCAAAAAACCGATCCCACCTGGTTTTGATGTGCTCACAGGCACATTCTTACTCGAGAGGAATGGATCATGTGGCAATCCCTAAGCATTGATGAATACGCTGAACTTGAACGCGGTTGCGGATCAATCATCCTTCAATATGGTGATGTATGGTGGCGCCGTGTCCGCCCCTTTTTATTTCGTCCGTTGGATCCATTTAAGTCCACTTCATGTGATGCCATCCGACCCCATCTTGGACCTCTGACCGCAGTCCAGCATTATGTTTCGGATAATGAAGTTGCAAATTCCCATTTCAATCTTCTTGTCTTTGATCAGTTTGATGATTATTGCATTGAAAACCTGCGTAAGCATCATCGCCGATATCTCAGAGAAGCGGTTCGGAACGAGATCGAGTTTAAACACATCACAGATTGTAACGATCTTTCAGCCGATCTTCACAAGGTTTATCTTGCATTTTACAGACGAAGCCGATACACATTTAATAAAAACCGGCTGCAACAAAAATATTTCAATCAATGGATCACATGCCATATAAATCAATCCAAAGCAGAAGTCATTGCCGCGTTCCATCAGGGCATACCGGTTGGGATTTATATCACCTGTCTTGTGGATGACACCCTGGTCTGGAAAACCGCAGTGAACGCGCCTACTGCTCTCAAACTGCGTGTTCCTGATCTGCTATTGCACAATTATCATGAACAGGCGAAAAATCAACCGGAGATTAAGAGAATTTTCTGCGGGTATTACAGCGCCGGTTCCGGATTGGATACATTTAAACTTCGACGCGGCGCGAAAATCATCACACTGCCGACCCATTTGCGCACCCAGCCGTGGATACTTCGACTCTCAAAAATGACATACCCTTCTGCCTATCGAAACCTCGTTGGACTCACACCCGAACAAATTCTGGCTATTACGTCTAAATAAGGGATGGAGGACCTCCCATGTCACAACCTATGGAGCGTTATACAGTTTGGCAAATCCTTTTCATTTTGCTGGGGCTTGCGGGGATAACAGCCATCTATATCGGATTCTACTCTCCTGACCCCTATGCTGTAGGCCGCTGGGGCCGTGTCAGCCAACTTCTTCTGACCACAATCCGGATTGGCATGCCCTGTATTGTGATCGGTATTCTGATTCTCATCCATCTCATTAAAATCAAAAAAGCACAATTCGCCAACGTGGCGCTGCTGTTTGGTAGCCTTATTCTCGCTGTGGTCATTGCTTTTCCATTCGCAAATGCCAAATTTAAAAGCTGGCTGGATATCCGTCAAAAACGTGACCTCTTTCACCCCTACCTTCAGCTTGCGCCTCAGAAGCTGGATGGTGTGGACGATTCTATGGATTTCAAAATCTTCTGTCTTGGCGGCTCAACTACCGAGTTTTTAGACAGCCAGGACCGCGACTGGCCGGATCGGGTGGAATCACTATTGAATGAGAAGTCGGACAAAAAGGTGCACGTCTCGAATCAGGGTCGTCAATGGTACACCACCCAGCACTCACTCATTAATTACGAAATCAACCTGCGGCACCATCAACCAGATATACTGATCGTCATGCACACCATCAATGACCTGCTTCACAACGCTGATTTCTGCTATTTCAGCTTCGCGCCGTTTAAGGAGGACTACAGCCATTTCTACGGCCCTCTCAGCCGGATATTGACCAACCCGACCTTGATCAGTACGATGGGCGATTTCATCAGTATGTTCTGGTACCACACACCGCGCGAGGTAGTGGAACAGACCGAATTCCCCGGTCTTGCACCTTTCAAACGCAACCTTAACACCTTGATTGATCTCGCGAAGAAGGATGGGGTGCAGGTCATTCTCATGACCCAGCCCAATCTGTATAAGGTGGATATCTCAGACAAGGAAAAAAGCAAGCTGGCCATGCTGAATAGCGAGGCTATTGGCGATAACAAGAAATGGAGTTACAACACAGCTTTCATCGGATTTCAGAAATACACCGAAGCCGTCAAGGAAATCGCCGCCGAGCGCAATGTAATCCTGATCGATCTGGAGCAGGCCGTTCCCAAAACGCTCGAATACTTTGATGATGATGTGCATTATGAAGACATCGCGTTTGACCTCGTGGCAAATACCATTACAACAGAAATTCTGTACCAAAACATTCTCGATTAATGTGTAGGGGTGGTTTCCAAACCCGCCCTGCTCCACCCTGTCATTTTATACTGATCTGGAATTCAACTGTAAAAAATCTCACCTCATGAATCGGACATTCTCCTTTTCCCCGGCTTGAAGATCGCCGGGATAGACTCCCCGAAAAACTGCGGGTTAGTCCTCAAAAGGAAATAATAATGATATCATTTGCCTTGCGTTTTCGTTGACTGTTCTGTAATATAGAACTATCTCAGAATAAAGGAACATTTATGAACGCCTCACCACCCTCAGCTGCTATTGTACACCAAATGCGACGTGCAACAGTACTGATTCTCACATTTTGGACGCTGGCCATTGCCGCGTCAGTGGTTTGGAACGTGCGTTTGCTGCACGATGCCATGTTTGAAGCGGCCACGCATGACGCCCGGAACAGTTTCAACAAAGACGTACTCTACCGGCGATGGGCCACGTCGCATGGCGGCGTCTATGTGCCCGTCACTGACATGACACCACCGAATCCGCATTTAACCGATATCTTTGAACGCGACCTGGTCACTCCCTCTGGCCGACGGCTGACACTGATGAATCCCGCCTACATGACACGTCAGGTCCATGAACTGGGCCTGCAATACGGTTCGCGCGGCCACATTACCAGCTTGAAACCCTTACGCCCGGAAAATGCGCCTGATGCCTGGGAAAAAGTTGCCCTGCATGCTTTCGAACAAGGCAAAACCGAAGTAATATCACAGGAAATGTTGGACGATCAGCCAGAGTTGCGTTTCATGAAACCTTTGGTTACTGAAGCGGGTTGTCTGAAATGCCACGCCGTCCAGGGGTATAAGGAGGGTGAAATCCGTGGTGGTATTAGTGTTTCTGTGGCGCTGACTCCTTATTTAGAAGTGGCACATGCCCGGATATGGCCCATTGCCGGAGTCCATGCCGGTTTGTGGTTTTTGGGCGTATTGGGAATCCTCCTGGGGGCGAGCCAGGTGCGTCAGCGCATTGATAACCAATTTAGAGCAGACGAGGAAATCAAGAGTTTGTCGAAATTTCCATCTGAAAATCCATTCCCCATTATGCGGCTGGGTGAGAACGGCTCGGTTCTTTATGCCAATGAAGCAGGCGAAGCGTTGCTGAAAGCGTGGAGTTGTTCAATCGGCGAACGTGTTCCGGAAACCTGGTGTGACACAGTTAAGGAAGTACTCGCAAGCAAAACCAGTAAAATAATTGACATTGATCTCTGCGGGCGTACATTTTCATTTGCAATTACGCCTGTTTCTGATCTTCATTATGTGAACCTTTATGGAAGAGACATCACCAAGCGCAAGCAGGCGGAACTCAAGCTGAAGGATGCGTTCACCGAGATACAGCACTTACGCGAGGCGATGGATCATGTTCCTGCCTATGTCTACATGAAGGATTCCCAGTTCCGTTATATCTATGCCAACCGGCTGACGCTGGAGTTGTTCGGTTGTTCAGCCAAAGAACTGGTCGGGTTCGACGATACTCGCTATTTCCCGCCTGACACTGTGAAACGGCTACGGGAGGTGGACTTACGCGTGTTTGCAGGCGAACAGACTTCTGAAGAGATCAATGTTGCCGATGCCGGAGCGAATCGGCGTGTCTACTGGGAAGTTAAGACGCCGATCTACGTGGAACCCGAGCGAAAGACGGTATGGGGTCTGCTGGGCATTTCGACAGACATCACCCAGCGCAAGCAATCAGGAGAAAAATTAAAATCCCTTCTCAAAGAAAAAGAGATGCTGATCAAGGAAGTCCATCATCGGGTGAAGAATAATTTTGCGGTTGTTTCCAGTCTGCTTGGATTGCAATCTCGTGATATACACGACACAGAAGTAAAAGCGATGTTCATGCAAAGCCGGGACCGGATCAACTCTATGGCGCTTCTTCACGAGCGCCTTTATCAGTCGCAGGACCTGACCCATATCAATTTTTCAGAATACCTCGGAACATTGGCGGACGATCTTGTTAAAGCGTATGAGAGTGATTCGGATAGAATATCCACTGTGATCGAAGTGGATGATATTGTTCTGGATGTGAACAAAGTGCTTCCCTGCGGATTGATTGTCAATGAACTGATCTCAAATGCGTTAAAATATGGCTTCCCCAAAAGTCGGACGGACAAGGGACAGATAAAAGTCTCTTTCCAAAAGATCAATGGCAATGAAGTGGAATTGGCTGTGATGGATAATGGCGTCGGATTGCCTGATGATTTTGATATTGAGAAAAGTCCGTCATTGGGTCTGCAGCTTGTGACTATGATGGCGGAAGGTCAATTGGGGGGGAAACTGAAAGTCAGCGGCAAAGGCGGTGCAAAATTTCAAATTCAATTTCCGCTGCATCCGCTTGTGGAATGAAGTGCTGTCAGGATTTACATCCTGACAGTCTATAGGCTTGCGAAGTGTCAGTAAGGAATTCCTGACACCACAAAATAATCTCATCGATTAAATCTGACAGGGTGGATACCAAATCCTATTCCTCTGTCATTCCGGTGTTCTTTTCAGCTGGCTTGTCCTCCATCTTTTATGCGGGAATCCTTCCTTAATCCCAAACCAATTATCAATAAAAAATCTCTTGATTATTAAATCT
The DNA here is from genome assembly GCA_013202295.1 of Candidatus Zhuqueibacterota bacterium. Lineage (GTDB taxonomy): Bacteria > Zhuqueibacterota > QNDG01 > QNDG01 > JABMRT01 > JABMRT01. The sequence goes on from JABMRT010000027.1 coordinate 20,611, forward strand.
CATGTATTAAATTGCTGACAAATTCATCAATTCTTGTTCAACATCTTTTGTGCCGATATCTCAGATTCATATCCTTCAGAAATCAGGTCCAATTAATTGAAGGAGAATTCCATGTTGAGAAATGTAATTTTAAAAGCGATACACATATTCTCTCATCATGCCCCACTCTATATATTAACTTACATACTTCTAATCACCTGCAATGTAATGGCACAAAAAAGCCTGCGAACTGCAGAAATAATGACTTGTGATAGCATCACGTATAAATGTAAAATATTCCAGGTCACAGATTCTATGCTCATAACCTGGGAAAAAGATACCCAGTTCGATATCAATTCATTTCTATCATATGTGGACACACTCTATGTACCGAACATTCAGTACATCATCATGAAGCCGGATAGAAAAAAAGCCTTCCAAAAAGTCTTTGGATATACAGCCTCAGTCGGTGAAGGAGTCGGACTTGTTTTGGCCAGTATAGTCCAGGCCTATTTTAGAATAGCCAAAAGCACACCCGGTTTGAACGCAGGACCTCTTTCATTAGTACATTCGTCAATAATTGTAGGCCTGGCAATTGGTGTTCCTGCAGGTTTACTCACCGGGCTGCTTGCATATGCAGCAGTCTGGGATGATGTTTATCTTATAGAGGGGAATCTTGAGAAATATAAGAAGATTAAACCAACGTTGATGAAGAATGCAGTGATCATTAGGGTAGGTCAGAATAAGGCTTCTATGATGGATAGAGGGAAGGTTAAAACATTGAATACCTGGGTCACATCTGAAAACCTCGAGTTAAATCCATCAGTGATTGAAGAACAAAAATCAATTCGGGACACAAAGCTTCATATATATGTGGGAATAGGACGCTCTTACTCTCAGGCCATACAAGACATACAAGAAGCAAATCAGGAATCTGGTTTAGGTGTTGAAATCAATCCGTATGTTCCGTCTCTTATTAAAGTGTGTATTGCATTAGATTTAAAACGGTTTATCAGAGTAGGTTTTGAAATGAGCGAGCTCAATTGGGAAATGAAAATGATGTCCAGCAACTATGCACAAATTATTAGCACATCATTCGATCTGTTCATTTCCTATCTCCCGAATCTGTCATTCACAACCCTCCAGAATCACATTGAATGCAGTATAGGAGCAGGATTCGGATATAATGCATTATCTTACTCCAGAAACTTATACTATTGGTATGATGAGGGGTATCAAACCATTAAAAAAAGTGGATTTGGATTTACCCTGAGAACGGATTTGGATATTTATCTGACCCGTAAATTATCTCTCAACTTTTTAACCGAAGCTCGAATTGTATCAACATATCAATTCCCCGAATTCACACAATATATTCCGGATCGTTATGAAACCAGAACACTTATACCGCACAGCATCAACCTTTCAGGATTCAGCTATTCAATCGGTTTGGGTTTTCATTTTTAAACATGAATGGATGCATCACCAAATATTGGAGGTTTCCAATGAAAGTACGATTTATTGTTATCTTGTTAATCATCGCACTCGTTATTTCTATAACACAATGTACCCACCTTAAAAACTTCTCTACTCTTGATGAAGTAAACGAAGCAATAGCGGGTAAAAAAGCGACCCTCACATTATTTGATAAAGAAAAGATCGTGGGAAAAGACGTTCAAGTTTTTCCTGATTCCACAGTATGGTCTGATTCTAAATTAAATAAAAAGCAATCGATTGCTACTTCAGAAATAAATCACATCATACTCAGGAATCATCTTCGAGGTGCGTTAGAAGGGCTTTGGAAAGGAGCACTCATACCTGGTGGAATTGGATTTGTGATTGGCTTATCGGATGGCGACGACACCAGCGGATTTTGGAGAATGACAGCAGGAGAAAAAGCGCTTATGGGATTTGTTCTATTCGGCGCTCCAGGTGCAGTTCTTGGTTCACTCTTTGGCGCTGCAAATGGCAGCAATAATAAATATATCATAAATAATGAACCTCCTCCGCTTATTAATATCAACTATACAAAAGAATATTTTCTTAATACGTGGTTAGACACTCTCATCGTAAAAGGCGCAGGCATGGCGAGTAGGGATTTAGAACCTGATGCACAAAAGACATCAGTCAAATATTATGCTGAAATGGATGCCCTGTCGAAATTAAGAGAGCTTGTTTTCAATCTTCATGTAACAGAAGATAGTACTATATCAACCATCACAATGGAGGATAGTAATCTTAAAGATCAAATCAATACTTATATACAAGGTTGGCAAAACATAGACACAAAATATCACTCAAATGGTGATGCTGAAGTAACATGTATTTTATTAACAGATGAGTTGAAGGTTATTCTAAAAGAGAATAGCAATTTTATTAGAAATCCATAAAATATTGCTATAAATGTAAATCCTCACATTAATTTATTGAATTCCTTGCTATCATCTATTATATTCATAACGACATTCCGATAGTCTTCATTGGACTGTGAAACGACATTATGAACCTCATCGATTAAGGAATCATCTCATGAAACGCATCATTACCCTCTGTCTTCTGATCTGTATCATCGGTCTGAATGCCCAGCCAAACGACTGGGAAAATCCAGGAATGATCGGGCAAAACAAGCTGCCCGGTCATGCCACATTCATTCCATATCAGGATGTTAAGTCTGCCCTAACATTAGACAAATCCGAGTCGCATCAATACTTGTCATTAAATGGCAAGTGGAAATTCAAATTTGTGCCCAAAATCTCGGATGTTCCTGAAGGTTTCTTCAAACCGGATTATAAGGATAATAAATGGGATCTGCTCCCTGTACCCTCAAATTGGCAAACCAAAGGATACGGCCGTCCCATCTACACCAATATCACCCATCCCTTTCCCGCAGATCCACCAAACCTGCCGGAAGACGACAATGAAACCGGCTGCTACCGTCTGGAATTCAAGATCCCCAAATCATGGAAAGATCGTCGAATCGTCATCCATTTTGACGGTGTGCAGTCCGCCTTTTATTTGTGGGTGAACGGAAAGAAGGTTGGATACAGCCAGGGTTCAATGACGCCTGCAGAATTCGATCTGACGGATTTCGTCAAGCCCGGCAAGAATCTGCTTGCCGCTCAGGTCATCCGCTGGTCGGATGGTAGTTACATCGAAGATCAGGACTTCTGGCGCCTCTCCGGCATCTACCGCGATGTGTATCTCGTCGGAACTCCGAAAATCCAGATCCATGATTTCTTCGTTCGGACGGATCTGGATGAAAATTATGAGAACGCTGAATTTAAACTTGATGTGGATGTACTGAATACATCAGCAAAGGATGTAAATAACCTGAAACTCAATGTCCACTTAACGG
>JABMRT010000003.1 GCA_013202295.1 Candidatus Zhuqueibacterota bacterium
CAAGGTTGAATTGATCGAACCGATCGCGATGGAAGAGGGACTTCGGTTTGCGATCCGTGAAGGTGGCCGGACAGTGGGTGCCGGTGTGGTTGGTAAAATCTTAGAATAGTGAAGCGATAATAGAGTATGCGAGATAAAATCATATTGGAATGTACTGAGTGCAAGCAGCGGAACTATAACACAACCAAGAACAAACGGATACATACTGGTCGTGTCGAATTCAAGAAATTTTGCCGATTCTGCAACAAGCACTTGATCCATAAGGAAACAAGATAACCAGAAGACGTATTTATGATTCATCGACTGGATTAGTGCAGTTAGATGGGGCTCAGGCCTGTAGCACAATTTGGCTAGTGCACCGGACTCCAAATCCGGGGGTTGGGGGTTCGAGTCCCTCCAGGCCTGCTTAATCATTGAGGAGTTCAATGTTTCAGAAGATTTCAAAATATTTCAGTGAAGTCGGTCAAGAGCTCTCAAAAGTCAGTTGGCCGAGTCGCGAAGAACTCTACGGTTCCACAGTTGTGGTTGTAGTGCTCTGCTCGATTCTTTCTGTGTTTATCTTTGGTATCGATTTCATGCTCAATCACCTCATAGGCGTAATCTTTTAATGCAAGAAAACGGGCTACAGTGGTTTGCCATTCACGTTTTCTCAGGACATGAGAATAAAATCAAGAAAGTCCTTGAAAACGAGATAGAGCGAAATCAGATGATGGAACAAATCCCACGGATTTTGATTCCCTCTGAAGATGTGGTGGAAATGCGTGATGGTAAAAAACGCGTTAAAAACCGTATCTTTTTCCCGGGATACATGCTCGTTGAGATGGAGCTGAATAAGAAGACCCAGCATTTGGTTTTGAATACCAACGGTGTAACGAATTTTGTCGGACCCAAGAATCAGCCTGTTCCATTAAAAGATGATGAGGTTCGAAGAATACTGGGTCGCGTAGAAGAACGAAAAGATGAAGAGATTATTGATATCCCGTACTGCGAAGGCGATCCGGTGAAAGTGACAGATGGACCGTTTTCCGATTTCTCCGGTATAGTAGAAGAGATCAACCGGGAGAAGAAGAAGTTGAAAGTTATGGTCAGCATTTTTGGACGCTCCACGCCAGTTGAGTTGGATTTCTTACAAGTCGAAATGGAAAAGTAGCAATATAGAGGGCCGAGGTTATACATGGCAAAGAAAATAATTGGATTAATTAAACTTCAAATTCCTGCAGGACAGGCCAATCCATCACCTCCTGTTGGTCCGGCTTTGGGCCAGCATGGTGTGAATATTATGGAATTCTGTAAAGCATTCAACTCCAAGACGCAGGATAAAATGGGTTTGATTATCCCTGCGGTAATAACGGTTTATGCAGATCGGTCATTTTCATTCATTACCAAGACACCGCCCGCGGCCGTGTTGCTAAAAAAAGCGGCCAATATCGAAAAGGGGTCGGGTGAACCAAACCGCGACAAGGTCGGTACGGTAACACGCGATCAGGTCAAAGAGATCGCAGAAGCCAAAATGGTCGATCTAAATGCGCATGATGTTGAGAATGCAATGCGAATTATTGAAGGAACGGCCAGAAGTATGGGCCTTTTAGTCGAATAATAAAGAGGTTACTCATTCAATGAAGCATAGCAAGAGGTATCAGTCTAACACAGAAAAAGTTGATCGAACTCAGATGTATGCCATCGAGGAAGGCGTTAATGTTTTAAAGTCCATTCAAATTGCCAAGTTTGATGAAACTGTCGATATCGCTATCAAGCTCGGTGTGGATCCCAAAAAAGCCGATCAGATGGTACGAGGTACAGTCTCACTACCCCACGGAACAGGAAAAAAAGTTAGCGTTCTTGTATTGTGCAAACCACCGAAAGACAAAGAGGCCCTGGATGCCGGCGCAGACATGGCCGGGCTCGAAGAATATATAGAGAAAATCGAGAAGGGTTGGGGTGATGTGGACGCTATTGTGGCAACACCCGATGTCATGAAAGATGTGGGTAAGCTCGGTAAGTTTCTGGGACGAAAAGGATTGATGCCCAATCCGAAAGCCGGTACTGTGACATTCGAAGTGGCAGACGCTGTAAAGCAGTTAAAAGCCGGCCGGATTGAATTCCGTGTTGATAAATTTGGGAACGTCCATTCCACAGTGGGTAAAGCATCCTTCTCGGCTGAACAGCTTACGGGTAATATCAAGTCGCTACTTGAGCAGATAATACGTATCAAGCCGGCTTCAGTAAAAGGGCAGTACCTCAGGGCGGTGACCATCTCGTCCACAATGGGGCCGGGTATCCACATAGATCGAGCCAGCATCATTGAAGCGTTACGTTAATTTGCAGACGAAGTAATTGAAGGATAGAGTTACCATGCCAAGACCCGAAAAAGTAGAAGCAGTGCAAGGCATTTCAGAAATCTTTGAAAAAGCAACAGGTGTTTTTATTGCTGATTTTAAAGGCCTGAATGTTGAACAAATGGGCGAATTGCGCAATAAATGCCGAGAAGATAAGGTCGAATTTCTGGTTGTCAAGAACACGCTGGCCAGAATCGCAGCCCGAAATACAGGCTGGGATGAGATGGAGCCACATCTCAAAGGTCCTTCCGCAATTGCGTTCAGCTATGAAGATCCCTCCGCACCAGCAAGAGTGATCACTAATTTCGCAAAAGAAGCGAAGAAACCCACGATTCGAATGTCACTTTTTGAAGGCACGTTCTTTGGTCCTGAAAAAGTGGATGCAATTGCTGCTCTTCCCTCACGGATTGAGCTGATTACACAAATCGTGTGCACTTTCAATGCGCCAATCCAGGGTTTGGTCGGAAGTCTCAGCGGCGTGCTTCGTAAATTGGTGGGTACACTGGATGCGGTACGCGCGAGTAAAGAATAGAATCCATTTATCGTAATTATAGAATCGTTATTATTCATTAAGTCTGGAGGAAAGACATGGCCGAAGAAAAAAAGACAGAAGAGGCTGTGGATACTAAGAAAAAAGAAGCCAAAGCCGCAAGTGGCAATGTATCTAAAATCCTTGATGCCGTGAAATCCATGAGTGTGATGGAGTTGGCAGAACTAGTAAAAACGCTTGAAGATGAGTTTGGCGTGACAGCTGCGGCTCCGGTTATTGCTGCCGCACCTGCTGCTGCTGCGGTGGTTGAGGAAGAGAAAACTGACTTTGATGTGATGCTGACCGTTGTGGGTTCACAGAAAATTCAGGTGATCAAAGTGGTTCGTGCCCTTACCGGTCTGGGTTTGAAAGAAGCCAAGGATCTGGTTGAAAGCGCGCCTACCGCAGTTAAAGAAAGTGTGAACAAAGATGAAGCAGAAGACGTCAAGAAGCAGCTTGAAGAAGTTGGCGCAACTGTAGAATTGAAGTAATTCATTTTTGTCTTTTTACCCGAAGGGAAGTGGTTCGATTGCGTAGAGAACCGATAAAAAGAAAATCCTTTTCGAAAATAAAGTCCGCAGTTGAGATTCCGGATTTGCTTGATATTCAGATCCGTTCATTCAAGGATTTCCTGCAGGATGACGTACCGCCGGAGAAGCGTAAGGCTCAGGGATTACAGGAAGTTTTTCTGTCTCTTTTTCCCGTGTCAGATTCCAGAGAGAACTTTATTCTTGAGTTCGTCAATTATTTTGTGGATTCTCCAAAGTACAGCGTTAAGGAGTGTCGTGAAAGAGGCATGACCTATGCCGTGCCGCTCAAAGCTCAGTTGCGGCTTTCAATTCGCGATCAATACAGTGAAAAGCCAACATATTCCGACACGCTTGAACAAGTCGTATATCTTGGTAATTTTCCTTATATGACGGATCGAGGCACCTTTATTATCAATGGCGCTGAGCGAATCATCGTCAACCAGTTGCATCGGTCGCCGGGTGTTTTCTTCGACGAAAAGATTTATCCTAACGGCACAAAGACATTTTCAGCCCGGATTATCCCTTTCCGGGGATCATGGCTGGAATTTGTGATGGATTTAAATGATGTGCTTTATGTGTATGTGGATCAGGGCCGCAAGTTTCCGGTTACCACATTACTCAGGGCATTGGGATGTTCGACAGATGAAGAGGTGTTTCGTCTCTTTAATATGATTGAAGAGGTAAGCATCAGCTCTGCCGAGATCAAAAAGCATTTTGGCGAAAGCGTATATTTCAGCCAGGATGAAATCGGTATTGTCGATGAAGAGACCGGTGAAGTCGTGCTTGAGCGGGATACGGTACTGGAAGAATCCCACATCGCTCGATTGAAAACATTGAAGGTCAAGAAACTCAAGTTTCTGAAGGCTGAAGATAGTCAAGCTGGCTCCACAGTCATTAACAATACGTTGAGAAAAGATACAGTCAGCTCTGAAAAAGATGCGATTGAAGCAATTTACCGGCAGCTTCGCTCCGGAGATCCTCCTGATCTGGAAACTGCACGCGCTTTAATAGATCGTTTATTTTTTAATCCAAAGCGTTACGATCTGGGCGGTGTTGGCCGATATCGTATGAATCGAAAGCTCGAATTGGATGTGCCTGATGATGTGACAGTGCTGACCAATGATGATTTTGTGGCGATTATTAAATTCCTTTTAACGCTTCGAAGCGGGGCCAAAACCACTGATGATATCGATCATCTCGGCAATCGCCGCGTGCGAACAATCGGAGAACAGCTCGCGGCTCAAATGAGTGTGGGCTTTTCACGTATGGTTCGAACCGTGAAAGAGAGACTGAACATTGGGGATAGTGATAAATTAACCCCGCAGGATCTGGTCAACGCACGTACAGTCATGTCCGTGATTAACACCTTCTTTGGTACCAGCCAGCTCTCGCAGTTTATGGATCAAACCAATCCTTTGGCCGAGATGACACACAAGCGTCGTTTATCTGCGCTCGGCCCAGGTGGTCTTACCCGTGAACGTGCCGGATTTGAGGTCCGAGATGTGCACTATACACACTATGGACGCTTGTGTCCTATCGAAACGCCTGAAGGACCCAATATCGGATTGATTTCTTCGCTTGCAACCTATGCGCGAATCAATGAATTTGGATTTCTTGAAACACCTTATCGAGAAGTAGAAGACGGCAAAGCAACTGAAAAACTCCGTTACCTCAGCGCAGATGAAGAAGAACAATATATAATTGCGCAGGCCAATGCACCGCTTGATGATACTGACCATTTTGTCAATGAACGCGTCAAATCTCGGCATCGTGGTGAGTTTCCGATTGCAAACCGTGCCAATGTGAATTATATGGATGTGTCTCCGAATCAGATTGTCAGCGCTGCAGCGGCAATGATTCCATTTCTCGAACATGATGATGCGAACAGGGCACTCATGGGCTCAAATATGCAGAGACAGGGTGTGCCGCTGATGCAACCTGAGGCACCCATTGTGGGTACGGGTATTGAAAAGAAAATTGCACAGGATTCGCGTGCGATCATTGTTTCTGATGTCAATGGCATAGTTGAAAAGGTCAGTGCTGACCAGGTGACGTTGAGGATCAATGAAACCAGCAGTGATTCGGCTCTGTATAATTTCAATGCCGATAATACTGTAACCTACAATCTGACGAAATTCCTTCGCACCAATCAAGATACCATGATCAATCAGGTTCCCCTGGTTTCTGTAGGTGACAAAATTAAAAAAGGCGACGTTCTGGCTGACGGATGTGCAACTGATCGTGGAGAGCTGGCTCTGGGGCGTAATATTCTAGTGGCCTTCCTGCCCTGGCGCGGATATAATTTTGAAGATGCTATTGTCATGAGTGAGCGTGTTGTTAAGGATGATATTTATACTTCGGTTCACATTGAAGAGTTCGATCTTCAAGTTCGGGATACAAAACGAGGTGAGGAGGAACTCACTCGTGAAATTCCCAATGTTTCTGAAGAGGCAACGAAGAATCTCCAAGAGAATGGTGTGATTCGTATTGGCGCAGAAGTGAAAGCTGGCGACATCCTCGTGGGCAAGGTGACACCGAAAGGTGAAACGGAACCTACTCCTGAAGAAAAATTACTCAAAGCAATCTTTGGTGACAAGGCGGGTGATGTTAAAGATGCCTCTTTAAAAGCACCTCCAGGAATGAATGGAATTGTCATTGACACCAAAGTATTTTCTCTTAAAAGGCGTGATCCAAAGGCCAAGAAGAGAGATAAAAAACAGATTGAAGAGCTTGAGCAGCATGGTAAGAGTGAGGCTGAGAATGTAAACCAAATGCTGGTCGAAAGATTAAGATCCTTGCTTAAAGGTAAAAAATCGGCAGGCATCCGTGACCAGGAATCTCAGAAAGTTATTGTGAAAAAGAACACAGCTTTCAGTGAGACCATACTCAGCAAGTTGGATTTTTCCGCTCTTGATCAATCTGATGCTTGGATTGAAGGCGATGACAAGACAAATCAACAAATACAGAAATTATTAAAAGCTCATGCCGAGAAGCTTATAGAAATCAATGAAATGGTCAAGCGAGAAAAGGACAAGATCGTTGTGGGTGATGAATTGCCCCCTGGTATTGTCCAGCTGGTAAGAGTATACATTGCCCGAAAACGGAAGCTTCAGGTTGGTGATAAAATGGCCGGACGGCATGGGAACAAAGGTGTGGTTGCACGAGTTGTACCTGCTGAAGACATGCCCTATTTGCCAGACGGTACACCGGTTGATGTGGTATTGAACCCATTGGGCGTACCTTCCCGAATGAATTTGGGTCAGATTCTTGAAACCAGCTTAGGCTGGGCCGGAAAAATGCTGGGTCTGCATTACGCAACACCGGTATTTGACGGTGCCAGTGAAGAAGAAGTCAAGAAAGAGATGGAGAAGGCTGGCTTGGTCCTTGATGGCAAGAGCGATTTATTTGATGGTATGACCGGTGAGAAATTCGACCAACGGGTGACGATCGGTTATATTTATATATTGAAGCTTTCTCATCTTGTTGAAGATAAAATTCACGCCAGATCGATTGGCCCGTATTCGCTGATTACCCAGCAGCCGCTGGGTGGTAAGGCGCAATTCGGCGGTCAGCGATTTGGTGAAATGGAAGTTTGGGCCCTGGAAGCATATGGAGCAGCGGCTATGCTGCAGGAAATCCTGACTGTGAAATCAGATGATGTCAGGGGTCGTGCCAAAACATATGAAGCGATTGTAAAGGGCGAGAATCTTCCTGAGCCAGGCATACCCGAATCCTTTAATGTGCTGTTGAAGGAATTGATGGGGCTTGGCCTTGATGTGGAACTTATGTAATTCAATCCTCTTTTAGGAGGGATTTGCCAGTGGCATTTGAAGGACCTGAAAGAAAAAGTTTCTCCAGCTTTGCGCTGAACCTTGCTTCTCCAGATACTATTCTGAGTTGGAGCCACGGGGAAGTCACAAAGCCAGAGACCATTAATTACCGGTCTTATAAGCCGGAAAAAGATGGGCTGTTCTGCGAGAAGATATTCGGTCCGGTCAAAGATTACGAGTGTCATTGCGGGAAATACAAACGGATCAGGTATAAAGGTATTATCTGTGACCGCTGTGGCGTCGAGGTTACAACAAAATCGGTCCGCCGTGAGCGCATGGGGCATATCACGCTTGCAGTTCCAATTGTGCACATCTGGTATTTTCGATCTGTGCCTTCAAAAATCGGATACATTCTTGGCCTCTCGATTTCAGACCTCGAGAAGGTCATTTATTATGAATCGTATCTGGTGATTGAGCCAGGCGAATCCGGATTCAAGAAGATGCAGTTGATCTCGGAAGATGAATACTTCGAAGCCAGAGAAATGATTCGTAATATGGATGACGTTCCTCAACCTAAAAAAATTGATGAGGATGAGGACGAAGACGCTGTGAAAAAGGAGTTTGTTGCCAGGATGGGTGGAGAAGCCATACGCGAAGTGCTTCGCGATATGGATGTGGACCGTATCTCAAAAGAGCTGCGGCATCAAGTGCGCAATGAATCCTCTGTCCAGCGCAAGCGGGATGCACTGAAGCGTCTTCAGGTTATCGAAGCTCTGAGACGCACTGAAAGCGGCAAGCCCAACAAATCGGAATGGATGGTCATGTCGGTCATCCCTGTTATTCCGCCTGAACTCAGACCGCTTGTGCCGCTTGAAGGCGGACGATTTGCGACATCCGATTTAAATGATCTTTATCGACGTGTAATTATACGTAATAACCGTCTTAAGAAATTACTTGAAATTCGCGCTCCCGAAGTTATCCTGAGAAACGAGAAACGGATGCTTCAGGAAGCGGTTGATTCCTTATTCAACAATGGAAAGCGGCGTGCGGCGGTTCGCGGAGAAGGCAACCGGCCATTGAAGTCACTTTCCGACATGCTTCGCGGCAAGCAAGGACGTTTCCGTCAGAATCTTCTCGGTAAACGTATTGATTATTCCGGCCGTTCAGTTATCGTAGTCGGTCCCGAACTTAAGATGGATGAATGCGGTCTGCCAAAGGAGATGGCGCTTGAGCTGTTTAAGCCCTTTGTCATTCGTCAGCTGGTTGAACGGAGCATTGTAAAAACAGTCAAAGCTGCCAAAAAGTTGGTTGAGAAACGTGGCGATGAAGTTTGGGATATCCTCGAGGATATCATCGAAGATCATCCTGTATTACTCAACCGTGCTCCAACCTTGCACCGTTTGGGAATCCAGGCCTTTCAACCTACACTGGTCGAAGGCAAGGCCATCAAAATCCATCCTCTTGTCTGTGCAGCATTTAACGCGGATTTTGATGGTGATCAGATGGCTGTACATGTACCTCTCTCTTCAGCGGCTCAGATTGAAGCAAAAGTGTTAATGCTCTCTAGTCATAATATTCTTTCGCCGGCGAATGGCCGTCCCTTGGCGATTCCAAGTCAGGATATTGTGCTGGGTTGCTACTATCTCACCAAGGCGAGAAAAGGCGATCTGGGTGAGGGCATGACGTTCTCAGATCAGGCTGAGGTGTTGGTCGCATTCAATGACGAGAGAATTGCACTGCATGCAAAAATTAAAGTCAGGGCGGATGGGAAGATCCACGATACAACTACGGGACGTGTGCTGTTCAATCAGATCGTGCCGAAGGAGCTCGGATTTATAAACGAACTGCTCACAAAACGCAGAATGGAAGAAATTGTTGCCCAATCCTATAAGCTCGGTGGAAACACAACAAGTGTCAAATTTCTCGACGACCTGAAAGAAATGGGTTTTTATTATGCGATGAAAGCGGGCATGACGATCGGGATTGATGATGCTATCATCCCGGATGAGAAGCATACTCTGGTAGCTCAATCCTCAGCTGAAGTAGATAAAATCCGCAAACTCTATGAAAAGGGAGTGATCACGGATGGTGAGCGTTATAACAAGGTCATCGATGTCTGGACACGGACAACCAACCAGGTTTCAGATCTCCTGTTCGACCATCTTCGTGATACCGATCAGGGTTTTAATCCGGTTTACATGATGGCCGATTCAGGCGCTCGAGGCAGCAAGGAACAGATTCGTCAGCTGGCTGGTATGCGCGGTCTGATGGCAAAGCCCCAAAAGAAATTAACCGGTGGTACCGGTGAAATTATTGAATCACCCATTACAGCCAATTTCCGTGAAGGCTTGTCCGTATTGGAATACTTTATCAGTACACATGGTGCGCGAAAAGGTCTGGCCGATACTGCTCTCAAAACGGCTGATGCCGGATACATGACACGGCGTCTGGTTGATGTTGCACAAGATGTGGTCATCACCATGGATGACTGCGGCACCATCATGGGTTTACATGTGGGTGACCTGAAAGAGGGCGAAGAAATTATTGAGCCTTTGCGTGACCGAATTCTGGGCCGGGTAACCTCTGAAGATGTTTATGATCCCGATTCAGGTGATATTCTCCTGGAAGCGGGCATGTTAATAGATGAAGAACTCGCGGATCTGATTGTATCCAAAGGGATTGATACAGTAGGCATACGTTCTGTGCTTACATGTGAAGCAAAGCGCGGTGTATGTATTAAATGTTATGGTCGAAATTTAGCTTCAGGTCAGAATGTGAACGTGGGTGAAGCTGTGGGCGTGATGGCTGCGCAATCCATTGGTGAGCCAGGAACTCAGCTGACACTGCGAACCTTCCATATCGGTGGAACGGCCAGCCGTATCGCTGTCGAATCAGAGGTCGTGGCCAAACAAAATGGAATCGTTCAATTTGAAAATGTGAATATCGTTGAACAGGCCGACGGAACCTCGATTGCGCTGCGCCGGAATGGTCAGTTGAAATTACTCGATGAAGACAATCGGGTCATCTCACGTTTCACGATTCCGTATGGCGCTCATATTGCTATTAAAGACAATGATCCAGTTGAAAAGGGTCAAGTTCTTTTCCGTTGGGATCCCTACTCCGACACCATTCTTGCCAATACTGATGGCAAGGTGAAGTTTGTTGATATCAAAGAGGGTGTTACTGTTCGTGAAGAGGTGGATGAGACCACGGGCCAAAAACACCGTGTGATTATTGAATCCAAAAGCAAGGATCTTAGTCCACATATTCTCATTTTTGACAAGTTGGATAAAAAACAAGGCTCATACATTATCCCGACCCACGCGCACCTTATGGTAAAAACCGGAGCAGCTGTCAAGGCCGGCGAAGTGCTCGTAAAAATTCCGCGTGAAATCAGCAAAACTCGCGATATTACAGGCGGTCTTCCCCGCGTTGCTGAATTGTTCGAAGCCCGGCGGCCGAAATCTCCCGCTGTGGTCAGCGAGATTGATGGTACTGTAAGTTTCGGTGCGGTCAAGCGTGGTGTGCGTAAAGTTTCTGTGACCTCGCGGGATGAGCGTGACAAGAAGGCCTATCTGATTCCCTACGGAAAGCATCTGCTGGTTCATGAAGGCGATACTGTTCTGGCGGGTGAAAAATTATCCGAAGGTTCTGTGGCGCCGCATGACATTCTTGCGATTCTAGGTGCAAATCAGGTCCAGGAATATCTCGTGAACGAGATTCAGGAAGTGTATCGATTACAAGGTGTTCGGATCAATGACAAGCACATTGAAGTGATTGTACGGCAGATGTTGCGTAAGGTACGCGTCGAAGATCCGGGTGATACCAGCTTTCTTGAGAATGATGAAGTCGATCGTCTACAGTTCCTACGCATCAATGACGAAATACTGAGTCATGTTGTGATTACCGATCAGGGTGATACCGCTTTTAGAGAAGATGAAGTTATAGAAAAAGCCAGGGTTCAGGCTGTGAATGAAGAACTTGAAAAGGATGAAGAAAATCCCGCATCATTCCGCGCCGCGAAACCGGCGACTTTCCATCCGATGCTTCTCGGGATTACCAAAGCGGCGCTGGGAACGGATTCATTTATTTCTGCTGCCAGCTTCCAGGAAACTACCCGTGTGCTGACGGATGCAGCGATAAAGGGCCGGATCGATGGTTTGATCGGGTTGAAAGAAAATGTCATCATGGGACATCTTATCCCTGCAGGTACCGGATTGAAGCATTTCAAGGATGTTCGGGTATGGGTTGAGGATGAAGAAGAGACTAGCGAAACAGAAACAACAGAATCCACAGTAGAAGAAGTCACTGTGGAAAGTGATAATAGCTGACTAGGAGGATTGATTGCCGACTCTGAATCAATTGGTTCGTAACGGCCGGAAAGAAATTGTTAAGAAAAATAAGGCCCCGGCTTTAAAAAGTTGTCCACAGAAAAGAGGCGTTTGTACGCGCGTTTACACTACAACGCCAAAGAAACCGAATTCTGCATTGCGTAAAGTTGCTCGTGTCCGACTTGTGAATGGATTTGAAGTTACAGCTTACATTCCCGGTGAGGGACACAACCTTCAGGAGCACTCCATTGTCATGATTCGAGGTGGACGTGTCAAAGATTTGCCGGGTGTCCGTTATCATATTGTACGCGGAACGTATGACACCAGCGGTGTCGAGGATCGAACTCGTAGTAGATCAAAATACGGTGTCAAACGAAAGAAGTAAACGGAGAACGTAATGTCGAGAAGAAGACGAACTGCCAAACGGCAAGTTTTACCCGATCCAGTTTATAATAATATTGTGGTCACCAAGTTTATCAATGGCCTCATGGAACAAGGCAAGCGTAGTGTGGCTGAGACCATCTTCTACACTGCAATGGATATCATTGAGAAGAAGACCGATAAAACTGGACTTGAAGTGTTTGAAAAAGGCATGGACAATGTAAAACCGGTTCTTGAGGTTCGTTCCAGACGTGTCGGTGGCGCGACTTATCAAGTTCCCGTTGAAATTCGTACCAACCGCCGACAAGCGCTTGCGATACGCTGGTTGATCAGCTATTCCACAGCGCGATCAGAGAACACAATGGCCCAACGGTTGGCCGCAGAACTGATTGCTGCTTATAATAATGAAGGCACGACCATTAAGAAAAAAGATGATACTCACAAAATGGCCGAAGCCAATAAGGCATTCGCCCATTTCAGGTGGTAAAATTCATTAACAGGGAAATAATTAATCCAGATCATGGCTAGAAAAGAACAATTAGAAAATACGCGCAATATAGGCATTATGGCCCATATCGATGCGGGAAAAACCACCACGACAGAACGCATTCTGTTCTATACGGGGAAGGTGCATCGCATGGGTGAGGTACATGAAGGCGCGGCGACCATGGACTGGATGGCACAGGAAAAGGAACGCGGTATTACTATTACTTCTGCTGCGACGACCTGCTTTTGGAACAAGAACCGTATTAATATTATTGATACACCGGGGCATGTTGATTTCACCGTTGAGGTTGAGCGGTCACTTCGTGTGCTCGATGGTGCTGTGGCTATATTCTGTGCTGTGGGGGGTGTTGAACCCCAGTCCGAAACAGTCTGGCGGCAGGCCAATCATTATCATATTCCCCGTGTGGCGTTTGTAAACAAGATGGATCGCATAGGCGCGGATTTTGAGAATGTTCTGCAAATGATGAAGGATCGCCTCAACGCCAATCCAGTGGCCATCCAATTGCCCATGGGGTCGAGCAATCTGTTTAACGGTCTGATAGATTTAATCCGGATGCGCGCTGTGGTTTATAATGAAACCAGCCTGGGTGCCGAATGGGAAGAGATTGATATCCCGCAGGATCTGGCAGATCAAGCCGCAACCTATCGACATCAGCTCATTGAAGCGGTTGCAGAGTATGATGACGATGTCATGGAAAAGTACCTCGAAGGTGAAGACCCGACCGAAGAAGAGTTGCATCGCGCATTGCGTAAAGGAACTTTGAGTGTGGGTATTGTACCCGTACTTTGTGGAGCATCCTTTAAAAATAAAGGTGTTCAGCATTTGCTCGATTCCATTATTCAATACCTGCCTTCACCGCTTGATGTGCCGAGTATGGAAGGACATGATCCGAATAATGACAACGTCATCACTCGTGAAACTTCGGATGATGCACCCTTTTCAGCACTTGCATTCAAGATTATTTCTGATTCTTATGTGGGCAGACTCACCTATCTTCGGGTTTACTCCGGATCGATAAAAGTGGGTTCGTCCATTTTAAATCCACGCATCAACAAACGTGAACGCGTTGGACGTATTTTGCAGATGAATGCCAATAAACGGGAAGAGCTTGAAGATGTCCATGCCGGGGATATTGTTGCTGCCGTAGGTCTTCGACTTACTAAAACCGGAGATACGCTTTGTGATTATAAACATCCAATCGTTCTAGAGTCCATGGATTTTCCCGAACCCGTTATTTCCGTAGCGATTGAACCCAAGACGAAAGTCGATGAAAACAAGCTGATGAATTCCTTAAATGCTTTAATGGAAGAAGATCCGACATTTCGTGTGACGAATAATGAAGAAACCGGTCAAACCATTATTTCAGGAATGGGCGAGCTTCATCTTGAAATCATTACGGATCGACTTATCCGGGAATTTCGTGTCAAGGCCAATGTGGGCAGGCCTCAGGTTGCTTATAAAGAGACCGCGACTAAAACTGTTCAAGCAGAGGGCAGATTCGTACGGCAAACCGGTGGTAAGGGGCAATATGGCCATGTGGTCATCCAGCTTGAGCCGGCAAAACGTGGCAGCGGATTTCATTTCGAAAACAAGGTTGTTGGCGGTGCTATTCCCTCAGAGTTCTTCTCTGCAATTGAGGAAGGGATTCGTCAGTCCACCGCAAATGGTATTATCGGCGGCTATCCACTTGTGGATATAAAAGCCACATTGCTAGATGGATCCAGTCACGATGAAGATTCGACAGAACTCGCTTATAAAATTGCAGCATCCATGGCATTGCAGGAAGCGCTTCGCAAAGCTGAATCCGCCTTACTTGAACCCATCATGTCAGTTGAGGTTGTGGTCCCCGAAGATTATTTAGGAGATGTACTTGGTGACTTAAATGGCCGACGCGCTCAAATTGGCGGCATCAATCAACGAACTGATGCCCATGTGGTTCATGCGATGGTTCCCCTACGCGAGATGTTTGGTTACGCGACTGACCTTAGATCCAAAACGCAGGGCAGAGCGATTTACACGATGCAGTTTGAGAAATATGAAATTGTTACAGGAAAAGAATCACAAAAGTTAATTGAAAAAGTTAGAGGCGTTGCCCTTTAATCTGAATGGAGGAAAAGTCTGATGGCTAAGGAGAAATTTCAACGTACCAAAGAGCATGTCAATATCGGTACGATTGGTCATGTGGATCATGGAAAGACAACCTTGACGGCAGCGATCACGATGTATCTGGCCAACAAAGGTCAGGCGTCAATCAAGAAATATGACGAGATAGACAACGCGCCTGAAGAAAAAGCCAGAGGCATCACGATCAATACCGCACATGTCGAGTATGAGACAACAACCCGTCACTACGCACATGTCGACTGTCCCGGCCATGCTGATTACATCAAGAACATGATCACAGGTGCAGCTCAGATGGACGGTGCGATACTGGTAGTCAGTGCCGCAGACGGTCCGATGCCCCAGACACGTGAGCATATTCTTCTGGCTCGTCAGGTGAACGTACCCTCGATCGTGGTTTTCTTAAATAAAACCGATCAAGTGGATGATCCGGAACTGATCGAACTGGTAGAGCTGGAACTTCGCGAACTTCTGTCTATGTACGAATATCCCGGTGATGACATACCGATTGTCAAAGGATCTGCACTTAAAGCCATGGAAAAAGGCGTAAGCGGCGATTTTGCAGGTGAAGAATGGGCTCCGATACAAGAACTTCTGGATGAAGTGGACCGTTACATTCCCGTACCGACGCGTGAGACAGACAAGCCGTTCCTGATGCCGGTTGAAGATGTGTTTTCCATCACCGGTCGAGGAACCGTGGGTACCGGCCGAATTGAGCGTGGTATGATTCATACTGGTGATGCAGTGGATATTGTGGGATTGGCCAGTGATATGAAATCCACAGTCACCGGAGTAGAGATGTTCCGCAAGATATTGCATGAAGGACAGGCTGGAGACAATGTGGGCCTGCTTCTCCGCGGAATTGACAAAGAGAAA
>JABMRT010000004.1 GCA_013202295.1 Candidatus Zhuqueibacterota bacterium
GAAGTATTTACAATAACCGCGCCATCTTTCATCCAGGATAATTTTTCAGCATCGATGAAGTTGATGTTCTTTGAATGCTTGGGTATGTGGATGGTTATACAATCAGCGCGAGCAGTAAAATCCTTTAGTTCATCTTCCGAGTTCGATAAAATATCAAACGTTTTTACCGTCATGAGCGTTTTCATTTTATTTAACACACGATTCCCGATATTTCCGGTACCGATGATCAATAAAGTTCTATCGTTCAATATCGTTCGATTATATTTTATCCAGGGATCCAATGTCCCAACATCGGCATACATCATTCGCAAAATTAGATGGCAGGTAAAATTTGCCGTTTCTTCATAAATTTTAGCAATGGTCTTCTGGGCCGGGAATTTTACTTTAACACCTTTTGCTGCAGCTTCTTCTATTGGAACATTATCCCGACCTATCCCGGCGCGGAAAATTCCTTTCAGTTTAGGAAATTCTTCCAGGAAGATTGGTTTACTTCCGATCAATGCTACATCAGCTTCAGCTTTATTTTCCGTAATTTCAAATTCGTTAATAAATCCATCTAATGTTTTAGTATTAGTCCAAATCTTCATTACTCTCCCCAATATTGAATTATTTTTACCTTATTCTGCCTGTTTTGTCTAATCAACATAAGCTGCTCGGCAAGTCCAAAATCTTCTTCAGTACTTATTTTAATAGATTTTACAGGATCAATAGTGTATAAAATTAATTTTTTTCCGAAGACAGCATATCCCCTTGTTTTATAATTTTCAGCAAATATATTTGCATCCCAAATTGATATTGCCCAATTACAAACAAATACCGGCTCATTAAATTGAGTTGGCTGTAGTTGGGCTTCAGTATCAATATTGATACTTTTTCCTTTATAAAAACATTGCATCGATGTTGCCGTTGAAGTAATTACTGCGTCAGCACTGCTTTTTTGATATGCTTCGACTACTTCATCAATATCGGATGCTTCTATTAAAGGACAAACTGGGTTAATCATTATTAACGTATCAGGTTTCAAGTTGTTTATTATATCATAATTAAAATCATCACTGGTTGAATTGTCTGCCGTCAGATCAGAAGATCTTTTATAGTATTTAACGCCCATTTCTTCGGCAAATTGGCCAATAATTGGTGAATCAGTATTAACGTAAATATCTGATAAATATTTTGATTTCCTGGCGGCAGTAATGGTATAGGCTATTAATGGCTTTCCAGCCAGGTAACGTAAATTTTTAATTCTCACCCTCTGACTACCAGCTCTAGCGGGAATATGAGCTACAATTTTACCCAGGTTTCGTATCATGAAAAGACCTTGTTAATGTTTTCATTGGAAAAATATTCAGAACTAAATTGTTTAAATTCTTCAGCCACTATCAACTACTCTAATCACCGATATACCTTATTTAAACAGATAGATAAACTAATGTTTATTGTTTTATCCCGGCATGTTCGGAAAAACTATACCAAAAATTGCACGAACTGGTCTGCGTAAAACTTTATGATAGAAATACTCAAAATATTTTCTGGTAAAATAAATTAAATTAAAAATACCTGCCGTAAAAATATTCAGTGGTTTTCTCAATAAACTGGATTTATAAAATAATTGGAATATCTTGAGATTTTTCTCATCAATTGGGCTTTCAATTGTTAAATCTAAATAATCTTTCTTATTTAACTCATTTGGTAATTTATTGGCTAAGAAAAATGAACTATCAATATTTAATTGGCCTTTTTCTTTTGCCAGGCGCCAGGCGATATTATAGTTCACACAATCGCTACTCAAGTTCCTGCTATTTTTCTCATTATTGCCATTAATGATATCATTTACATACTCTAATAGACTGCCAGGCTGGACTGACTGTAAACATTTTTTGGATCTGAATTTGCATTTCCAGTTACAGTCATAACAATCCATGGCATTATATATTATGTACTGGTTGCTGGTATTTGGCCATGGGAAAAATCTGCCAAAAGTACCGCCACCTAAGATTATTAAGCATTTATTTACAAATAAGCTGGCAAAATGGGAATAACCAGTATCGTCACCTATCAAAATATTTACTTTCTCCAATACTTCTATTGAATCTTTAAAACTCAGTTTCCCAATATAATTGCCATGAATGGGATATTTATCTTCAATCAAATTTCCATGCGGAATACAATTTTCCCCGCCAAATAATAGGATTTTATAATTTTGCTGAATTAATGCTGATATTAAATCCAGCCAATGGCTTAAAGGCCAGTCATCATTTTCGCCGGCTATATTGATTCCTATGAGCTTACTATCAACTTGTTTGATTTTACGGTTGGTAAACCCCAGTCTTGGAGTGGGATTTATTTTTAGGCCAAGTATAGTTGAAATAAAGGTATTATAATAGCTAAGCTCAGAAGTTTCTTTAATATTGCCGGAAAACTTTTTCCACCCTGAAGAAAATTTATTAGCAGAAGAATAAGTTGCAGTGGTCGGGTATTGCCAGACACAATATTTTTCTGTTGCTCGAACAAAATTCATTATAATTAATGTACTTTGTCTAATAAACCTCCTGAGGGTTATGCCCAAATCGTATTTTACTGATGATATTTTCTTAAGTACTTTATAATCTCGTTCGTTAATTATGGGTATGTGAATACCAAACCAATGGACTAACGGAAAAAATATTAAACTATCCCGTGATACGTAATAAATATTCCTGACACCTACAATTTGTTCGGCAATTTCCTTATTCTGAATACAAGTTACGAGATCCAATCCCCCGGAATATTTTTTTGCCAATTCTGATATGATTCCAGCAGAAATTATTAAATCTCCAATGCCATCATTCTTAATTACTAAACAACTTTTATTCATTGGATGTATCATGAAAATTTATCAGGAGAGTGCTGCTGAACTTATAGCCTGCCTTTAATAATAAATCGAATAGCTTGGACAAATC
>JABMRT010000028.1 GCA_013202295.1 Candidatus Zhuqueibacterota bacterium
GAAACACTCATATCTTGGATATAAGTCTCCAGTGCAATTTACCAGATTGAAGCAGGCCGCATGAACTTAACTATGTGTCCATTTTTTTGTAGCAATTCCATAAGTCATTAAATGTCACAGCAACTGTGGGGAATTAATCGCTCTATATAATTTAGTATGCTTCTAAAGACAAACAGGTTCTGTTCGCCATATTTCATTTAGGAGATTCAAATGTTTTGTGTTCATCAAAAAAAATCAATTTTAATAATGGTATTATTTTCAAGTTTAACTTCACAGCTGTTTTCACAAAGTAAAGGTGGACGCTGGCAGTTTGAAAATAATGGCCTTGATAGAGCCGACTGGGATGGGAGCAGTAATAATGGGATTTTACAGGGCCAGGCAAGTTATGATAACCTTACCCCATTGCAGGAGGGAAGTGAATACTTATGGCTGGATCCAACTGATCAATATGATTACATAAAAATTAATGACAGCGATGACCTGGACTTTGATGATGAGAATATCGCTATTTCTGCATGGATTTATCCCGTAAAGAACGGCCTTCAGTGGATTATACATAAAGGAGATTTTTTTTCGAGTCCAAAAACCACAAATTATTCATTACGGTTATCTAAAAATGATAATATTGAATTTTTAATTCGGGATTCTCAAGGTGCAAAGAAAGTAGCTTCCAGTTTTACATTACTTACAGATCAATGGACATTTTTGGCTATTTTTTATGATTATGGTGACGGCAAAGTATATATGTGGAATGATCTGACTGAAAGTCCTGTTGATACGCTTGATTTTAATAAGGCGTATTTTTCTAACAATGATCCGTTAACCATTGGGTCACGGTTTAGCAGTGATCTATCCGCACCTTCTGATAATGATTATGAAGGTAGAATTGATGATGTCCGAATTAGCGGACGGTTGGAAGATATTTTCTCGACAACAGGCATCGATTATAATCCTGAAGAAATTTTATCCTTCCCATCTGAGTTCACATTAAGTCAAAATTATCCGAATCCCTTTAATCCGATAACAACCATCGAATTTTCCGTACCAAAAGATCAGCATGTTCTTTTAACGGTTTATGATATTCAAGGCAGAACCATTAAAACATTGTTAGATGCACCACTACAAGCGGGTTGGCACCAAATCACATTAGATGCAAGCGATTTCGGAAGTGGTGTTTACTTTTACAAAATCACTTCTCCAGCTTATAATGCCATACGCAAAATGTTGTTGGTTAAATAATTATTAATGACTATTTACTCATTGCCTGACTTATAGTTTTATAAGCAATCATTTAGAAGTAAATTCCAGGAGGTGATCAATCTATGTTCAAACAATGTATAGAAATGATTCTTGTGACAACAATATTTTGTTTTCTATGTCTACCGCACATAAACTTCGCTGAGGAGCCTTCCTCTCAGCCATCGTTGAGGAATGAATTGCTTGAGAACAGTACGCTGATCCATATCCCGGGCCCTAATCCAATATTACTAACAGGCCCCCCGGGTGCCTGGGATGATGATTGCATTGAGGCTGCCGATGCCTTCAGGGATGGTGACACATACTATCTTTATTATCACGCTACGAGTAAAGTAGACCTCAATTTTCGTCTTGGAGTTGCCACTTCAAAGAACCCGCTGGGCCCATTCAAAAAGTATGAAGGCAATCCGGTATTGAACAACAATCCCGAGAAGGGAAGCTGGGACGATAAGTTTGTGGCGTGTGCAATGATTATGAAGATACCGGAAAATCCTACACTGAAACCGGGTGAAGGAAGCTGGGACGGCTGGGATTATGACAAGTATTATATGTGGTATTCCGGATGCAGTACATCCGACAAACACAAACCCTGGGGTGTCGGTTTAGCCACCGCAACAAGTCCGCTGGGGCCTTGGAAGAGATATAAAGGCAACCCTGTTATTGAAGGTGATTTCGGCTTTGTGGGAGGTGTTGTTCGAGACAACGGCAGGTTCTACCTCTATTCGGCCAGTCCATTACACTCAATTGGTCAGGACTATAGTCCAATCTCCATGGCAGTTGCAGATAAGCCTGAAGGTCCCTGGAAAAAATATGAAGGCAATCCTGTTCTCAAGCCCGGCAGCAGTGGTGAATGGGACAGCGGTGGTTTCTCTGAAGCTGAAGTGATTCATCACGGAGGCGTTTTTCATATGTTTTACGGTGGAGCAAAATTATCTAAACCGCGAATATCCACGCGTGAAAGCATCGGATATGCATACAGTTTTGACGGTTTCAATTGGGCCAAATATGGTCTTAATCCTGTGGCCCCAACTGATGCGAATCCCAATGCATCCGCTTTTGCCGAGATACATGCAATCTGGGAATCTCCCTTTATTTATCTCTATCACACATATCGCTACAGGGAATCCTGGAAAATTAATGGTTTCAAACGCATTGTCCCGGATGCAGAAGATATCGGTGTTCAGGTAATAGTGACTCAAAAACCTTTCAGTCTCGATGTACCGGTACTGTGTCAAGAGAACCTGGCTGCTGGTCAGTATACGAAACTGAATGATACCGCACCGATTTGTTTAAGTAACATAAGTAAGTTATCCCTTACAGTAGAGTGTCATTACAGCAGTAAAGCGACAAAACCAATTCGTGTTCACGTGTTTTCCAGTTATGACGGGATAAATTTTGATACAACAGATCTGTACACACTGGATAATGTTTTACAACAAGGACAATTAGCAAGAAAGACATTTGAACTTGAAAGCAAAGTAAAGTTTATGAACGTCAAGATTGAAAATCCTGATGCTTCCGAGAAAGTTTCAGATTTGAAAATTACAGCGACACTTGGAGGTTAAAAAAATGTCATGGGTACATAGCTCAATTACTAGATTACTTCCGCTTGTTTTAGGGATGACAATTCTCTTCATGTCGTGCAGTAG
Organism: Candidatus Zhuqueibacterota bacterium; assembly: GCA_013202295.1. Taxonomy (GTDB): domain Bacteria; phylum Zhuqueibacterota; class QNDG01; order QNDG01; family JABMRT01; genus JABMRT01. The sequence goes on from JABMRT010000028.1 coordinate 2,907, forward strand.
TAAAGATAAAGAAAATTCTTCGAATGAAATAGTGGTTCCGATTGATCCTGCAGCCATTACCGGGATTTATGCACATACAGCCATAAAATTTGAGGGTGATGCTTCTCAACTTGATCAATTGCCCGAATTTATGGCAATGCGATTTGTTGGTGAGGGCAGTATATCATGGAAAGTAGATGTATCCGATCCAAGCGAATTTGAGGTGGCCCTGTGCTATGCTTCACTGACCGATGGCGCTCTCTTTGAAGTTGTTGCCGGACCAAACCAGGGGAAAGTCACCTTTAAAGTTCGAAAAACCATTGGGCCGTATCAAGATCGCCAGATTTCCGATAATGGACCTTATCATACGGACTTTCTCAGAAATTATGAAAGAGTATTGTTAAAGTGTACGTTGAATCTACCTGCAGGTATTAGTGAGTTTACTCTCTGTGTCACAGAGAGTGAGAGGGATCAGGTAATAGATTTACGCTCAATAGAATTAATACCGGTATCAGCAAAACAAAGTATTGCTGCTGCTGAAGAACGGGTAAAGAGCAAGCGGGCCAGTACCGACTGGTTCGTTAAAGCAAAATACGGGGTGATGTTTCATTGGACCGATTACAGCCAGCCTCGATACGGACAGAAAAAGCCATATGCCGACGCTGTCCATAATTTTGATGTCACTGCATTTTCAAACATGGTTGAAAAAACGGGTGCCGGTTACGTCATACTCACAGTCAATCACTTACATCCTCACTGCCCTGCTCCAATTACTTCCTGGGAAGAGATCCATCCGGGATGGACGACCAGACGTGATTTAATTGGTGAGATAGCTGAATCTCTGAATCGGAAGGGTATCAGGTTAATTCTTTATATGGCTTCGCATTTGATTGGTAAGTCCGATGACATGAGCGAGGAGAAATTTCTGAAAAGAATGATTAATGTAAGATTCCCGGAAGAAGGATTCGATACTGACAGGCATGTGAAGATCCTGACCGAATTTGGAAAGCGGTATGGTGAGAGACTGGCGGGATACTGGTTTGATGGATGGGACCTGATTCCCCAACAGTATCCCAATGTGCAGTTTGAAAGATTGTTCGATGCGAGCAAGACGGGTAATCCGGATCGAATCATTGGACTTAACTTTTGGATCTTCCCTGATGCAACCCCCTGGCAGGAATACTGGGCCGGAGAAGCGGATGAATCTTTATTAACAGCTGCAGGTCGTTATATAGAACATCCTGTAGGTAAGGGATTACAACGTCATGCCCTGTTTATGTTAGAAGATATTTGGATTCATGAGGCACCAAACACTGAAATGGAGGAGCCGATATTCAGCGAAGAGGAACTAATCAGCTACGTTAATATATTAACGGATAAAGGGGGTGTTGCTACAATTAATTTGGGCATTTATCAGGATGGAACTGTCGGAAAAAGATCTCTGAAACTCATGGAAGCGCTGCGACAGGCGGTTAGGGGGAAATGATAAAGTAGAGGAGTAAGGACAGTGACTGTTAAAATAAATATTTTCAGATGGAATATACCAGTCTTTGGGATTAATTGGGTCGGGACATATATTAAACTACTTTTGATGATTACTGTGTTGTTCGTTAATAATGCTATTGCACAAAACTCTGGGAAAAAACCGCCCCTTCGTAATGAAATTATTGAACACGGTCCATTCATTCAGATTCCTGGTCCTAATCCGCTTATTATACCGGGTGAAAAAAGTGAGTGGGATGGAGCGGTTGTTGAGGCTGGTAATGTTTTCAAAGATGAGCACACGTACTATTTTTATTATCATGGAGCACCCAGAGATAAAAATAAATGGCCTCGTGACGGCTATCGAATTGGTGTTGCCAGTGCTTCCCATCCGCTGGGACCCTGGAAAAAACATGATGCCAATCCAATTATCGATTTAGGTCCGCAAGGAAGCTGGAAAGGATTGCATGTAGCTTGTCCGGCTGTGATCAAGGAAGAAGGCGATAAGTATTATATGTGGTTTGGGGGTATGAAAGAGGATACAGGCGAGTTTGGCCGGTGGGATATCGGACTGATGACCGCCTCCCACCCGTTGGGACCATGGGAAGAATATGAAGACAATCCGGTTCTTGAGGATTTTGGTTTTGTAGGCGGTGTGGTTAAAAAGGACGGAAGATACTACATGTATAATGTCTATCCGATCGGTTCAGAATCACCGGATTCGGGGCCTATCTGCTTGGCGATTGCCGATAAACCCGAGGGTCCCTGGAAAAAACATGAAGGCAATCCTGTGATTCCAGGTGGTGAATGGGGTGCCTGGGATGACGGTGGTTTCTCGGAAGCCGGAATGCTTTATCATGATGGCGTATTTCACTGCTTTTACTCGGGTGTGAAGTGGGAAAAACTGGAAAGTATAGGCTACGCCTATAGTTTTGACGGATATAATTTTATGAAATACAGCGGTAATCCGGTTGCTCCAAGAGAGAACTCACCAGGTGTATCAGCCTTCGCAGAAATTCACGCCCTTTATGAACCACCCTTTCATTATCTGTATCATACCTTGCGCTATATCTCCGACGGCGGAGAGCGTGAATACCTTGGCGTTCAGGTGCTTACTACTCAGAAGCCTTTTAGCATTTCGATGCCTGTGTTAAATATAAAATCACTCGCGGCTGGAAAAACCACATTGTTGACTGATTCGCCTCCCTTGAGTTTTGGTAATATTACGCGATTGGCTATTACGGTTCATTGTACTTATAGTGAAAATGCAAAAAATGGAATCCGGATTCATGTAAAATCCAGTCCAGACAACTTTTATTTTGACACGGCGGATCTATACACACTCGATGATGTTATTGAGCCGGGCAGGACGGTACAGAAAACGTTTGAATTAAGACCGCATGTTCAATTCATTAAGGTCCTGGCGGAGAACCTGGACGATTCAGAAAGCATCATTAATATCATGATAATTGCTACTTTAGGTGGCTGATTTGTACATAATTGGCTATTGGCGGATGGCTATTGAACGATAAGTTGACTGAGATATAATTCAAATTAAATCTTTCACTTTTTAAGGAGAAGAGTCATGAAGGGAAAAACGAGAAATTCATTTTTAACAGGTTTTGCTTTGTTTGTTTTATTCATGGCGATTGCAATGAATTCCAGTTTTGCGCAAGATGATGCTGCAATGAAACGACTTTTGATTGAGCAAACCAATTTTATTCAAATTCCGGGACCCAATCCCATCCTTACACCGGATCCAAAAGGAAACTGGGATGATAAGGTTACGGAAGCTGCAGATGGATTTGAACATCTGGGTGTTTATTATTTTTATTACCATGCAGTTGGCACAGTAACTGAATCGTATCAGCTTGGTGTAGCCAGTGCACCGTCACCTTTGGGTCCTTTTAATAAACATGGTGAGAATCCAATCCTTGTAGTGGGTCCGGAAGGCAGTTGGGATTCTAAACACGTAGCATGTGCGATGATTGTACGATCAGAAAAGGAAAATGAGGAAATATTCTATATGTGGTATTCCGGGTGTGATACGACATATCAGTGGGAAATAGGGTTGGCCACTGCTCCGCATCCCCTTGGACCGTGGACGAAGTATGAGGGAAATCCTGTGCTTGAAGATTTTGGTTATGTGGGTGGTGTTTTACAGGTCGATGGCAAGTGGCGCATATATTCTGCGTATCCCATCAATACACCCTGGTCAAAATTGGAAGAAGTTAAATCCCGTTCACTAGAATATCACAGTGATTATAGCCCGCTTGCTGTGGCAATCGGTGATAAACCCGAAGGTCCGTATGTAAAGTACGAAGGAAATCCACTTATGGTCAGAGGAAAGACAGGTGACTGGGATGACGGTGGAATCTCTGAAGCCGAGGTTTTGTATAATAATGGTATGTACCATATGTACTATGGGGCAGTGAGGACGTATGGTCCCCGAATTGAAGGTGTGGGGTATGCTTACAGCTTTGATGGTTTCGAATGGTTTAAGTACGGTAAAAATCCTGTGGCTGCTTATCAGGCCGAACCCAATGCGGCTGCTTTTGCCGAGATTCATGCGATTATTGAACCGCCTTTTGTTTATCTTTACCATACGCTTCGTCCTGAATCTCGTGATGGCAAGATGTATTCCTGGGAAGAGGATCTTGGTGTGCAGGTTTTGGTAACACAAAGACCCTTTAATTTTGAGATGCCGGTTTTAAATATTGATAACCTGGGAGGAGGTAAAAGGTCAGCCATTGAGAAATGTCCTCCGATAAGTATCGGTAATGTAGAAGGTGTTTCAATCACTGCAGAATGTACTTATTCCAAGAAGTCGAATAAACCGATACGTGTGCATATCTTTTCCAGCCCTGACGGATTAAAATATGATACGACGGACCTGGTTTGGTTTGATAATGATTTTATCCCGGGCAAGACAGCACAGAAGACTTTCGATGTGAATACGAATGCGCGCTATATTAAAGTTATTATTGAAAACCTTGACGGCTCACAAGCTGTTTCTGACATTATAATTACTGCTTCACTCAGTGGATGAAAAAAGCATTTATTAAATCAAGCAGTATGATTTTATACTGAGAGGAATTGAAATGAGGAAGAGTTTTATTTTACTCACAATTGGACTATTATCGATACTCTATTTTACTTGTACAGGTACTCCAAAATCAGAATCAGGTGTACCATTCTTTACAAAAGGTTTTACTCATACTATCGGGCCATGTCCGGCCTTGAAAACAAGTCCAATCAATATGAAAAATTGGGACGACAGGGCTTTGGAAAGTGGCGATTGCTTTAAAGACGGGGATACTTATTACTGGTATTATCACGCTTATTCATCCTGGGATAGTGTCAGCTACCAGATAGGTGTTGCTACTGCTTCAAGCCCAACGGGCCCCTGGACAAAGTATGAAGGTAATCCAATACTAAAAATATCCGATAAACCTCATGAAGGCTACTGCGTTGCCTGCCCAATGGTCGTCAAAGATGGCGGAAAATACAACATGATCTATATGTCCGCCGGTGAAAGTCCTGCTGGCTGGGGATGGTCGGTTTCA